>PBRG01000021.1 GCA_002726615.1 Marinobacter sp.
ATTCGTAACTGGAAGCAGAACGCTGAGCACCAGGAGGCCCAGCGGCTTGGCCATCAACAATGGTATTCCAGTTTTCGGGTGCGGATTGCGAAGGTGGAGCGGGAATATGGTATCTAACCGCTGAAAGCTGCAAGGATGACTCGCCGGGGCCATGGCCACAGATCACATGGCAGCTTGTCAGCAGGCCGCCCCCATGCTTCACTTTCCGGACGCTTACCGACGCCCCCAACCGGAGAAATACTGTATGGCCAATCCCGTCACCGTCAGTTCACCATCGACATCTGCGTCCCGGCGGTTATGGCTGGCGCTGTTCAGTGTCGCACTGCTGGGCGGATGCTCCTCTCTCTACTTCGACGCCATGGAAAAGCTCGGCTTTGAAAAACGCGACATCCTGGTAGACCGAGTGGAGAACGCGCGGGATAGTCAGAACGACGCCCAGGAGACGTTCCGCTCATCCCTTGAGCGCTTCCAGAGCGTGGTGAATATGCCGGATACCGAGCTCAAGGACCGTTACGCCGAGATCAGCGATGCTTACGAAGACAGTAAATCGAGCGCGGAAGACGTCCGCGACCGCATCGATAAAGTCGAAGAGGTGGCTGAGGCCCTGTTTGAGGAATGGGAGGATGAACTGGGTGAATACCAGAGCGACTCTCTGCGCCGTAGCAGTGAACAGCAGCTTGACGAAACTCGCGCGCAATACAGCCAGTTGATCCGCCGTATGCACGACGCCGAGGAGCGTATGGACCCTGTGTTGCAGGCGTTTCAGGACCAGGTGTTGTACCTCAAGCATAACCTGAACGCCCAGGCGATTGGCTCACTGGAAAACGAGTTGGTGGGCATCCGCGAGGATGTAGACGCACTGATTCGCAATATGGAGCAGTCGATTGAAGAGTCCGAAGCGTTTATCCGCCGTTTTCGTGAAGGTGGGTAACCGCGTCCAATGAAAAGCTCTAAGGAGTTCTGGGACAAGAGCGCACAGCGCTACGCCAAAAGTCGGGTACGGGATGAGGCAAGCTATCAGAAGAAACTGGCCATCACTCAGGGGTATTTCCAGCCCAACTGGTCGGTACTGGAATTTGGCTGCGGCACAGGCAGTACCGCCCTTGTACATGCGCCTCATGTAAAAGAGATTCTCGCGACCGACATTTCCGGCAAGATGCTGGAGATCGCCGCACAGAAAGCCCGCGATGCCGGCGTTGAGAACGTGCGCTTTCAGCAGGGTACGCTGGATAGTCTGGACTTGGAGGCGGAAAGCTTTGATGCGGTGCTGGGACTGAATATCCTGCACCTGCTGGAGGATGCGGAAGCAGCGATTATCCGGGCTCACGAACTGCTGAAACCCGGTGGCGTTTTTGTTTCCAGCACCGCCCTGGTGGGCGAACTGATGGTGCTCTGGCGACTGTTGATTCCAGCCATGCAGGCGGTGGGATTGGCGCCGTTTGTGAACCGCTTTAGTCGGCAATCACTGGTGACGATGCTGACCAATGCAGGGTTCAGCATCGATTATGAGTGGCAACCGGATAAAGCATCGGTTTTCCTGATCGCCCGGAAGTGACTCGTTAACTTCAATCATTGCTCAAAGGGAAAATGACAATGTGATGTCGATTTCACATGCTCCGGTTCGACTTAATTAAGAACCCATCGAACAAGCGGTGCCCACGCATCGGAGGAGCAGGAAATGCTGAAATTATACGGAACACCCCCAACCCGTGCCCTGCGCGTAATATGGTTACTCAATGAACTGGGCCTTGAATACGAACTACACCCGGTAGCCCTCTTACAGGGTGAACACCTGCATCAAGACTTTCTTTCCCTCAACCCCGCCGCCAAGGTGCCCGTGCTGGTCGACGGCGATCTGGTTTTAACCGAGTCGGCCGCGATCCAGATTTACCTCGCCGAGAAACACCCTCAGGCGGGCTTTATCCCGGAATCCTTGGAAAACAGGGCCCAGATGTATCGCTGGATCTTCTTTCTGGTAACTGAGATTGAACAGCCTCTCTGGCGCATCGCGCGGCATACGTTCCTTTACCCGGAAGAAAACCAACTGCCGCAGGATGTGAAACTGGCGACGAAGGAATGCATAGACATGCTCGCCGTGCTGGAGAGGCACATGGCGGAGCGCGAGTTCATAGTTGGCGATCGGCTCAGTGTGGCTGACTTCAACGCCGCGTACACCCTCGACTGGGCGAGCGAAGAGAATATGTTGGCGGGCGCGCCCAGGTTGCGGGACTACCTCAAGGCAATGTATGCCCGGCCTACTGCTCCCATCACCATCCGTGAAGCGTTCGCCGCGATGGAGAGCGAAGCTGCCAATAGCCCCTTTACTGGGTGAATTCCATCAGGATGACGACAGCCGCGCTTCAATAGCATCATCGTGAAACAATTCCTGCTACTGTTGGGGATAGCTCACGAGGATTATGCATGAAAGAAGTACCCCAAAAGCAGTCTGGAACCAGCGGCTACTCATGGAAACTGTCTGCCGTGGCAGCCGTAGCGTCTGTCATCGGCGCGTTAGTCTCGTTCGGAGAGGTGTCACCAATCATCACCGGGTTGATTCTCCTTGCCGCCGTTGGCTGGGGCTTTACCGCGCGAGACAACAGACGAGCGGCGGAACAGGCAAAAGACTCACGATGAACCGTACGATCTGAACGGCATTCCTGGATATTTTTCCTTCCCCTGTCGATTTCCACCCGCTCCGCGCGACTAACCAGTGAAACCACCAACAATCACTGGAGAACGACGACATGAAATACATGCTGATGCGCAAGGCCGATGCCGACACCGAGAATGGCGTAATGCCCACGGATGACCTCCTGCAGGCAATGGCGGACTACAATGAGCGGATGACGCAGGCTGGCGTATTTACCGGTGGCGACGGTCTGTGGCCCACCCGGGAAGGTTGCCGCATTCAGTTCCGCAACGGTGAACCGACCGTTATCAACGGCCCCTTCGAGCAAACCAGCGAGCTGTTGGCCGGCTACAGTGTGCTTGAGGTGGATTCCTTCGAGGACGCCATCGCCTGGGCAAAACAGTGGCCAAAAGAAGATGCCGACGGCAACGTTACCCTTGAGTTACGCCGTTACTTCACGCTGGAGGATTTCGCGCCTAGCCCCGCACTTGAGAAGCATCGTTCGCAGGAACAGCTGCCACGGGAGATGAACGTGCACGTGGCGTTTGGCGGCAACTGCCGGGAAGCCATGGAATTTTATGCAGAGGTGACCGCCGGCACTCTGGAAGCCGTGATTACCTACGGCGAAACGCCAGCGGCAGAGGATGTGCCGAAAGAGATGCACGATCGCGTTATCCATTCCTCCCTCAATATTCGCGGCCGCCGGTTGATGGGGGCGGACATGTCGGGAGACGGTTATCAAGCGCCCCAGGGTACGCAGATCCACCTTGAATATGATGATACCGAGCAGGCGGAGAGGGTTTTCCAGGCGCTTTCCGAAGGGGGCGCAGAGATCATGCCGTTCGAACAGACCTTCTGGGCGCATCGGTTCGGAATGGCCAAGGACCGTTTTGGGGTCCAGTGGATGATCAGCAGCGGGCTCGAGCAGTGCCAGTAGGTCTTTAAATCGAACGCCGGAGGTAATCCCGGTAACGGGGGCGCCAGAAATGGCGTTCGATGGTCTGGTGAATGGTGTCGTCATCGGAGCGCAAGGCGACACCATCCGCCTGCGCTTGCCTGGCGACATCGAAGGCGATATTGCGACTGATTTCCTGAATACGGGCCAGGTCCGGCAATAGCCGCTCGCCGGTTTGCTGAACGATGGGCGCCTGTTTCGCCAACCCATTGGCGGCGGCCATCAGCATGGTATCGGTCACCCGGGAGGCGCCGGCGGCGATCACTCCCAGGCCAATGCCCGGGAAGATGTAGGCATTGTTGCATTGCGCGATGGGGTGGGCTTTGCCATTCAGCTCCACCGGTTTGAAGGGGCTACCGGCCGCCACCAGGGCTTCGCCGTTGGTCCAGGTCAGGATCTCTTCGGGCGTTGCCTCGACTTTGGAGGTGGGGTTCGACAGGGGCATCACCAGTGGCTGGGCACAGGTGGAGTGCATGGTTTTTATAACGTCTTCGCTGAACAGGCCGCGCTGGCCGGAGACGCCGATCAGTACCGTCGGCTTCGCCTGTTTCACCACATCGATCAATGCCCGGCCTGACCAGCCTTCGAGCCGGGCCGGGGCCTGGGCGAGCGACAACTGGAAATCCTGCAGGTCGGTCATGTCGCTGGTCAGCAGCCCGGGGCGGTCAATCATATAAACCCGTTGGCGCGCCTCGGGTTCCGGCAACCCTTCGTTCGTCATCGCCACGATGATCTGTTCGGCAATGCCGCAGCCGGCGGAACCAGCGCCCACAAACGCAACTGTCTGGTCGCTGATCTTCTCATCCTTGGTTTTACACGCCGCCAGCAAGGTGGCCAGGCACACTGAGGCGGTGCCCTGGATGTCGTCGTTGAAGCAGCAGGCGTCGTCGCGGTATTTCTTCAGCAGGCGCATGGCGTTGTTCTGCGCGAAATCCTCGAACTGCACCAGCACCTTGGGCCAGCGGCGCTTCACCGCCGCCAGGAATTCAGCCACGAAGGCGTCGTACTCCTTCTGGCCTATGCGCTTGTGGCGCCACCCCATGTACATCGGGTCATCAAGCAGGGTCTGGTTGTTGGTGCCAACATCAAGCGTGATAGGCAGCGTATTGGCCGGGCTGATACCGCCGCATGCGGTGTAAAGCGACAGCTTTCCGATAGGAATGCCCATGCCGCCGATACCTTGATCACCCAATCCCAATATGCGCTCGCCGTCGGTAACTACAATGACCTTGACGTTTTCCTTGGTGGCGCTGCGCAGGAGGTAGTCCATGTGTTCCCGGTCGGGCCAGGACACGAACAGCCCGCGATGGTTGCGGTAGATGTTGGAAAACTCCTCGCACGCCTCGCCCACGGTGGGGGTGTAGATAATCGGAAGCATTTCTTCCAGGTGGTCTTCCAGCAGGTGGTAAAAAAGGGTTTCGTTGTCGTCCTGGATGGCGCGCAAGGTGATATGTCGGTCCAGGTCGGTCTGGCATAGCTGGTATTGCTTGTAAGCGCGTTCTGCCTGCTCCTCGATGGTTTCCACGTTCTGCGGCAGAAGGCCAATCAGGTTGAAGTCCAGGCGCTCCCTCTGCGTGAAGGCACTGCCCTTATTCAACAACGGCATCTCCAGCAAGGTGGGGCCGGCGTAGGGTATATACAGAGGGCGCTTTTTCGCGTTGCTCATAATCACCTCGTAAATCGGGCGGGCTACGAACCAAGCAGGATCCTGGCTACGGAACGATGGCAAACTGCGTCTATAAAAAGAGTAGCTGATGTCCGGCTCGTTCGCAGGCCATGTCGATTTCCGGAAACGCTGAACAACTAACTACTATCCTGTAAGCCAACAAATGGAGAAACGGTATGACGAAACGCGCAAAGAACACCATTTGCCTCTGGTACAACGGCGACGCCGAAGAGGCGGCGAACTTCTACGCCCGGACTTTTCCCGATTCATCGGTGGATGCCGTAAATCATGCACCGGCAGACTATCCATCCGGTTCAGAAGGAGATGTACTGACGGTGGAGTTCACCGTACTGGGCGTTCCCTGCCTCGGGCTAAACGGCGGCCCCATCTTCACGCACAGCGAAGCGTTTTCGTTCCAGGTGGCCACCGTGGATCAAGAGGAAACTGATCGCTACTGGAACGCGATTGTGGGCAACGGCGGCGAAGAAAGTGCCTGCGGCTGGTGCCGGGACAAGTGGGGCATTTCCTGGCAGATTACGCCGCAGATTCTGTCAGACGCCATTGCCGATCCGGACCGTGCAACCGCGAAACGGGTGTTCGAGGCGATGATGACGATGGGTAAAATCGATGTTGCGGCTATTGAGGCGGCACGTCGGGGATAATAGCGACGATCTCCGTGACGGAATTGTGATCGAAAGTTTCAGCTTCATTGAACCATTCGCTGGCATGCCTCTGACATGCTGGGACTGTGATTCATGACAACGATGCTCTGCGGAGACGCGGAGCGTCGGGAAACTGAGAACTGTCACCTGTGGAGATCGTTATGAGGCGCATGCTGATACCTGCGTTAGTTCTGTTCCCCCTGCTCGTCCACGCCGAACAGTGGCAAAGCAGTAACACGCAGACCGATGTTATTGAACTGTTTACGTCGGAGGGTTGCAGTAGTTGCCCACCGGCTGACGCCTTCCTCAGTTCCCTGAAAAACCGCGACGGCGTTTTCAGAACGTTCATCCCGATGGCCTTTCATGTTGACTACTGGAACTATATTGGCTGGAAAGACCGCTTTGCGAGCAGCGAATACAGCCAGCGGCAGCGCCGATATGCCAGGGATGGCAACATCAGCCAGGTGTACACACCGGGTTTTGTCATTAACAGCCAGGAATGGCGGCCATGGTTCCGGGGCGCGCGCAACTGGGAAACGTCAAACGAACAGGTCGGCAACCTGACCGCTGACCTTCAGGGCAACCGGCTGAAAGTCTACTTTGCGGACAAGACCCGCAATCACCTTCACGTCGCTTACCTGGGCATGGGCATCGAGACTCAAGTGAAAGCGGGTGAGAACCGAGGCAAGACACTCACTCACGATTTCGTGGTGCTTGATGTCACAACCCTACCCGGTGAAGGCGAATGGCAACTAAAACTGCCGGCAGCACCGGACAAAGGCCAGCAGCGCACGGCATTGGCAATCTGGGTCTCCCCTACCGATTCACAGCAGGTGTTACAGGCGGTGGGGGGTTACCTTGAGTGACCGACCCGGCGCCTAAACCACGTCCGGGAAGGTCGATTGCAGATAATCCACCAATGCCCGCACCTTCGGCGTCACGAATTTCCGGGTGGGATAGACCGCGTACACACCCAGTTCGTCGGAGCGGTAATCCGGCATCAGTTCCACCAGCCGGCCTGCGTCCAGGTCATCCTGCACCAGGAAACTGGGCTGGTGGATCACCCCCTGACCGGCCAGGGCGGCGGCACAGCAGGTTTCACCGTTGTTGGCATGCATCCAGGGGCGTATTCGCGTGCTCAATGGTCCATCCGGACCGTCAAAATGCCAGTCGTTACCCGTGGCCAGGTTGCTGTAGGCGACGATCTTGTGATGGATCAGGTCCCCGGGATGTTCTGGCGTGCCGTGGGCGCTGAGGTATTCGGGAGAGGCGCAGACAACAAGCCGCGTGGTGGTGAGACGCCGGCTCACCAGGGTGGAATTTCTCAAGCTGGCAATTCGGATCGCCAGGTCAAAGCCTTCCTCAACAATATCCACAATGCGGTCGGACAGGTCGATGTTGAGTTCCACATTCGGATATTCACTATGAAATTGCCCCCACAGGGGCGCCAGGTGGCGAATGCCAAAACTCACCGGGGCATTAATGCGCAACACACCCTTGGCGACGCCACTGCGTGAGGTCAGTTCAGCTTCAGCCTCTTCCACCCCCGCCAGCAACTCTCGACAACGCACGTAGAACACTTCCCCTTCTGCCGTCAGGGACAGTCGCCGGGTAGTGCGATGAAGAAGTCGCACCCCAAGCCGGGATTCGAGTTCACCAACGTAGCGAGATACGGCGGCTTTCGACATTCCCATTGCCTCCGAGGCGGCCACAAAGCTGCTCTCATCCACAACGGTGCAGAAGGTCTGCATCTCCAGCAATCGATCCATTCTATTGTTCCGTTTTTCGAGACAGTCAATCCAATAAAAGCATATTTATCCCAAAATAAGATATTCGTAAAGTATCCCCATGCTCAACACACATCTCAAACACAAGGAAACAGGATCATGAACAATACATTCCTCAACAAACTGCTCAACACCAACGCTGGCTGGGGAGCCCTCGCGCTGCGTATTCCCGTTGGCATCATCTTCGTGGCTCACGGCGCCCAGAAGCTGTTCGGCTGGTTCGGCGGCTACGGCCTGGAAGGCACCGGGCAGTGGATGGACTCCATCGGTCTGAGCCCGGGTTACCTCATGGCCCTTCTGGCAGGCGGCACCGAGTTTCTGGGCGGCCTGGCATTGATCATCGGCCTGCTGGTTCGTCCCGCGAGCGCAGCGCTGGCCTTCGCCATGTTGATTGCCATCTTTAGCGTGCATATCCAGAATGGCCTGTTCATGAGCAACAACGGCTATGAATTCGGGTTGGCATTACTGGCGGCTTCGGTGTCCCTGCTGTTTAGCGGTGCCGGGCGCGCTTCCGTAGACCGTTTGGTAACGAAATAAACAGGAGTATTGCGCCATGACCAGTCTGTTCGTATCCCACGGCGCTCCCACCTTCGCACTGGAGCCGGGCCTTGCGGGCCCGGCTCTCTCGCAGCTCGGAGCGGAACTACCCCGACCGACTGCCGTGTTGGTGGTGTCACCTCACTGGATGACGCAAGAGGTACGGGTGGGTCTGTCAGAAGTACCGGCTACCGTCCATGACTTTCGAGGCTTTGAACCCGCCATGTACGAACTGAAATACCCGGCGCATGGTCATCCGTCGCTTGCCAAGAAGGCACTGTCGCTGCTGGATAACGCCGGATGGCAACCCGTTGCCGATGCCCATCGCGGCCTGGACCACGGTGCCTGGGTGCCACTGACGTACCTGTATCCGGACGCCTCGGTGCCGGTGTTCCAGGTGTCTCTGCCCGCAAACCTTGATAGCCAGTCCGCTTACCAACTGGGCCAGGTGTTGGCACCGCTGCAAGAGGAAGGCGTGCTGATCGTCGGTTCGGGCAGTCTGACCCACAACCTCTACGAGGTACGCTGGAGGGACAACAACAGTGCAGAGTACGCAAAGGTCTTTAGCCAGTGGGTTCGTGAAGCGGTTCTGGAAAACGACCAGGCACGCCTGATAAACACTCTGACTCTCGCGCCCCATGCCCAGCGCGCACACCCCACCACGGAGCATTTTCTACCGTTGCTGGTTGCACTGGGTGCCGCCGGCCCCGAGGCCCGTGGCTCAGTTATTAAGGGTGGTATTGAGCATGGCGTGCTGTCGATGGATTCCTTTATCTTTCGGAATGCCTGAAACCCGCAGCGTACTCATAAACATCTAACTCTCCCGGTCTGGCGCCACCAGCAGAAAAAACTGGCGACATCCAAATCAGTTGACAATCGCCTTCACCTTGTGATGTTATCACCAGTAACAATGTTACTGGTGATAACTTATGGCTGACAGCCCAACCCCGCTCAAAACCAATTACCACCACGGCGACCTGCCCCAGCAGGCTCATGAACTGGCGCTGGAAGTCCTGCGTGAACATGGCGATGCGGCCATCAGTCTGCGAGCCCTGGCAAAGCAAATCGGGGTCAGTGCCCCTGCCCTGTACCGACATTTCATTGACCGGGACAGCCTGCTCGCAGAACTGGCCGTGACCGGATTCGAGGCTCTGCGGGAACGACTGCTCGCCGTCGATCAAAGTAACCCCAGGCGGGCACTGATTGATATCGGCCTGGTTTACGTATCATTCGCCCGGGACGAACCCAACCTGTACCGGCTGATGTTTGGCGGGCGGGTGCTGCCCAAAGGTATTCATCCGCGCCTGGACATAGCCGGCAGAGGGGCTTTCCAGGTCCTGGAAGACACCATTGCACAAGCGCAAGCGGCCGGTTACGTCAAACCCATTTCGTTATCACTGATGACCGCCGCCGCCTGGTCCCTGGTGCACGGCCTGTCCCAGCTGTCTATCGACGGGCACCTGCCCAGTGCGAAGGCGGAACCTCACCTGACCGAAGGTGTTGTCACTCTCCTACTCGATGGCTCTATTGCTGAAAACAAACAACACAAAAAGGACACCACATCATGAGTAGCCCCAAACCCAGTACTATCCGTGTCGGGCGACGCTATCGCGCCAATCGTCTTGATGGCCCCTACGACGCCATTGTCATCGGCTCCGGTATTGGCGGGCTGACCACAGCGGCCTGCATGAGCAAACTGGGCAAGAAAGTGGTGGTGTTCGAACAGCACTACACCGCCGGGGGCTTTACACACAGCTACGATCGCAACGGCTACGAATGGGATGTAGGTGTGCATTACATTGGGGATGTGGGTGCGGACCACACCCTGAGCAAACGCCTGTTCGACCACATTACCGACGGGCAGCTGAAGTGGGCGCCCATGGACAGCCACTTTGACCGCATCTTTATTGGTAATCGCCACGTGGATCTTGTCGCCGGCCCGGACGCATTCAAAGCGGAGTTGAAGAAGGAGTTTCCCGGCGAGGAACAGGCCATAGACACCTACCTGGGTTATCTGCGGCAAGTGGCCAAAGCCATGCCGGGGCTGGTGATCGGCAAAGTACTTCCGGACCTGGCCGCCGGGCCCCTGCGCAAGCTGGTCGACCGCACAGCACCCGCATTCCTCAACAAGCCCACACGAGAAGTTCTGGAAGACCTGACCAACAATCAGGAACTGATCGCGGTGCTTACCGGCCAATGGGGCGACAACGGCCTGCCACCCGCAGAATCCAGTTTCATCATCCACGCCCTGATTGCCCGCCACTACCTGTACGGCGGCTACTACCCCATCGGCGGTGCCTCGGAAATGGCAAAGACCATTATTCCAGTCATCCAGCAGAGCGGCGGAGAAGTGTTCACCTACGCCGACGTGAAAGAAATCCTGATCGAAAAAGGCAAGGCCGTGGGTGTGCGCATGGCAGACGGCGAGGACGTTCGTGCCCCGCTGGTGATCAGCAATGCCGGCGTGTTCAACACGTTCGACAAACTGCTGCCGGAAACCGCGCCCCACCGGGACTATTACCAGGAAAAGCTGAAAACCGTGGAACGCTCCATGGCCAGCAACTGCCTGTACATCGGCCTGGAAGATACCGCCGAGAACCTGAAGCTGCCAAAGACCAACTACTGGATCTATCCGGGTACCAACTATGAGAAACAGGTCAGCGACTTTGTGGCCTCGCCGGATGAACACGACATTCCGCTGACGTACATCTCGTTCCCGTCCGCCAAAGACCCAAGCTTTGCCGAGCGCTACCCCGGCCGCGCCACCATCGAGATCGTTGCCCCCGGGCCGTATGACTGGTACGAGGACTGGGCCGACGAGACCTGGGGCAAGCGTGGCGACGAGTACGAAGCCAAGAAGGAAGCTTACGCCCAGCGGCTACTGGCCAAGCTGTATGAGAAGTTCCCGCACCTGGAAGGCAAGGTGGATTACTACGAGCTGTCGACGCCGCTGTCCACCGATTACTTCTGCCGCTACAGCAAGGGCGAGATCTACGGCCTGAACCACACTCCCAGCCGCTTTGAGCAGGACTGGCTGAAGCCCAAGACCCGCATTCCCGGCCTGTACCTGACCGGCCAGGACGTGATGACCTGCGGCGTGGCCGGGGCAATGATCGGTGGGTTACTGGCGACCGTGGCGGTCAGTGGCCTGAAGGGGTTGCCATTGGCGAAGAGGATGTTTGTAGGGTAAGTCCTCACTCACAACATTCCAGCAACCGCGTGGCATGCTCCCGTAACGCATCCTTGAGCCCATCCGGCTTGAGGATGGTAAACCGGAACGGGAGTTGCGCCAGCCACCAGGCAAACCACTCGAAACTGTCAGTCTGAGTGGTCAGCAGCAGGCCATCATCACGCTGTTCGAACCCCTCCGCGCAGGAGGAATGAAAACCAAACACGGCTGAGGCCGATTCACGGTCCGTATGGAGCACCAGCGACACCTCGTGGGTGCGTCCCCAGGACAGGAAGCTCTCACTCAGGAAATCCGCCGCATCGAAATCCGGTGGCCGCTGAAAAGTGGCCGTTAACAGGTGGACATGGCTGATGCGGTCCAGCCGGAACGAGCGCATGGCCTGGCGGAGATGGCAAAAGCCAGTGAGGTACCAGCGCCCCTGACGGAACACCAGACCGTAGGGATCAACGCTGCGGTCGATCCCGCCATGATCCGGAGAGTGGTAGGTAAACCCCACCGAGCGCATCGCTTCCGTGGCAACGGTCAGGGTTTGCAGGGCACGGTCGTCCAGGCTGGGCTCGCCCCGCGGCAGGATCACCCGGGTGGTGTCGCTGACGCCGCGTACCCGTTTTTTCAGGTTGGCCGGCATCACCCGTTCCAGCTTCGCCTGTACGCTGGCAATGGCCGGCGCGGCATCCGCCAGCCCAAGCTGTCGGGCCGCCAGCAGCCCGAGGGAGATCGCCAGGGTTTCCTCATCGGTGAACATCATCGGCGGCAATTTGAAGCCGGCCCCCAGCCGGTATCCACCATAACGCCCCTGCTCGGTCATCACCGGAATGCCCAGTTCTTCGAGCACCGTGATGTAGCGCCGGATAGTGCGCCGATCCACACCCAGCCGCTCCGCCAGCTCGGCTCCGCCGATCTGTCCGTGGGTTTGCAACAACTCCAGCACGGTTAACACGCGGGTCGTGGGACCAGACATCGTGACCATCCTCCTGGCAGTTTTTCCAATTTTTTACATTAAAAATGCATCTTCCCATTTATCTAGGACAGATATTCACCTATTTCCACATTAATCTGATCTCGCAGTAACCCATCCCCTTGAAAACACAAGCTTGAAAAGGAGATCAGCATGTCGGAACTCACCTTTTACACCCACCCCATGTCACGCGGCCGTGTTGTGCGCTGGATGCTGGAAGAAGTTGGTATTCCCTACACCGTCGAGACGATGGACTTCGGCCCGGACATGAAAACCCCGGAATACCTGGCCATCAACCCGATGGGCAAGGTGCCCGCCATCAAACACGACAGCACCATCGTGACTGAAGTGGCGGCCATCTGCGCTTACCTCGCAGACCAGTTCCCGGGCAGGAAGCTCGCCCCACCGTCAGGCTCTGCGGAACGCGGCGCCTATTACCGCTGGCTGTTTTTCATGGCGGGCCCCTTCGAGATGGCCACCAGTGCCCTGGCCCACGGCTGGAAGATCGACAGTAGCAACGCCCAGTCCGTCGGTTGCGGCCACGTGGAAAACAGCATCAATACTTTGGAGAAAGTGCTGGGCAGGACTCCGTACATCTGTGGCGATACGTTCAGTGCGGCGGATGTGCTGGTCAGCAGTTACCTGTGGTGGGAAACCATGCAGAAGAACATTCCGCCAAACAGGGTGTTCCAGGAGTACATCCAGCGCACGGAAAGCCGGCCAGCGGCCAAGCGTGCCAATGAGTTGGATGACGCACTGTTGGAGTCAATGAAATCCGCCATAGCCTGACCCTCAGGCGGTAGCAGTCGGCGATACTGAGCACAATCCACCGGGTACGTTCAGTACCCAATCGCGGATGGCCAGTATCGTCGGGTCCTGCCGGCGGCTTTCCGGGTACACCAAATAGAAAGGCTTACCTTCAAGCTCCGGGCCGAAGGGCTGCACCAGCCGCCCTTCGGCTAACTCATCCTCGATCAACGGCCGGCTCATCAGTGCCACGCCCTGGCCACCCACGGCAGCGGAGATCGCATGGGTTTCGTCTGAAAACACCAATCCAGCGCTGACATCCAGGCCGGATAGCTCCGCCAGCTTCTGCCAGCCGGCCCAATCCAATGGCGTTATCGACGCATGTTGGGGACGGAAATGAATCAATGGGTGGTTTCGCAGGTCTTCAGGCCGTTTCAGCCCAAGGTGGGGGCTGCAAGCTGGTATAAACGTGTTATCGAACAGTTTCTCCGCGACTAAACCCGGCCAATGGCCATCCCCATAGCGAATGGCAAGATCCGCCGTCACCCCGTCCAGAGCCACCGGTTCGTGGGAAGCGTGGATGCGCAGGTCAATGTCCGGATGGCTGTCCCGCAACATGCACACCCAGGAAAGTAGCCAACGCACCGCTACAGCCGGCGTGGTCGACAGAGTAACTGCCTGGCGCGACGGCACTGCCTTCAATCGCTCGATGGCGTTGCCGATGTTGTCGAAGGCAGCTCCCAGAACCTCCTGCAATTCTCGCCCTTTAGGCGTCAGCAACAGTTGCCGGGGTTTGCGAACGAACAGTTCCACCCCAAGCGCTTCCTCAAGCCCACGAATCTGATGACTAATCGCCGTGGCGGTCACCGACAATTCTTGAGCAGCCTGCTTGGCACTCTCATGGCGGGCAGCCGCCTCGAAGGCTCGCAAGGCGGACAGCGAAGGCAGGCGCCGGGGATTCATGGATGAATACACCTCATCTATAGGCACAAAAAATCATCGTTTGTGAGCCTGAAAGTATGGATTTAGGCTTAATTAGCTGTCAACCACAGATGAATTTATCTCACAACAGAGTGGAGCCCGATATGACTCACATCCTGCAACTCGACGCCTCTGCCCGCCCTGGCCGCGCCGGCACCCACGAACACGGCTCCCACAGCCGCAGCCTGACCCACCGGTTCGTTTCCCGGTGGCAGGCCCGACGCCCCGGCGATACCGTGACCCACCGAGATATCGGTGACACACCGCCTTCCTTCATTGATCAACGGTGGATACAGGCAGCCTTCACTCCACCCGAAAAGCACGAGCCCTGGATGAACGACACACTGGCGGAAAGCGACCAACTGATCGATGAACTGGTCGCCGCGGACATCCTGGTCATTGGCGCGCCGCTCTATAATTTTGGTATGCCCGCGGCTCTGAAGGCCTGGATGGACCAGATCGTTCGCATGGGCCGGACCGTGGAGTACGACCCATCCACCCCCGAAGCCCCTTTCACAGCACTGCTGGCAGACCGACCCCGCCATGCGGTTATACTGTCTTCCCGCGGCGGGGTTGGATTTGAACCTGGGGGCGAGCTGGCACATATGAATCACCTGGAGCCAAGCCTGACCACCGTGCTTGAGTTTATCGGTATTACCAGCCTGCACAGCATTGCTGTTGAAAATCAGGAGGAAGGCGGTGATGTGTTGGCGCAATCCGTTGCTGAGGCAGAACGGCGGGTGGATGAATTGGTGATGCAGTTGCAGGGGTCACTCACAAAGGCCGCACCTGCAATGACATCATCACTGGTAGGCTCTGTGTAATCGCCAACAAGGACATTCCATGCTCTGCTTCAGCTATGGCTCCAACATGTCGCAACGACGACTCAAGGCCAGGGTTCCATCGGCCCGGTTCATAGCTGTGGCAGAACTCCCCGCTCACCGGCTCCGCTTCCACAAATCCGCCGGGGGCGGTTCTGCCAAATGCAACGCGTAGGAAACCGGCCCGTCGGGAAAACGGCCTTCCGGCAGACTACATTGCGCAGATTGAAGCCGTGGAGTCCATAGATGATCCGAAGCCCGAACGACACGCCCGGGAGCTGTCGATTTACAGCAACCCATAAGTTGCTGTTTGCTTATACCCCCTACCGATCCGGCAATGCGTAATACCAGGCCCAATCCAGCCTCTTCCACTGTAGTGCCCTGAATGTTCGAGGCAAAGATTCAACGTTCCTTTGTCGAGCTTTCCTGTATCGAGCTTTCCTGGCCATTTGACGAGACAGGCAAATACCGTATCAATTTTCGGAAGCTTCGTTTCTCGATCGAGGGGGACTACACTGGCTTCTATAACTGCCCTCGACGCGCCTGTTGTTAAATCCATTACCAGGCAGCGTATACGACGGAATCAGGGAAAACGGAAAAGGAGCTGACCATTGGATCTCGCCCAGGCTTCATTGCAACTTGATGCCGCCCTGGCAGACTTTGCCCGCGCCCGTAGTGCGTCGCCACAAGCCTCCAGCCTGGGGTTGTTGGAACGTGCGCGTCTTTTGATGACCCTGCCGGGGGGCTTCGATGTCCTGTACCGCCGGGTTCGCGCTCTGGAATCAGCCGGCATCTTCGGCGCCAGTGACTGGTCAAAACCCGCCATTCTGCAACCCGCCCTGGCCAAGCACTCACTGCGTGAAGCCGGCGCCGTCACTACGGTTGTTGAGGCAATCAGCGAAATTCGCCTGCTGGCGGTGGTGCGCGGCGACTATTTTCACCCGGGTATTTCCTCAGAGCAGGCTCGGCATTTCCTCACCCAGGTGATGGCCCTGAACCTGGATCTGCTGTCTGGCAACCTCAATGAAGCGGACCGCGAACGGCCCAAACAACTCGGCCCCCTCGTTCTGGGGCTATACCAATACCTGATATCCCACCTTGGCTACGAAAACCTGCTGGACAGCCTGGTGGCTGAGGTGTGGCGGCTGCTGGAACAAGGGCCTGTGCAGGTGGACAGCATCTGCGACATGATTGGCCAGATCGCCAAATGCCTGTATGACCCGGAACTGAAAACCACAGGCACCGCCGACGCCACCCGCCTGGTGAGGGCGCTGTTTGCACCCACGCCCGGTAGCCGTGAAGATCCCGGATTGGACCTGTACCAGCTACGCCTGGCCAAAATGGACGACGTTGAGCTGTCCGCGGAAGCCAGCGAGTTTGCCCGCAACATGCACGATACCGGGCTGGCGTCGCCCTATCACGCGGTATTTTTGCGGTTTCTGCGCACCAGCGACGAGGAAGAGCTCATCCCCACCGCCCTGGGGCTGACGATGACCGGGCTGGATGATTTCTATTGTTACAACCAACTCGTGGATGCGCTGATTGATGAAGCCATCCATCCGGAAACCTGTCAGGCGGTCTACGGGCTGACCATGATGTTGGAGCGAGGTTCGTTGTTCACCCCACCCGTCGCTCAGGCCCTGTGGCGGCAGATTAAGCTCAAATTATCGGCGGAAACCGAGCAGGCGCTGTCAGAAACGTTCGGTGATGAGATTCCACCAAGAGTTTTCCTGTTGGCCGGCGTGCTCAACCTGTTGGGCCAGCCACTGGGCGTTGGGCAGGGCAACAACCCCAGTTGTCAGTCCGCCATCGGGCTATCCATGTGGGCCGCCAACGAGGCTGACTACCTGCTCCAGGTACTGACCTGGGCCGCCCGCGACAACGAGGTGCTGAGCCGATTTGAAGGGTGGGAAGTGTCGTCCAAGAATCTGGAACCGGGGTTGATCAAGGACACCCCCGTCGACGTAGACCCGGTATCACTGATCCTGATTCCCCACCTGGACCGGATCTATGGTGAGATGTGGCGGCGCTGTGAAGACCGGGACGATGACGCCCATCGCTGGATCAACCCGGAATTCTATGGCTGGTGGGTAAGCCATGGTTTCAAGGTGGTAGCGGACATCCATACCGGGGAGGTGCAGGACTACGAGGGCTTTGTTCGCCATTTCTACGCGAGCTACCATCCTTATTACAATGGCAACATACCCGTTATTCATCACCAGCCTGCCGGAATTGCCGTTACAGACAGCGCCGCCCGATTTGTGGGGCGACATGCCATCACCATCCTGCGGGTTGCGCTCAGCCCCAGCAACGAGATGCGGGTGTACTTCTTCAATCCCAACAACGATAGCGGGCAGGACTGGGGCCAGGGCATCACCTGCTCAACGCGAGGACACGGAGAAATCCGGGGTGAGGCATCCCTGCCCGTGGCAGAATTCACGTCCCGCCTTTACGCCTTTCACTACGACACCCTCGAACTTGGCGACCTGGCGGCCATACCCGAGACCGAAGTGGCCCGGGTCATGGAGCTGGGATATGGCAGTTGGGCGGCCAGTGACGACTAACTCATGTTCTTGCGCATGAAGTTCTGGATTTCCCCCACAATGCCCGAGCGGAAGGCCATCACCGTCAGCACGAAGATACCGCCAAGGATGGGGTCTACCCAGTCACCCAACGGCCCCTGGGCCAGCTGATATTCCAGGTTCACCACGAAGGTGGCACCGACCACCGGGCCCAGCAACGTGCCAGTGCCACCCAGAAGCGTCATCAGGATGACTTCGCCGGACATGTGCCAGTGGGCGTCGTTGAGGGACGCGAGCTGGAACACCACGGTTTTCACCGATCCGGCCAGGCCGGCCAGGCTTGCCGAAATCACGAAGGCGAGCAGCTTGTAGCGATCCACGTTGTAGCCAAGGGACACCGCCCGTGGCTCGTTCTGCTTGATCGCCTTGAGCACCTGCCCGAAGGGGGAACCGACGATGCGTTGCACCACCAGATAGCCTCCCAGGAAGACAGCCAGCACGAAGTAGTACATGGCGTAATTGTTACTCAGGTCAACGAGGCCGAAAAGATGACCGCGGGGTACGCCATGCATGCCGTCCTCGCCACCGGTAAAGGGCGCCTGCACGAAGAAGAAGTAGACCAGTTGCGCCAGCGCCAGGGTGATCATCGCGAAATAAATACCCTGGCGGCGAATGGCCACGACCCCGAAACCGAGGCCCAGAATCGTCGCCGCCGCTGTGCCCACAAGGATCCCCATTTCGGTCGTCAGACCGGAGAAATTCGAGAGCAGGTAACCGGTGGTGTATGAACCCGCAGCCAGGAACGCTGCGTGCCCGAATGACAGCAGGCCGGTGTAGCCCAACAGAAGGTTGAACGCCACTGCGAACAGGGCGAAGCACAGGATTTTCATCAGGAACACGGGGTACATCACCGCCGGTGCCAGCAGGAGCAGCACCAGCAGCACAAGATTCAGTATCTGTTTCTTGCGTTGCTCGGACTTCTGTTGCTGAACGATACTTTGCTGGATATCTGTCTGCGTGGTTGCGTTCGCCATGACTATGCCTCCTTACCAAACAGGCCCGACGGGCGAATCAACAGGACAACCACCATCACCAGGAAGATCACGGCTGCCGACCCTTCCGGGTAGAACACCTTAGTGAACCCTTCCACGACACCCATCATCAGGCCGGTAATTACCGCGCCGGCGATGGAGCCCATGCCGCCGATGACGACCACGGCAAACACCACAATGAGTATGTTGGAACCCATCACCGGCGACACCGAGTAAATGGGTGCGGCAAGCGCACCGGCGAACGCGGCGAGCATGACACCAAAACCGTAGGTGAGGCTGATCAGCAGTGGCACATTGATGCCAAACCCCTGCATCAGTTGGGAATCTTCCGTGCCTGCCCGCAGGTAGGAGCCAAGCCGGGTTTTCTCAATCATGAACCAGGTTGCGAAGCACACCAGCAAGGCTGCCACGATGACCCAGGCACGATAGTAGGGAAGGAACATGAACCCGAGGTTCATACCACCTCTGAACATCTCCGGCATGGAATAGCGCAGGCCGGAAACGCCATAAATATTGGTCAGAACACCTTGAAGGATCAGCGCAATCCCGAAGGTCAACAACAGGCTGTAGATGTGATCCTGGCCCGCGATGCGGCGCAACAGAAAGTATTCCAGCAGAATGCCGAAACAGCCCACGATCACAGGCGCGACGAAGAGCGCTACCCAGTAGTTGACGCCGAAGGCATCAAAAATCAGTACGGTACACATGGCACCGAGCATGTACATGGCGCCATGGGCGAAATTAATAATTTTCAGCAGGCCAAATATAACCGCCAGGCCGAGGCTCAGCAGAGCATAAAAGGCGCCATTGATCACCCCGAGCATCAACTGGCCAGACAGCACGGCCACGGGGACTCCCAGAATCTCGGTCATGTTACAAACTCCAAAAGCAGCGCAACGGATCGTATTCGCAAGTTGCGTGTCTGCAGGTCAGTGGCCGCCCCGCCGGTACTGCCGGATAGCGCGGGACGGCCCAGTCGGTCAGAACATCAGTTTTGGGTTACGAGCTTGCACTTGCTCTCAGACAGCGGGCGATACGCCTCGTCCCCTGGGATGGTGCGTACGATGTCATACAGGTCCCACTCGCTCTTGGACTCTTCGGGCGTTTTCACTTGCGCCAGGTACATGTCGTGAACCATGCGGCCGTCCTCACGAATGAAGCCGTTCTTGGCAAACATATCGTTGATCGGCGTATCCATCATCTGCTTGCGTACCGTTTGGGCGGCATCCGATCCGGTGGCCTTGACGGCGTTCAGGTACTGCATGGTGCTGGAGTAGATACCAGCGTGAACCATGGTTGGACGAACGCCGGTTTTCTCCATAAAACGGTCAGACCAGGCACGGGTTTCGTCGTTCATGTTCCAGTACCAGCCGGTGGTCAGCTGAATGCCCTGGGCAGACTGAGCACCCAGTGCGTGAACGTCGGTCAGGAACAACAGCAGCGCTGCCAGGGTCTGGCCGGACTGGGTCAGGCCGAATTCACCGGCGGTGGTGATGGCATTGGTGGTGTCTGCACCGGCGTTTGCCAGGGCCACCACGTCAGCACCTGAGGACTGCGCCTGCAGGATAAAGGACGAGAAGTCAGAGGTCGGGAACGGGTGACGTACCGCCTGCATCACTTCACCACCATTTTCTTCCACCACACGGGTTACGTCGCCTTCCAGCGCGTGACCGAAGGCGTAGTCAGCGGTCAGGATAAACCAGCTCTTGCCACCTTCTTTAACCACCGCGCTTGCGGTACCGTTGGCCAGCGGGTAGGTGTCGTACACGTAGTGGATATGGTTCGGCGTGCAGTGCTCGTTGGTAATGCTGGACGCGGCAGAACCGGAGACGATGCCCAGCTTGTCGTTTTCTTCCAGGATGTTGCTGACGGCAATGGTGACCGAAGAGGCAACCAGGCCGGCAATCAAGTCAACGTTCTCGTTCTCCACCCAGCGCCGGGCGGTGCTGGAAGCTGAGTCCGGGCTGTTCCGATCATCCGCGCTGACCACTTCGATCTTGGCGCCATTGACCGTGCCACCGAAGTCAGCGATGGCCATTTCGAGGGCGGTCTGGCCATTTGGTCCGGCCAGGTCACGGTAGGTGCCGGACATGTCGGCCAGGTAACCGATTTTGACGGTGTTGTCGGATATCTCAGCCTGGGCAGCACCCACAAACATGGCTGATGCAATCGCTGATGTCAGAAGCTTTTTGGTGATTGTCATTGTTGTTTCTCCGCTACTGTCGTTGCGTTGGTTTTCGGGTTTCGTTCTTATTGCTCTTGTTGCACTCTCGTTTTCACTCTCTGGCCTGAGCGTTATACACCCAGGTACTTGTCCAGCATCGACTGCTTGGCCTCAAGCTCGTCGGCGCCGATCTCCTCCACAATCTGGCCGTGTTCCATCACGTAGTGACGGTCCGCCAGGGGTGCGGCGAAATGGAAATTCTGCTCAACCAGGACAATGGTCAGGCCTTTCTCTTTCAGCTTGACCAACACCTCGCCCAGTGTTTCAACGATCACCGGTGCCAGGCCTTCGGTGATTTCGTCCAGCAACAGCATGTTGGCACCGGTTCTCAGGATCCGGGCCATCGCCAGCATCTGCTGCTCACCGCCAGAAAGTTTGGTGCCAGGGCTGGTACGGCGTTCGTACAGGTTGGGGAACATGGAGAAAATTTCCTCCAAGCCCATGCCGCCACTTCGGACGACGGGCGGAAGTGTCAGGTTTTCCATGACATTGAGCCCGGAAAAAATGCCCCGGTGTTCGGGGCAATACCCTACTCCCAACCTTGCAATGTGGTGAGGCGCACAGGACATGGTTTCCTCACCGTTGATCATGATGGAACCGGTACGCCGGCCCACCATATTCATAATCGCTTTCAGGGTTGTGCTGCGGCCGGCACCATTGCGGCCCAGCAGCGTGACCAACTCCCCGCGCTGAACTTCCATATCAATGCCATGGAGAATGTGTGATTCTCCGTAAAACGCGTGTAGCCCAGAGATTCGAAGCTGTTCGTACTCTTTTGGATGCGCCTGTGTCATTCCGCCGCCTCCTGCTTTTTAGTGGCGGTGCCACCCATATACACTTCGCGAACTCGTGGGTCGTCGGAAACCTGCTGGTAGTCCCCTTCGGTCAACACAGAACCCTGGGCCAGCACCGTTACCCGATCGCATAGCTTGCTGACCACACCCAGGTTGTGCTCCACCATTAACACCGTGCGGCCTTGAGCGGCTTTGCGTACCAGTTCAACGACCCGATCCACGTCTTCACTGCCCATTCCCTGGGTGGGCTCGTCCAGCAACAGCAACTCCGGCTCCATGGCCAGGGTGGTAGCCAGTTCCAGGGCACGCTTACGACCATAGGCAAGTTCGACGGTGGTGGTGTTGGCAAATTCAGTCAGCCCGACACTGTCCAGCAGTTCCATACAACGCTCATTGAGCTTGTTAAGGGATTCGCCGGATTTCCAGAAGCGGAAGGAGTTGCCTTCAAAACTCTGCAGGGCAACGCGAATGTTCTCAAGCGCCGTCATATGGGGGAAAACCGCCGAGATCTGAAAGGAACGGACCACGCCTTTGCGGGCAATAGCCGCCGATTTCATCGAGGTGATGTCCTCACCCTTGAACAGGATCTTGCCGCGTGTGGGAATCAGGAACTTGGTGAGCAGGTTGAATACCGTGGTCTTGCCCGCGCCATTGGGGCCGATCAGGGCGTGTATGTGGCCACTCTGCACCTTCAGGTTAACGTCGTCGACCGCCACAAAGCCCTTGAACTCTTTGACGAGGCTTTGGGTTTCCAGAACGAACGGGTCACTCATGAGCCATTCTACCTTTTGTTATTTTTGTGCGTTTATACTGACTACAGGTTAAATTGACGTCTACGTAAACGTCAACTAAAAATCGTACTTTTTTGATCACCGTCTATTCGCAAAAATTCGCTGATCAACGCCAGCACCCGGTCAAGCTGCTGAATGTGGGGCGAATGTCCCGTTTCAGCCATGAACACCGGTTCGGCCCGATGTCCGATGCCCTCCACAATCCGGGTCACCTGTTCCGGAACCCCGTATTCATCATCATCCCCTTGAATGATCATAGCCGGGCAACGAATGGCGTCCAGCCAGGGGCCAAAATCCATGGACTCCTGAAAACCTTCATCCAGCCAGACGTCCTGCCAGGCGTAGAATAATGCATCGGTGCGCTCGCCGTGATGGCGCAGCAACTTCTCGCGAATGCCTTCTTCCAGGTAGCGCCGACGCATGTCACGGATACCTGCCAGGGTCAGGTGATCGGCCCAGGTATGGGCGGCCATGGTGATCAATCCCTTTACCCGCGCCTCCAGCGCTGCTGCGGCAATCAAGGCGATGGAGCCACCATCGCTATGGCCCACCAGAATCACCTCGTCAATCGCCAGCGCATCCAGCAACCGTGGCAACCACACAGTGCCTTCCTGCTCCAGGTAATCGTAGGGACGCGGCAGTGGCTCGTCACTGGAGGCACCGTAACCACGGCGCTCATAGATCAGCGCATCAAGGCCTGTGGCCTCTGCCAACTGGCTGGGGAACTGCTTCCATAAGGTAATGTTGCCCAAAGATTCATGCAGGAACACCAACACCGGCCCGGCACTGTCACCATGGCACAGGCGCTGGGCCTGAACCCTGACGCCCTCCCCCAGGGAAACCGAAAGATTGCTGACCTTCATGCCGTCACCGCTGTGCCGGAATCGCGTAGGTGATGGTGGCATGGGCAACCGGATCTTCCAGGCCATCGGAGAGAATATAGACTTCACCCACCCCGCTGGTCTTGCCGATTCTCAGCATGCTGGCCCGCGCCCGGATCGGGCTGTGGGCCACCGGCTTGCGCAGGAAGTTGATATTGAGGTTACTGGTCACCGCCAGCGGCACCAGGCCGATTTTACCCAGCAGCGCGGCATACAGGGCCACGTCCGCCAACGCCATCATGGCGGGGCCGGACACCGTGCCGCCGGGGCGCAGATGTTCTTCAGCAACCTCCAGCTTCATTTCAGCCCAGCCGTCGCCCAGCTCCTGCAAGGTGCCGTAGCGGGCACCCTGGGGAAACTGTTCGGCGAGGAAGGCCTGCAGTTCCTCGAAGGTCACCATCATCCCTGTTTCTCTTCCTTCGCCTGGTTGCGCAGAACAAAGCGCTGGATCTTGCCACTGGGGGTTTTTGGCAGCTCGTCCACGAATTCGATTTCACGGGGATAGGCGTGGGCAGAGAGGCGATGACGCACCAGTTCCTGCAATTCATCTTTCAACGCGTCTTCGCTTTCAGGCTCCTGATCACCCTTGATCACCACGTAGGCCTTGATGATCGAGCCGCGCTTTTCATCGGGCTTGGCGACGACACCGGACTCGGCCACTGCCTTGTGCTCCAGGAGGGTGCTTTCGACATCGGCAGGGCCCACACGGTAACCAGCGGTGGTGATGATGTCATCGTCACGGCCACTGAATGAGAAACAGCCGTCACCGTGACAAACCGCCATGTCGCCGGTCAGGTAATAGCCTTTTACGAACGGGTCTTTTTCACCCCAGGTGTAGCCGTCGAAGTGGAACAGCGGTGAGGCCTTTACATCGACCGCCACCTGTCCGATTTCGCCTTCGCCGACCTCTTCATTCTTTTCGTTCAGGGCGACGACCCGGTGTCCCGGCGAGGAATAGCCCATTGAGCCCTGGCGTACCGGGTGATCAAGACCGTGGAAATTGCAGCAGGTCATGCCGGTTTCGGTCTGACCATAGTGATCCTTAACCGGGCAGAAGTGACGCTTTTCAATCCAGCTCACTACTTCCGGGTTCAAAGGTTCGCCGGCACTGCTGGCGACTCTGAGCCCGAGATTTTCACCCTCCGGCAGTACATGGTCGTTGGCCTTCAGCAAACGGTAAGCCGTTGGTGCAGCCGCCAGGTTGGTGATCTTGTACTTGCGGATCATGTCGTAGGTGGTTTCCGGGGTGAACGCGCCCGGATTGAAGTGGGTGGCATGCCCCATCAGCAACGGGCCCACCACGGCGTAATAAAGACCGTAGGCCCAGCCCGGATCAGCCACGTTCCAGAACACGTCATCGTCCCGCAGGTCGATGGCATATCTCATGTACACGTAAAACGCCAGCAATGCCTTGGCAGGAACCGCAACGCCTTTGGATTTACCAACCGTACCCGAGGTAAACATCTGCAGGAACGGATCACCACCTTTGATCAATACCGGCTCGAACCGGCCGGATTGCTCTGCCAGTGTCTTCTCAAAGTCCGGGATATCGCCACTGACTTCGGCGGCATTCACGCACACCACCGGCGCACAGTCCTTGACCTCGGTAAGTTTCGGATAGTTGACAGGGTCAGTGACTACCAGCTTGGTGCTGGCGCGCTCGAAACGATACTCGATGGCACCGGGACCGAAGGCGGTGAACAGTGGTTGATAAACGGCGCCAGCGCGTAGCGCGCCGGCAATGACAATCAGCAGCTCCGGGCTGCGGGGCAGCAGGGCGGCAACCCGGTCGCCCTTGCCGATACCCTTGGAGGTGAGGTAGTTCGCAAAACGGGCGGATTGCTCCTTCAGCTCGGCGAAGGTCAGCTTGCCGGAACCGCCGTCAGCTTTCTCGTAATAAAGCGCAACCCTTTGAGGGTCCTCCGCCCACTTGTCACAGATTTCCGTGCAGACGTTCAGGCCATCTTGCAGGTTACCCTCCAGGATCTCGGCTTCGAGGCTGGCAGGGTCGAAATTGTCATAGACCGATTGGTAATCCGGGAGACTCATAATCCAGTCCTTTTATTGTTGTGGAAAATTCTGACTTCAATGTTTATCACAGGCTATAGTTTACGTAAAGGTAAACTTTAAGCTAAAAATAAACGCCCTCAAAACCCGTCGACATGAACGAAATGTCCAACCAGACGTTCTGAAGGCGCTGGTACTCAGCCCTACCCGCGATAATAGAACTTCTGGATACTGGAGAAGTCCAGCCCGCCGTTACCCTCGTTGGCATGGAGCGCAAACAGGTTACGGGCCAATGATCCCATGGGAATGGGCGCCTGATTCTTAACCGCATTGTCGAAGGCCAGCCCCAGATCCTTATTCATCAGGTTTACCAGGAAGCCGCCCTCATAGTCACGGGACGCCGGCACACCCTCCATGACCCCCGGCCAGGGGTTGTAGACGTTCAGTGCCCAGTTACCACCGGAACTCTGCTTCATGATCTCCGACAGCACCGCAGGGTCCAGGCCGTTCTTCACGCCGAGGGCCAGGGCCTCGCTGGTACCACTCATCAGAATCGCCAGCAGCATGTTGTTGCAGATCTTGGCAATCTGTCCGGCACCATGTGGGCCGGCGTGGAAGATGTTCTTGCCCATGCACTCAAGAACGGGTTTAGCGCGCTCGAAGGCGTCCGCTTCACCACCGCAGATAAAGGTCAGGGTTCCCGCCTTGGCGCCACCGACACCGCCGGAGACCGGCGCGTCCATAAAGGTAATACCGGCAGCAACCGCAGCCTCAGCCACACCTTTCGCGGTTTCNGGCGCAATGGTGGAAGAATCGATCACCAACGTTGTGGATGGCAGGTTTTTCAACAGCCCGTTGTCACCGAGGTAAACCGCTTCCACGTGCTGACCCGCAGGTAGCATGGAAATCACCACCTCGGCACCTTCCACCGCCTCCTGGATTGTCGCCGCGGATTTTGCGCCTTCGCTGGTGAGCGCCTTGACTGCCTCGGAAGACAGATCAAACACGGTCAGGTCATGGCCTGCCTTGACGAGGTTGGCGGCCATGGGACCGCCCATGTTGCCAAGACCGATAAATGTGATAGTCGCCATATTGTTGTTCTCCATTATTTGATCAGTGTTGGTCTGTTCGGTTCAGGGCTCAATAAAGAACCGGTCGATCCACTCAGGGTCCACGCTTTTCAGTGTTGGGAAATGCCAGCGTGGCTTCAGGTCCTTGTCAATCAACAGTGCCCGGACGCCCTCGGCAAATTCACCCATTTTCAGGCAGCGTTTGGATATTTGAAGTTCCTTGTCGAAAACCTGGGACAGGCTGTCATGCAAGGTGTCGTGATAGTGTTGCCAGGTCAGAGTCAGAGAAGCTGGCGACGCCGCCGCGACCGTCTTGACCGCCTTGATCAACCAGGGATCTTCGCCGGCGTACTGGCCCAGGTTGTCCACCACTTCCACCAGCGAATCGCCGTCGGTAAGGGCCTGGATCACATCGAAGTGCTCGCGCACCACGGCCTGTGGCATTGCCTCGCGGGAGCCCGCTTCAAACCGTCGCAACACTTTGCTGACAGCGGCATGGGCGCCACCCTCAAGGCCNNCAAAGCCNGACTGCTGCANGGCCTGNTTGACCTCNTCNCGCATNTCGTGGCGAATAAACCGGTCCGCCAACCCGGTAAACAGCGCATCAGCGCCGTTCATCCGCGCCCCTGTCAGCCCCAGGAACAAACCGATCCGGCCCGGCATTTTATTGAGGAACCAACCAGCGCCTACATCCGGGTAAAGGCCGATACTCACTTCCGGCATCGCGACCCGTGAATGCTCCGTGACCACACGATGGGAACCGCCGGACATCAGGCCGATGCCGCCGCCCATCACCACTCCATTGCCCCAGACGATTAAAGGCTTGGGATAGGTGTGAATCTGGTAGTCCAGTTCGTATTCGTCGGTGAAGAATCTATCCCCTTCACTAACAGAACGACTGTCGGAGCGCGGCTCCGTCATGTCGCGATACAGCGCCACAATATCTCCGCCGGCGCACAGAGCCTTGTCGCCCTCGCCTTCCAGCCATACGGCGCCGATCGTGTCGTCTGCAGCCCACTGGTCCAGCTTTGCCTTCAACAGGTGGATCATCTCCAGCGACAGTGCGTTCATGGCNCGTGGCGCGTTCAGTCGCGCCACACCAATGCGGCTGCCGCCAGCGGCTTCCAGTTCCTCAAAAATGACTACTTGATCGCTCATACCATTCACTCAGTAATCCGGCCGGGTTTATCGATGCTTTATATCGGTGCTTTTTACCGGTTCTTCCATTCCGGGGNGCGCTTTTCAAGGAACGCATTCACCCCTTCGCGCTGGTCTTCGGTGCTGAACAGTTCGATAAACAGTTCCCGCTCCATTCTCCAGCCGTCGTCGTGGCTGCGGCCATCACGGGCGCTCATCACCAGGGTCTTGCAGCGGGCAACGGACGAAGGGCTCTGTTTGCCGGCCATTTCCGCCAGCTCCAGCGCCTTGTCGAGAGCTGCGCCCTGCGGCACCACTTCTTCCACCAGCCCGATGCTCAGAGCCTTGTCGGCCTTGATACGCTCACCACACAGAATCATCCGCTTGGCCCAGCCTTCGCCGACCAGCCAGGGCAGGTTCTGCGTCCCACCGGCACAGGGCAGCAGGCCAACGGTGGCCTCTGGCAAGGCCATTTGGGCGTGTTCCTCGGCAATGCGGATATCGCAGGCCAGGGCGCACTCCAGACCACCCCCCATGGCATAGCCGTTCACCGCAGCGATAGACACGCCACGGAACCGCACCAGGGCATCGAAAGCCTGGCCAAACGCCTGAGCCATGACACTGGCATTACCAATGTCGCCGTCGGCGAAGGCCTTGAGGTCGGCGCCGGCGGAGAAAAACTTCTCGCCCTGGCCAGTCACCACCAGCGCAAAAATATTACGATCTGCATTCAGCGCTTCGATGGTTTCTTCCAGCGCTTTCAGGGAAGCCTTGGTCCAGGTATTGGCCGGAGGATTGTTAATGGTGATGATCGCGGTGTGGCCGCGTTTTTCCAACTGAATCAATTCGCTCATATGAATTCTCGCCTTTTGTTAGTTGGCAGAAG
>PBRG01000022.1 GCA_002726615.1 Marinobacter sp.
TGATGTTGGTTGCCGCCGCAGCCAGTGTCTGGGACGTCAGCCCCGCTGAGTGCCGGGCGGTCGAAGGCAGGGTAGTGCATCCGAACGGACGCGACAGCCTGGCTTACGGTCGGCTGGCGGAACTGGCGGCGAAGCAGCCGGTGCCGGAGGCTCCGTCACTCAAACCCCGTGAGGAGTGGAAGTACATCGGCAAGGAACGGGGACGCCTGGACGCCGAAGCCAAGTCCACCGGCGCGCCAATCTACGGCATTGATGTCGAACTGGAAGGCATGGTTTACGCGGTCGTGTCCCGCCCTGCGCGCTATGGCGCCCGGGTAAAATCATACGATGATACCGCCGCTCGCCGGTTATCGGGCGTGCTGGACGTGTTCGAGATCGAGCGTGGCGTGGCGGTTGTGGCGGATAAATACTGGCGGGCCCGTAAGGCCCAGGACGCCCTGACGATCGAATGGGATAACGACGGCGCGTTGGATGTGTCCTCCGATCAGGTGTTCTCCTCTTACCACAAAGCCGCCGATGAAGATCCGGGGGAAAGCGAGCGCAGCGAAGGTGATTTTGATGACGCACAGCAAGGTGCGGAACGCGTGGTGGAGGCCAGTTACGAGCAGCCTTACCTTGCACACGCGACGCTGGAGCCGATGAATGCCACGGCGTGGTATCGGGACGGCGCCATTGACGTCTGGGCACCGACTCAGGCACCCGATCTTGGCCGGATCGCGGCTGCGAGGGTGACGGACCTCTCGCCCGACGAGGTGACCATTCATACCACCTTCCTCGGCGGCGGTTTTGGGCGACGCCTGACCAATGATTACATCGAGGAAGCGGCGTCTGTCGCGTACCGTATACGCAAGCCGGTCAAGCTGATCTGGTCGCGGGAAGAGGATACCCGTCACGATGTTTATCGGCCGGCCATGCTGCACCGGATGCNGGCCAGTGTCAGCGGAGATCGCCTCACTGGCTGGCATCATCAGATTGTTGGCCCGCAGATACTGGACTGGTACCTGCGCAATGCTGCACCGGCCCAGTATCCCTGGGCTCCGAAATTCCTCTACGGCACTCTGGGTCGCGTTGGGCTGATGGCCGAGGGTATCGCGACTCCGAAGGATCATTCCGCCATCGAAGGTGCCATAGAATATCCGTATCGGGTGCCGAATCTCGACATACGTCATACCCACACAGATCCAGGGGTGCCGGTGTCCTGGTGGCGGTCCGTGGGCTTCTCTCACAACGGCTTTGCCGTTGAAACCTTTATGGATGAGTTGGCCCATGAAGTCGATCAGGACCCGTACCGGTTCCGGCGTTCATTGATTGATCACGAACCAAGACACCTGGGTGTGCTGGACAGGGTTGCCCAACTTGCCCAATGGGACAGCGCGGCACCCGAAGGACGGGCCCGTGGCGTTGCCCTGTTCCGCAGTTTTGGTACCTACGTGGCCCAGGTGGTTGAGGCCAGCGTCGAGTTTGGGGAAATCCGGGTGCACAGGGTGTTCTGTGCTGTGGATTGCGGTCAGGTGGTCAATCCGGACATTGTTCGCGACCAGATTGAGGGCGGCATCATATTTGGCCTTACGGCGGCCCTGTACGGCAACATTACCCTGGAAGACGGACAGGTCAAGCAAAGCAATTTCCACGATTACCCGCTGGTGCGTCATGATCAGCGGCCCGAGGTGGTGGTGAACATCATCGATAGCGATGAATTGCCCACCGGTGTGGNGGAGCCCGGCGTACCTCCGGTGATACCTGCTTTGGGTAATGCGCTGTTTGCACTGACCGGCAAACGCCAACGCAGCCTTCCCCTGAAAGCCACGGTATAACCCGTGGCTGTCAAAGCCGACCGGTGAGCGTTCGTCGGCCTTTGCGGGCGACACGCTCATCCTTATAATGGAAACCATCAAGCGCTGATCCGGCGTGTCTGTTCCGAGGTGACTTTTTGTTTGATGTAACCCGCTACGCCATTGCCGCGCAGTCCATCATTGATGCCGGCNNGTTTCTCTACGGCCNGGGCTGGTCGCCGGCNACCAGNAGCAACTATTCNGCGCGGATCGATGATGAGCATATTGCCGTCACGGTGTCCGGTCGACACAAAGGCAAGCTGGTGGCGGGTGATGTCATGGTGGTGGATCTTGCCGGCAACCCAATTCAGAGCGATGCCCGCTCGTCGGCTGAAACACGCTTGCATACGGTTCTTTACCAGGCCTTTCCGGACGTTGGTGCGGTGTTGCATACCCACTCCGTCAAAGCAACGGTGCTGAGCCGGCTGCTGCCCGCTGGAGAACCGCTGACATTACAGGGGTACGAGTTACAGAAGGCGTTTTCAGGGGTTGATACCCACGAGTCGCAGCTGACCGTGCCAGTGTTCGACAATACCCAGGATATTCCGGCGCTGGCGGACCAAACCAGAGATTGGTTTCGTCAGCACCCTGAACAACCCGGGTACCTGATTCGTGGGCACGGCCTTTATACCTGGGGCAGGACCATGTCAGACTGCCTGCGCCACGTCGAAGCCTTTGAATTCCTTTTCGAATGTGAGCTTGAAACCATGAGGGTCCGCCGATGACAACCTTGAGCATTTTTGACCAGAGTGTGCCCGAATCCCCCCGTGTCGTGACCGAAGACGCGGGCAAAATCGCTAACCTGTTGGCAGAGCACGGGGTTCGCTTTGAACAATGGGCTACCCGGAATCTGCCTGCGGATGCGTCATCTGACGACATTCTTGAGGCCTATTCCGGTGAGATCCAGGCGCTGAAGGCGGAATGCGGCTTCCAGGCGGCGGATGTCATCAGCCTGAACCCGGACAACCCCCAGAAAGAGGCCTTCCGCCAGAAATTTCTGGATGAGCATGTGCACAGCGAAGACGAGGTGCGTTTCTTTGTTCGCGGGCAGGGCCTGTTTTACCTGCACTTTGGTGACCAGGTGTACGCCGTTCTGTGCCAGAAAAATGACCTTATCAGCGTGCCGGATGGCACACGCCACTGGTTTGATATGGGGCCGGAGCCTGCGTTTACCTGCATCCGTCTGTTTACCAACCCGGAAGGCTGGGTGGCGGACTTCACAGGTGAAGACATTGCCAGCCGGTTGCCCCGCTACGAGCGGCTGGCGGGAGTGGCNGGATGATCCGCGTNATNNTGACGGATATCGAGGGAACCACCAGTTCGATCTCCTTTGTACATGAGGTTTTGTTTCCCTACTCGGCGGAGCATATGGCCGAGTTTGTGCGGGAAGGCGCGGCAGACAGTACTGAAATCCGTGAGCAGTTGGATGCCGTTGCCGACACCTCTGGGGTTGCCAGGGAGGATATCGACGGGCTTATTGAGGTGCTGGACACCTGGATTCGGGAAGATCGCAAGGAAACGCCTTTGAAGGCCTTGCAGGGAATGCTCTGGGAGCAGGGTTACCAGNAGGGTGCGTTCCGGGGGCACATCTACGACGATGCCGCCGAGTATCTGCAGCGCTGGCATGATCGAGGTCTGCGCCTGTTCGTCTACTCGTCCGGTTCTGTGAAGGCACAGAAGCTGATTTTCGGTTTCAGCGAAGCTGGGGATTTAACGCCGTTCTTTTCCGGTTACTTTGATACCCGTATCGGCGGTAAGAAGGAGTCAACTTCCTACAGCAACATCATCGACGAATTGGGAGTNGAACCCCGAACTGTGCTGTTTCTCTCCGATGTTGAGGCCGAACTGAAGGCTGCTGAGGACGCTGGCATGCGCACGGTCTGGCTTGTACGTGAGGGAGATTTGCCGGTCACGAAGCGGGCGGTGACCACGGACTTTTCAGGAGTCGACAGGTTTCTGCAGCAGGGTTGACCCTACATGGTGCCTGACGTCCGATACCTGATAGTGCCTTTGGTGTGCCTATACCTTGCCGGCTGCGCGCCGGACTCCGGTGTTCCAGGCATGATGGATGAGTACGTCATGGGCGTGGCCGATGCCCTGGAACTGCGTCCCGAATTTTCCGATATTGCCCCTGTCCCCCAGATTCCGCGCCGGCGGGAACGCGTTCTCGACATGCCGGGTCTGGATATGGGAATGCTCGATTTCCTTTCCCTTTACGGATGCGAGTTGCAGTACGTGGTCGGCGAAAGGAACTCAATCATGGGGCGGGTGATGCAGCCGTTGAATCGATTGCGTTATGAAACGCGTTTTATCCGTGCCGCTGAGGCCTGTATTTCGGAGACCGATGATGAGGAGATACAGGAAGAACTGGAAGAGGCCATCACCCATAAAATCGAAACGCTCCCCATTGCGGTATGGAACGCCACCTGGGGTGTGGAGGAGATTGAACGGCTGTTTACCCTGTCGCAGGGATATTATCCCGGGAGCGGCGATGACAAGGCTCTGGCGGAGTTGTCCTCCGGCGTAACGCGGGTCAACCAGACGGTCAGAGGCCTGCTGGACGGCAACACAAGTGAGCCGCTGGACTATGTGGGTGGTGTGCATCAACTCTGGCAGGCAGAACATCGTGCGGGTCAGCTATTGAACAGCGCACGATTGATGACAGTGCGGCTTGGCGACGCAACAGCTTTGCTGGCCAAGAGAGTGGAAGGAGCGCCACTTTGCTCGGGGGCGGAGTCTGAAGAGCTGCCCGGCGAGCTCGCGGAAATTTATACCGATGGTTACGGCGATGGCATTGAGGACTATCTCGACCGCATTGAGCGGGCGAAGGAGGCGCTGATCAAGCCGCTGGATACGCTTGCCGCCCAACAGTCGGAGACTATGCCTTCTGCTTTTCGTGAGTGGTATAGGCACTATCTGGATACGGGCAATGCCGACAGCGTCTGGGTGCAACTGGACCGGGCCATTTCCGCCCATAAACAGCGCTGGCGGCAGTTGCTCACTCAGTGCGAAGCGTCTCCCCAGTGAAGCTCGACCATGTCGGGCAGCACATCAACGCTGGCTTTCGGGGGTCACCCGCAGGATTTCCTCGACAGTGGTGGAACCGGCGGCCACTTTCTGCGCGCCGCTGAGCCGCAGGGATTTCATGCCATCCTTGTACGCATCCACTCTCAGTTGGTCCAGCTCGCACTGCTCGGTAATCTGCCGGATCAGGTTGCCGGACAGTTGCATGATTTCATACACGCCGGCCCGACCATAGTAACCGGTGTTCCGGCACTCAAGGCAGCCAACCGGGTGGTAGACCTGCTTGGGCATGGAGGCTTTCCACGGACGGGTCAGGCTTTGCCAGGCCTGCTCGTCCACCGGCCCTGGCGCCTTGCAGTGAGGGCACAGGGTTCTGGTTAGCCGTTGCGCCATGACGCCCAGCACCGTGGCACGAATCAGGTAGGGGGGAATGCCCAGTTCCATCAATCGGGTGATGGCGCTGGGGGCATCGTTGGTGTGCAGGGTGGACAGCACGAGGTGCCCGGTCAGAGCGGCCTGAACCGCCATTTCTGCAGTTTCCAGGTCACGGATCTCACCAATCATGATGATGTCCGGGTCCTGTCGCAGTAGCGCCCGTACGCCCGAGGCAAAGGTCAGTTCGATATTGGATTGAACCTGCATCTGGTTGAAGGCCGGCTCCACCATCTCAATCGGGTCCTCGATGGTGCAGATATTCACCTCGGGAGTGGCCAGTTGCTTGAGGGTTGAGTACAGGGTGGTGGTCTTACCGGAGCCGGTAGGGCCGGTGACCAGAACAATGCCATGAGGGTGGTCGGTAATAGCCTGCCAGCGTTCCCGGTCTTCCTTGGAAAACCCCAGTTGTTCGTAGGACTTCAGCAGCACTTCCGGATCAAAAATCCGCAACACCATTTTTTCACCAAACGCGGTTGGCATGGTGGCCAGTCGCAGTTCCACTTCGCTGTTGTCCGGCTTTCGGGTTTTGATGCGGCCATCCTGGGGGCGACGTTTTTCCGCCACGTTCAGCCTGCCGAGAATTTTCAGGCGGCTGGTAACGGCCACACCGACCTGGTCAGGAAATTCGTAGACGTTGTGCAGCACCCCGTCGATGCGAAAGCGCACCTGGGTGACATTGCGCCGAGGTTCAATGTGAATATCCGATGCGCGTTGATCGAAGGCATATTGCAGCAGCCAATCAACAATCTTGACTACGTGCTGGTCGTTGGCATCCGGGTGTTCGCTAGCCCCAAGGTCCAGCAATTGCTCGAAATTCTGGGCACCCGCGGGATTGACCGTATTGTTGCCACCGGCCTTGCTGACGGAGCTCGCCAGTTGATAGAACTCGACGGTGTAACGACGGATGTCCTCGGGGTTGGCGACCACGCGGCGGATGTCTTTTCTGACCGCCTGGCGCAGGTTGCTTTCCCAGTCACTCTTGAAGGGCTCGGTGCTGGCGATCAGCACTTCATCCTGGCCGATTTCAACCGCAAGAATGCCGTGTCGCTGGGCGAAGGCATAGGACATCACCCGGGCAATTGCGGGTGTGTCTATCTTCAGGGGGTCAATGTGGTAATAGCGTTGTTCCGCCCACTCCGCCAGCCATTGGGTCAGCCTGTCCAGATCCAGCGTGCGCCCGGTAATCTGGCTTTCCAGCCCAGCCTTGGCTACCAGTTCCAATGGGTGGCGCTGGCTGGCTGGCCCGCTACTACCTGTCTGGATGCCAATATTGGCCGAAAGGACCCGTTCGGCATCCTCCTGCGTGATCTCACCACCGGTGACCAGCGCCGTGCAGATATCCCTCAGGGTCAAGGTACTTCTATGTGGCGCGGGTGGATGAGTGCTGTCAGCCATGATGCGTTTCCTGTCAGGTTTCTGTAACGGGCTGCGGACGGTTCACCTTAAGGTGGACCATGGCCACAGTAAACAGCAGGAAGGTCAGCACCGCGATGATCAGAGGGGTAATGGCGCCCTCGCTGAGCCACGACGATACGACGTATTGGGTAAAATAGAAAATCACCACGAAACTGAGCCAGATATAACCGCGGTTGTGGCCTCGGAACACCGGTACGGCAAAGGCCAGTAGCGGGACCAGCTTTACGCTGAGCATCAGCGTGACGGAGACGCCCTCGACCTGCGCGGGGTAAAAGGTGCTGACAAGCAGGGCCGCCAGGGTGGCCAGATAAAGCAGGATGGTCAGTCGGGCGGTCATTCGGGCTTTGGGGTTGTGGAGCATTCGGTGATCCGTTGTCGTTGAGTGGCGCCGGGGTTAGCGCAATTTCATGGCGAGCCGGGCAAGGCGCTCGCCAAACGTCTGACATATGGTTTTTTCGTGGTCGTTCACTGCCTGTGGCTCTCCGGTGCCGGCCCAGTGGGATGGGCCGTAGGGGGTCCCTCCCGCGGAGGTCTCATTGAGCGCGTTTTCGGAATAGGGCACACCGCACAGCACCATGCCGTGGTGAAGTAGTGGCACCATCATCGTCAGCAGAGTGCTCTCCTGACCACCATGCAGGCTACCGGTGGAGGTAAATGCCCCAGCAGGCTTTCCGCTGAGGGTTCCGTTCAGCCACAGGTCCCCGGTGCCGTCGAGAAAGTATTTCAGCGGTGCCGCCATGTTACCAAAGCGAGTTGGGCTGCCTATGGCCAGGCCGGCGCAATTCGCCAGGTCATCCTTGCTGGCGTAGGGGGCACCGTCGTCCGGCACCCCTGGCAGGGATGCCTCGGTATCCGGCGACACGCTGGGCACGGTGCGAATCCTGGCATCCATACCCTGCACCCGGGAAACGCCCCGGGCGATCTGGGCGGCCATTTCGGCGGTTTGCCCGGTGCGGCTGTAATACAGCACCAGGATATAGGGCGAGGTGGTCGCCATTGGTTATCTCCGGTTAGAGAATATTCAGGACGTTTTCGGGCGGTCGGCCCAGGGCCACTTTGTTACCCCTGATCACGATAGGACGCTCGATCAGCTTCGGAGTTTCGACCATGGCTTTGATCAGGATCTCACGACCAAGCTCGGGGTTGTCCAGGCCCAGTTCCTTGTATTCCTTTTCCCCGGTTCTCATCAGTTCTCTGGGAGTGATGTCCAGGGCTGTAAGGATCTGTTCCAGAATTTGCTCTGTCGGTGGCGTTTCCAGGTAACGTATAATGTCGGGTTCAACACCTTGTTCGCGAAGGAGTTCAAGGGTTTGCCGAGATTTTGAACAGCGCGGATTGTGGAAAATTCGGGTTGGTTCTGTCATGGTTCTCCCTCTTCCCAGGTCAGGTTAACCGCAAGTTTGTCTGAGCGCCGTAGTCTAACAGGAGGGCACCCTGTGCAATACCCTGCAAAGTATCCTGCAACGGTGCGTTATTCCGCCGGGTTATGCAGGATCGGTATAATATTGGCCTCGTTGTTGCTGGCCGGCTGTCAGAACCATGAGTTTGAAAAGCCCGACGGAACCGTCCTGGACTGGGAGAGCCTGCGGGGACATTGGGTGTTGGTCAATTACTGGGCCGAGTGGTGCAAGCCGTGCCTGGAGGAAATTCCAGAGCTGAACAGTATCGACCGCGCCGGTGCCGTGATAGTCCTGGGCGTGAATTTTGATGATGTTCGTGGCCAGGAACTGATCGACCTGGGACGAAAAATGGGTATTGAATACAGTATGTTGGCGGAAGATCCAGGGCCGAAGTTTGGCTGGAAAACCCCCGTAGCCCTGCCCGCAACGTTTATTGTGGATCCGGATGGAAACCTCGTTGAGACCCGCTTCGGCCCACAAACTGAAGAAGACGTCAAAGAATTGATTGGTCGCTGACCTGGCCGAACCGCCATTAACCTGCAGGAAATTTCCGACGCTATGTCACAGACCTTTGTCCACCTCCGCGTGCATTCCGAATACTCCATGGTAGATGGCCTGGTGCGCGTGAAACCCCTGATCGGTCGTGTTGCAGAACTGGGTATGCCCGCTGTCGGGCTTACGGAGCAATCCAATATGTGCTCCCTTGTACGTTTCTACAAGGCGGCCATGAGCGCCGGGGTGAAGCCCATTATCGGCGCTGACCTGTGGGTCGAAAATCCCGACGAGCCTGACAATCCGTTTCGCATCACTCTGCTGGCTCGCAACAACGATGGCTACCTGAACCTGACCGAAGTGGTCTCGCTGGGGTACACAGAGGGGCAACGTTTCGGTAAGCCAATTATCCAGCGCCAGTGGCTGGAAAGCCGGACTGAAGGGCTGATTGCCCTGTCTGGGGCGCGCCTGGGGGATGTGGGCAAGGCGTTGATGTCGGGTAAGCTGGACCTTGCCAGACAGCGCGCCGAATACTGGATGAGTCTCTATCCTGGGTCGTTCTACCTGGAGCTGCAACGCACGGGCCGACCGGGGGATGAAGATTGCCTGCACCTGAGTGTTGAACTGGCGGGGGCGCTGGGCTGCCCGGTGGTGGCGACAAACGATGTCCACTTCCTCCATGCCGAAGATTTCGAAGCCCATGAGGCAAGGGTCTGCATTGGCGAGAGCCGCACCCTGGATGACCCGAGGCGGGATCGTCGTTTCAGCGACCAGCAGTATCTGCGCAGCGCCGATGAAATGATTGAATTGTTCTCTGATATCCCCGAGGCGGTTGAGAATACGGTGGAAATTGCCCGACGCTGCTCAGTCCCGGTGCGTATGGGAGAGTATTTCCTGCCGAACTACCCCATCCCTGATGGCATGACCATGGATGAGTACTTCCGCAAGGTGTCGGAAGAGGGCCTGGAAGAGCGGCTGGCGAAAACCCTTAGCAAGGACGACCCGGAGTACGACAGCAAGCGTGAAGCTTACTACAAGCGTCTGAACTTCGAGTTGGA
>PBRG01000023.1 GCA_002726615.1 Marinobacter sp.
CAAGCCGTTCACTTAAAGTGGATCTGGGTTGGCCGGACCGGGTAGCAAGAGGGTCGATGGATATTTCCATCGGCCCTTTTTTATGAGCTGACCTTGGTGTATTTGTCCAGATAGATGATCTTTTCTAAGTCCACTGGGCCTTTTGCAAGACCCAGGCGCATCGCAGGAGTCTTGCCTTTGTCATTCGGTTTGCAGTAGTTGTAATAAACTCGGTAGATATCGCCAAGCTGACTGTACCTGTCCGGGTTATATGGCGAGTAACCGTACCAGACGCGTCGCCCACTGGTTCCAGATCCAAATGGTCGCTCAAAACAGCTTATGGCTCTCCGGATCTGCATAAAGAATCGATCTACCGAGTGCAGTGACCCCATTTGAAGAAGACTCGCTTGATGATCCAGAGAATAGCGGTCGGTCCTGGTGATGGCCGCAATCATCTTTTCGGATTCCACCATGGTGGCTTCCGGATATTGAACCCATTTTTCGGGTGAATTCGGGAATGACAGTGGTTTTTGAATTCGGTCGATCAACATTCGATTGATGACTTCTTTTCTCTCCTTCCGCGACATCTTCTGGAAGGAGGCACCTGCATATTCACTGATCAATTCCTGAGCATCTCGGACTAATTGCCGTTTAGCATCTACGGTTTTATCTTTGCTTGCCCTGATCAAAAAACCATCAGACTCCCCGTCCAGTATCTTGTCGCGAAATGCCGCAATATAAGCACCTCGCATCCCTGTGTCCTGGTCCATATAAAATCGAGTTCGTCCGACAGAATCCAGTAACTGCCTTAACAGGAAGAAATGCGCTGTCATGGTGTATTCGTTGTGAATCAAGACGCCCTTGGCTGGAAGACGCGTTGTGGAATCAAAATCCTCAGATGATCCACTCACATTAACGGCGCTATCAAAAGCAGCCTTGCGCTGCACCTCTTCCGCCAAGGACCCCGCTGCCAGTTGCTCTGTGCGGCGAGAGGAGCGCTTGGTGGCGTCTGCAAACTCCTGCTTCAGCCACACCCTTGCGTAATTGCGATGGTGCTTGGGGCGGTCATAGTCACCAATCTCGATGGCGTGTTTTTCTATCTGATCTTGATCAACGCTCGCATCAAAATTGAAATTGAAGGCGAACACATAACCGGTTCGGAGACAGGCCGTAGCGATTCCGTAAACCTCACAATTTCGTTTGTCTTTTCGTTGCGTCCAGTTGCTGATTTGCACCTGACGATCTGTCGCCAGATAAAGGCGAGAACGATCCATTTTCTTCAGCTCAATTTCTCGCCGACTAGCAAAGTCGAGGCACTGACGGTGCAGGAAATCTATTTTCCCGTAGAGTGTTTTTGGATGGATAGACAGAATTTCAGCGATGCGGCGTAAAGGTACGCGATTAACTAGGAGCTTGAAGAACTGCTTGTTCGTCTCTGGTCTCCGGTGGCTGCGGTTTCTTTTCTTGGGTGTAAATGTCTTCCGGCATGAAAGACATTGATAGCGTTGAGAACCCGAGGCTGTTTTCCCGCGTCGTTTTATTTCGCCGCCGTCGCATGTGCAACCGTTGGGGCAATTTAAATCAGGACCTGACAGATATCGGCTGATTCGATGAAGCTCTTGAGCAACAGCCTGGTTACTCTTAAGGGCCGAGGTAATGCTTCCTGAATACTCACCGGCTTGTTTTCGAGCTTCGCAGGATTTGCAGGTCAGGGAGGCAGAATTTAGACCCGTTCCCTGAATTCTGAAGGGCTCCGGCATTTCCGGAATTTGACGATCATCCGTTTCTCTATTAGATTCCTTGGGTATTCTTTCCTTCGGGGCCGGTGAGAGACCAAAGTTCTCGCAATCTGGTGCCCCGCAGCCGTTAACTTGAATCCCCTCAAACCTCTCAGGAACTCGCGGCCAATCCTTCTGGCAAGATTTCTTTCTCATGAAAAAAGGCACCATACTGTCTGGATATCCAGTAGTATAGCGCCTTTTCGGGCCGGGCCAAGCCGTTCAGATCCACTTTAAGTGAACGGCTTGGCATCAGCCCGGCTTTTTCGTTTCAGCGAATTGCGCCTTCAGCGTTTAATCCCCACTACAGTTCGCCCCCGGGTCCGGCGTCATTCGCAGGTAGGACTTCACCGCCCGATAGCCTTTCGGGAAACGTTCTTTTATTTCCTCCTCATCCTGCAGGGACGGCACGATCACCACGTCGCCACCGGGTTCCCAGTTGCCAGGTGTCGCCACTTTGTGGATGTCGGTCATCTGCAGCGAGTCGACAACCCGAAGCACTTCGTTGAAGTTGCGACCGGTACTGGCCGGGTAGGTGATCATCAGGCGGATTTTCTTGTTCGGATCAATCACGAACAGCGAACGCACAGTCAGCGTCTCATTGGCGCTGGGGTGAATCATGTCGTAAAGGCTGGACACCTTGCGGTCGTGATCGGCAATGATCGGAAAGTTGACGGCACAACCCTGGGTTTCGTTGATGTCCTTGATCCACTCCTTGTGGGAATCGACCGGGTCCACGCTCAGGGCGATCGCCTTGACGTCACGTTTGGCGAATTCGTCTTTCAGCTTGGCCGTCAGGCCCAGCTCTGTGGTGCACACCGGCGTAAAATCAGCAGGGTGTGAGAACAGTATGCCCCAGCTGTTGCCCAGCCAGTCATGAAAATCGATCCTGCCTTCACTGGAATCCTGCTCAAAATCCGGTGCGGTATCTCCCAGACGTAAACTCATCGCGTTTCCTCCTTTTGATGATACGAAAGCCCGGCCAGACGAAGCGCCGGCATAAGATTCAGTCTATACAAGAAACAGTGGAGGCGGATGGGAGAAAACCAAGGGGCGTTGATCCGCCTCATCCGTCTCCATGTTTCGATCAATTCACGCCGACTGANCGCTCTTTCTCGAAATGCTCACGGGTGAGCTTGAACACCACTGGGCTCAGTAGCAGCAAGGCCACAAGGTTTGGTAGTGCCATCATGGCGTTAAGCGTGTCGGCGATCAGCCAGATCAGGCCAAGGTTGATGGTGGCACCAACCGGTATCGCCAGTATCCAGATCACGCGGTACGGCACGATGGCTTTGACGCCGAACAGGAACTCAATGCAGCGTTCGCCGTAAAACGACCAACCGATAATGGTGGTAAAGGCGAAAATCGCCAGTGAGATGGCGACCACGTAATTACCAAACCCGGGCAGTCCGGTTTCAAAGGCCAGCGAGGTCAGCGCCGCACCGGTTTCGCCGGAGGTCCAGGCGCCAGAACTGATGATGACGAGGCCGGTGATGCTGCACACGATAATGGTATCGATGAACGTGCCCAGCATGGCGACCATGCCCTGATTGATGGGGCTCTTGGTCTGAGCTGCAGCGTGGGCGATCGGGGCGGAACCGAGGCCGGCCTCATTTGAGAAAATGCCGCGGGCCACACCAAAGCGGACGGCGGCCCAGACAGCGGCGCCGGCAAAGCCACCCTCGGCTGCAACCGGGCTGAACGCGTGGGTAAACACCATGGCGATGGCATTCGGAATCTGGTTGGCGTTAATGGCCAATACCATCAGGCCGACCAGGACGTAGGCGATGGCCATAAACGGCACCAACGCGCTTGCGACCTGTCCGATGCGTTTGATGCCACCAATCAGTACAAGGCCCACCAGAGCCATCAGCACAAGGCCGGTCACCCAGTGTGGCAGGTTAAAGTTGGTTTCCAGAACATCCGCCACCGAGTTGGCCTGCACCGTGTTACCAATGCCAAACGCGGCCACCGCTGCGAAGATGGCAAACAGCACACCCAGCCAGGCCCACTTCTTGCCCAGGCCGTTGCGAATGTAGTACATCGGGCCACCCGTGTAGGCGCCGCGCTCGTCCACTTCCCGGAAGCGTACCGCCAGTACCGCTTCCGAATATTTGGTGGCCATACCAACCAGCGCCGTCAGCCACATCCAGAACAGGGCTCCGGGGCCGCCCAGGAATACCGCGGTGGCAACGCCAGCGATATTACCGGTACCGACAGTGGCAGACAGAGCGGTCATCAGGGCCTGAAACGGGGGTATCTCACCCTCTGATTCGGCCCCGGTGCGGCCCTTCCACATCAGTTGGAAACCGGCTCGCAGTTTCAACACCGGCATCAGCTTCAAGCCAATGCTCAGAAACAGGCCGACACCAAGAATCATCACCAGCATGGGCGGACCCCAGACCAGTGCGTTTATGCTGCTAATAAAAGACTCAAAGGCTTCCATGGGAATCTCCCTGTGTTTGTGCCTTGGTATTGAGGCGCTTCCGCGACATCGGCAATATGGATATGAACAATACAGATCCGAGCTCGGCGGGAGCGTATAACTCATTGAGTTTATATACTTATTCTTGTCTGTAAATATTCGCTGCAAAGAATTAGCCGTTCTGACGCGACGTGGGTCTGTAAAGCTATTGGATTCGGAGCCTCTCGGGTTAAGCTGTGGACTGATTACCTCAGGAGCCCTTCTATGCCGGAAACCCTAAGCCGCTCTGATTGGCGTTCTGCAGATACGTCAGTTAACGCCATGCCCGAGACTGTTCACATTCAGGCAGGCGAGCTCTCGTTCTGTGTGGAAACCCGGGGAGATCCCGCCGGGGAGCCAGTGATTTTCGTGATGGGATTGGGAGCGCAGATGACGCTCTGGCCGGAGGCGTTTCTGGAGCAGTATGTTCGTGAGGGCTTCCGGGTAATCCGGTTCGATAACCGTGACATCGGCCTTTCATCGCACCTGAAGGATCGCCTGGAGGGTCATCCGGTTGTGGTCATGGCAAGGCACCGGATGGGCCTGCCGATTAACGCGCCCTACACTCTGCATGACATGGCGGACGATGTGTGTCACCTGATGGATGCATTGAACCTGACCAGTGCCCATCTGGTGGGTGTGTCCATGGGAGGGATGATAAGCCAGTTGGTGGCTGCAAATCACCCCGAACGCGTGCGCTCGGCAACACTTATCATGACATCCACCAATAGCCCGCGATTGCCAATGCCGAAATCAAAGCTGATCTGGCGCCTGGCAGGTATCGGAGCGAAAGGGCATGACGAAGCTGCAGTCGTCGCACGTTCCCTGGACTTCTGGAAAGCGATCCAGAGCCCGGGCTATCCACCTTGCGAACAGGACGTAAGGGACCGGATCTTAAGGGAGTTCCGGCGCAGCTATCATCCCGCCGGCATTCTCCGCCAGACCCGTGCCATCCTTGCCACTGGCAGTCTGTCATCGGCGACACGGCGCATACGGGTGCCGGTATCTGTGATCCACGGCAAGGCCGACCCGCTGGTGCGGCCGGTGGCTGCGGAGCAGTTGGGATACCTGTTACCTCATGCCCGCGTTGAGATGATTGAGGGTATGGGGCACGATCTTCCGGAACCTCTGTTGTCGCGGTTTGCCGAGATCGGGTTTGAAACCATGGCGCAACAGCCAAGGCAGGACAACGGTTGACGGCCCGTGCCGGTAAAAAGAGATCGCCGGTGGAGGGTTTATGCTTCCAGTTTTCGCCCCCATTGCCTATGTTTAAAGAGGGACGAATCCAGAATATGACGGGTCAGGGAGTCTGCCAATGCAATCGCTAAAAGTATCCGATGTCATGTGGAACCACATCGAGCCCATTCGTCGTGGAACGCTTTTAACCAAAGTGGTCAAAACACTCCTTCACAACCACGTTACGGGCCTGCCGGTCGTGGATGACCACCGCAAGGTGATCGGGTTTGTTTCCGAGCAGGACTGTATCCACGCCCTGCTGGTGAGTAACTATCACCACGAAGGCGACCCGATTGTGGACGACGTTATGTTCTGCGATCCGGTCACCATATCCCCGGAAATGTCTGTCGTGGATCTGGCCCAGAACCTGGGTGCAGGCAAGCCCAAGGTCTACCCGGTGGTTGATCATGACCGTTTGATCGGTATTGTAACCCGTACCGCCATCCTGGCAGAGTTTGCAAAGGCTGGTTACGGCATAGAAGTACCGAAATACGCGTAGTCAGAAGACGGTGAATTTTCGACTGAGAGGTACCCATGCAACTGCTCTCCACCAACGTCTGTTTCGACGGCGAACACCGACGCTACCAGCATCACTCGGCAGCCCTGGACTGCGTTATGGAGTTTGCGGTATACCTTCCCCCTGTTGCCGTGGGCAGCAATCCGCAAAAAGTACCGGTTCTCTACTGGCTGTCGGGACTGACCTGTACCGACCAGAATTTCATGCAGAAGGCCGGAGCCCAGAAAAAAGCGGCGCAGCTGGGCATTGCCATTGTGTGCCCCGACACCAGTCCCCGTGGCCTGGACCTGCCCGGTGAGCATGACAGTTACGATTTCGGCAGTGGTGCCGGTTTTTATCTCAACGCCACACGGCAACCCTGGGCCCCTCACTACCGTATGTACGACTATGTGGTGAAGGAATTGCCGCAATTGGTGGAAGGCCATTTGCCGGTGACGGAGGATCGCAGCATCAGTGGTCATTCCATGGGTGGCCATGGGGCACTGATCGCGGCATTGAAGAACCCCGGGCGCTATAGGTCGGTATCGGCTTTTGCGCCGATTGCCAACCCCAGTGAGTGCCCTTGGGGTCAAAAAGCCTTCGGTGGTTATCTGGGGGACGACCCCAAAATCTGGGAAGAGTGGGATGCGACGCTGTTGATCCCCGGCGCCAGCGAACGCTTACCGTTACTGGTGGATCAGGGTACAGCGGATGACTTCCTTGAAAGTCAACTCAATCCCGAGGCGCTGGTTGATGCGTGTGAGAAGGTGCATCACCACATCAATCTGCGAATGCACCGGGGCTATGATCACAGCTACTTCTTCATCGCCTCGTTCATTGACGATCATCTGGAACATCATGCCCAGGCGTTGGGCTTGAGATAATGCGAGGCGCGCAGAGCGTCAGTGGAAGCCCCAGAGCAGCCCGAAGTCCATGGAAGGCATCACTTCAGGCTGCTCAACGTCGACGATGTTGAAATCCAGCAGGCTGCAATCCCGCTCAAAGGTGCCGCTGTAACGATTGCCCCTGGGGCCGATGATGGCTTTGGCAAACGGGCCACGGTGACGGTGTGGACGCCGGACAATCACCGCCACCTCGTTGTTAGAAAGCCTCACCAGAGTTCCTGGCGGATACTCGGTCAGGATCGCCAGCAGAGCCCGCGGAATGGCAGGGCGGAACTTGCCATCGGCCAGCGAGGCGATAAGCTTGCGAGCTTCGGTAATGTTCATTCGTTTGCGGTAGGCTCGCTTCGTTATCATCGCCACATAACGTTCCGCCAGCGCCAGGATTTCCGCTTCACCCCGTATCTCGGTACCACTCAAACCATGGGGATAGCCTGAACCGTCGGCCTGTTCGTGGTGCTGGGCAATGATTTTGAGTATCAGCGGGCTGGTGATGTTGGCCTCTTTGAGTGCCTGGATACTGCGTTCCGGATGTTTGCGTATTACTGCGCGTTGTTCGTCGGTCAACACTCGGTTGGATGCATTGAGCTTATCGGCCACTGGCACCAGAGCCAGGTTCGCCGTCAGCGCAGCGCTGATCAATACAGCCGTCCGTTTTTCATCAAGCCCGAATCGGCGTGCGGTAAATTGGCAGAGAATGGCGTAGAACAGGATCTGTTCATGAATGGTGGGCTCGATGGAGTACAGGTGCACCAGTGCCAGACTGGCCTCTGGCGATTCCTGGCACATCTGGTCAATCATTCGCGACAGACCAAGTGCCCGTTGACGGGCACTGTCATCCTGATTGGTAATAGCTTTTAGCGTGAACTCCAGTGTTTGCAGCAGCACGGGATAATCCGCAAATGGGTTGCGGACACGGATATCTTCCTGAACATCATCGTTGGAAGGTTCGATCGTTCGGGGCTGGAACAGTCCACGCTCGAACAGTTGTTCCAGCTGAAGTTCGTTCTGTATGACGTAGCCCTGCATTAGCAGTACATTGCCATCGGCGTCATAGACCGTCCAGGGCAAGGGCTTTCCGATGGTCAACGCGCCGGGTGCGATACGAAGAAGATTCTGCACTCAATGGCTTCCTGATCCTTTTTATAACATTGCTTAAGTTTACCCTTTAAGCCGATACCAACTCCAGTTGTTGGAAGGCCGGGACTAGGGCGTTTGCTGTGATGCCGGAAGCTTCGCCCTCTGATTTGACAAAATATTTCATTTGCGCGTTTGTTAAATTTCGTTGCGTCCGTCTTTCCCGGGTAAATCTTGCGCTATGATAGTTTGCTAACAAGACTCTGGTCGGGATGTGTTGTTACTATGCTTTATCGTCTGAGAACAGATTTCAGGCTGTCCATCATCACGTTGTTGGCCATCAGTGCCATTCTTGGAATAACTCCTTTTGCGGTGATGCGTTTTCTCCAGGGCAACGTGCTGGCTGGGGCGGTGGATCTGGGTATTATGCTGGCGATTACCGCCGGAACGGTTTACGCGTGGATAACAGGCGATACCGCCCGCAGTGGTTTTGCAATGGCCCTGGTGGCTTGTGGCGGGGCGGTTACAGTCGGGGCATTGGTCGGAGAACCAGGGCTGTTTTGGCTATATCCGTGCCTGGTGACGAGCTTTTTCCTGACGGAGCCCCGCTACGCGATTTTTATCAACCTGGCCGCCGTGCTGGCCCTGATGATACATGGCGTGGCCTTCAGCTCCCTTATCCAGATGTGGACTTTTGCTGCCACGGCTGTGGTCGTCAGCTGCTGCGCCTATGTTTTTGCCCACCGGAACGAGAACCAGCGGGAGCGGTTGGAGCATCTGGCCACGATCGATCCCCTTACCGGTGTCAAAAACCGCCGCTCCATGGATCAGGAGTTGGCAATGGCCGTTGCCAGCGCTTCCAGAAACGGTATCTCCTACGCTCTGGTGTTGCTGGATATCGACTACTTCAAGAAGATCAACGACCAGCATGGGCATAACGTGGGTGATGACGTGCTGGTGGAAATGGTGGCGTTGATCGAGCAGAACATCCGCAAATCCGATCAACTGTTCCGCTTTGGCGGTGAAGAGTTTGTGTTGCTGATGTCCGGTGTGGACTCAACCGGGTTAAGAGCGGTCATGCACAACCTGCAGCACATCATGCACAAGTTCCTGCGTCACCCCGGGGGGCAGGTTACCGCGTCCTTTGGGGTTGCTCTACTCCAGGCTGGTGAAAAGCCTGACGACTGGCTGGCACGGGCAGATCAAGCACTATACGAGGCAAAGGAAACCGGACGCGACCGTATTGTCTACGCGAGCGATCTTATGCCCAGCTACGGTTGACCCCTCCGCAAGATTATTCCGGTTTTGGCGAGTACAGGAACAGTCGCAGTCCCAACAGGATGCTGGCTGACGCCAGCCCACCGGTAAGCCCCACCCAAAAACCAGCGGCCCCCATGGCGGGCAGCAGCCAGTCGGTAAATGTGAGTACCCACCCCAGTGGCAGTCCAACGCCCCAGAATGAAAACAGCATGATGAACATGGGAATGCTGGTGTCCTTGTATCCCCGCAAGGCGCTGATGCAGGTCACCTGAATGACATCGGCGATCTGGAAGAAGGCCGCATACACCAGCAGCGTCACTGTCACGGACTGAACATCCTGCTCACCGGTGTAAAGCGCTGCAATACCCTCTGCGAACACAAACAGCAGCACGGCAAATATCAGCGCCACCGCTGACGCCAGAATAAGCGAACTGCGGGCGATGAGCCGGGCAGTATCCGGCGCCTTCGCACCCACCAGGAAACTCACGCGCAAGGTCAGCGCCATGCCGATACTCAGCGGCAACATGAACACCAGCGATACCACGTTCAGAGCAATCTGATGCCCCGCCACAATCACTGGCCCCAATGGGGCCAGGAACAGGGCAATGACCGAGAACATGCTGGCTTCCACAAAGATGGTGAAACCAATGGGAATGCCCAGACGCAGAATATAGCGGATGCCCGCAGCATCCGGTTTGGCCCAGTCTGCCAGCAGGTGAAAACGGCGATACACCGCACTGCGGTTCAGGTAGATCAGCAACGCCAGGGCCGCAACGCCGTTGGAGATGGAGGTAGCCCATCCACAGCCGATACCGCCCATGGCAGGGAGGCCGAGTTTGCCGTAAATGAAGATGTAGTTCAGGGGCAGGTTGACCAGGGTTCCCAGCACCGAGAAGGCCATAATGACCCTGGTATGGCCCAATCCGTCCGTCAGTCCCCTCAGTGCCATGATCATCAGCATCGCTGGAATGCCCCAGGCGAAGGCGTTCAGGTACCCCTGTGAGATACGGGCAGTGTTGGTTTCCAGGTTCAGGGCATCCAGCACCGGGTGCACGTTGGTCAGCAGCAGGATCATGATCACCGAGCCCCCGGCTGCTATGTAGAGCCCCTGCCAGGTCGCCGGCATGATCTTCTCGGTGGTGCGCGCGCCGTTATAACCGGAAATGATCGGCTGCAAGGCTCCCAAGAGTCCCATGAAGAACAGGAACACTGGCATCCACAGGCTACTGCCAATACCCACGGCAGCCAGGTCTTCGGCACTGGCGTGGCCGGCCATGACTGTATCAATAACCCCGTTGGCCATTTGCGCCACCTGGGCGATCAGAATCGGTCCGCCCAGGACGGCCAGTGTGCGCCACTCGATCAGCGTACGCTGGACCAGCGGCTGGCGGGCTTCTGGTAATGGCTGGTGGGTTTCGTCCATGGAATCGAGAGCCTGGGCCGGAGAAGTAAATCGGAATGCGTCAGGAACGCGGGATGGTACCCCATTCCCCACCCCGAATGTCATAGGGTGTTTCCGCCGCACTGTGTACAACCCAGTGCAGTAGCGGGTAAAGTGCCGCCTTCCAATATTTCAGGTGCGGGTAGTATGGGTCTTCTGATTTTCGTAACAGTCCTGTGGGCGTTCTCGTTCAGCCTGATTGGCGAATTTCTGGCCGGGCGTGTGGACAGCGATTTCGCGGTATTGACCCGTGTGGTGCTTGCCGCCCTGGTGTTTCTGCCGCTGACCCGCTGGCGTGGCGTTCCCGGCGGATTGAAACTGGGCGTGCTGGTCACTGGTATGCTGCAGTTCGGCGTGACCTACTTGTGCCTGTATCGTTCGTTCAGCTACCTGACCGTGCCGGAAGTTCTGCTGTTTACCATTTTCACGCCACTGTACGTCACCTTGATCGATGATGCCCTGTACCGGCGCTTCTCGCCAACGGCGTTGGTTGCTGCGGCCGTGGCAACGCTGGGTGCGGGGATTATCCGTTACGATGGTCTGAGCCAGGGCTTTATCACTGGCTTCCTGCTGCTGCAGGTGGCCAACTTCACCTTTGCGGCGGGTCAGGTCGGCTACAAGCACACCATGATGCGCTTCCCGACGGAACTGCCAGCCTACCGTACGTTTGGTTATTTCTTTTTCGGGGCACTGATCATTGCTCTGCCATCCTTCCTGATCTTTGGCGACGCCAGTCGTCTGCCCACTACCTCGTTGCAGTGGGGCATTCTCGCCTGGTTGGGCCTGGCAGCGTCCGGTGTTGGACTGTTCCTGTGGAACCGGGGGGCATGCCATGTGGATGCTGGCACTCTGGCGATCATGAACAACGTCTTGGTGCCCGCCGGGCTGCTCGTCAATCTGGTGATCTGGAACCGGGATGCCGATCTGTTGCGACTGGCCATCGGTGGCGGTGTCATCGCCCTGTCGCTGTGGCTGAATACGCGTTTTCATCCCCGTGCCAGGCTGGCGGTGTAACGGTATTCCGCGTCGTCTGTAAAGAAGCGTCTCGGTTCACTCAGATATCCGCTGGATATCGTATGTTCCCCACTTTTTGCTGATGGCGCCTACGCTTAGAGTTGCTATAACTGCCATACCAAATGTGGAATGGCCATGTCAGGGAGACAGCCCGTAATGAGAAAAAACCTTCCGGTTACCCAGCGTGAAGTCAGAATGTCCGCAAGCGGTCGGCTGATTACCACCACTGATTCAAGAGGCGTCATTACCTACTGCAACGACGAGTTCGTCGACATTAGCGGTTTCCCTCGAGAGGAGTTGGTTGGCCAGCCCCACAACGTGATCCGTCACCCGGATATGCCTTCAGCCGTATTTCACGGCATGTGGGAGTACCTCAAGGCCGGAAAACCCTGGATGGGCGTGGTCAAGAACCGTACCAAGACCGGTGACCACTACTGGGTGAGCGCATACGTGACCCCGATTCTTGAAAACGGGAAAATGATTGGCTTCGAGTCGGTAAGAGTCTCGCCAACCCGTGAGCAAGTGGCGCGGGCTGAGAAACTCTACCCTAAGCTGTCCTCTGGCAAGGCGGCAGTCAGTGTCCAGGGCCGGCTTGTCTCTGCGATGCGATCAGGATGGCCCTTTGCCCTTTCGCTGGTCCTGAGTCTGGTGGCGTTGACCACGCTGGGCAATTCCGGGATGGCCATCGGCGTGATCGTGGTTGCTCATGTGCTGGCAGCGGGGCTGACTCTCAGGTCCATAACCGCTCGCCTGCAGAGCCTGCTTGACCTGCGCCCTGACGCTTTCCGTGATGCCGTTGTGGCACGAACCTACAGTGATGAAAGCGGCCTGTTCTCGCAGATGGCCATGCTGATCATGAGCGAGAAAGCGAGGATTCGTACTGCCCTGGCCCGTATTGATGACCAGGCTGAGCTCCTGTATGAGCATGCCAGGGCGAGCCATCGCTACATCAGCGAGGGCGCTGAGTCGATTGCCAAGCAGCGGGCCGAGACTGATCAGACCGCATCGGCCGTTAACGAAATGACGGTGTCGATCCAGGAAGTGACCGAAACCGTGAATGGCAACGCCAAAGTGGCGGAAGAAGCCAATCGGATGGCGGCCACCGGCAGCAAGCGCAGCGGTGAGGCCCTGACGGCCATCGAACAGCTGGTGACCCGGGTGAACGGTATTGGTACGGCCATCCAGAAACTGGGTGCCTCAACGGAAAGCATTGGTGAGGCCGCCAGTCTGATCTCAGACATTGCTGAACAAACCAACTTGTTGGCACTGAATGCGGCCATTGAAGCCGCCCGTGCTGGCGAGCAGGGTCGCGGGTTCGCCGTGGTGGCAGACGAGGTTCGGTCGCTGGCCCGCCGCACCCGGGATTCCACAGTACGTATACAGCAGGTCATTGACGACTTCCGTAGCCAGGTGGAACAAGCCGTTCAGGCCACCCGTGAAGGGGAACTGGATGCGGGCAAGGGCCTGGAGAAGGTGCGGGAGGCAGAAACGTCCTTGCAGGAAATCGTGTCTTCGATCCACGATATATCCGACAGCTTTATCAGCATGTCGGCGGCCTTTGAAGAGCAGAGCCAGGTATCCGAGGAGATCAATCATCAGGTGGTCAATATTGCCGAACTGGCTGATCATAGTACCCAGCAGGCGGAATCTGCCAAGGACAGCAGTAACAGCCTGAGCCAGATGTCCCGCGGGCTGAAAGATCTGGTTTCCCGGTTCGTGAGTAAAAACGGCTAGTTGTCGGCCGGTCCCGGAGACGTTTACATCCCGGGGCCGGCCCTGGCTGGCATCCTGAGCATACTGCTGGCAAAATCCCGCCCCATCTGCTGAAGCAGGCCTTTGGCATACCTCATCTAATCGATTTATCAGCCAGAAGCACAGGATGAAACAATGACTGGTTCCAAATCTACCCCGGCCCATCGTGGGCTATGGTCTTCCCGGATGGCCTTTATCCTGGCCGCGACCGGTTCGGCCGTCGGGCTGGGCAATATCTGGAAATTTCCNTANGTCACCGGCGAAAATGGTGGTGGCGCNTTCGTACTGGTATACCTGCTGTGTATCGCCATCGTCGGTATTCCCATCATGATGGCGGAAGTGTATATCGGTCGTAGTGGCCGGCATAATCCGATCACCAGTTTCCGCCTGGTGGCCGAGCGCAACCTGGCGTCACCCGTGTGGCGGATTTCTGCCATTGTAGGTGTGCTGGCAGCCTTCATTATTTTGTCATTCTATTCCGTGATTGGTGGCTGGGCGGCGTCCTACGTCGGCCACGCGGCCATGGGCGACTTTACCGGCCAGAGCGCGGACGCCATCGGCGAGCTGTTTGGTGGCCTTCTGGCCAGCCCGGTCACGCTACTGATCTGGCACACGATCTTTATGGCATTGGTGATTTTGGTGGTGGCCCGTGGCCTCAAATCCGGCCTTGAGCGGGCCGTGACCATCCTGATGCCGGCGCTGTTTGTGTNGCTGCTGGTTGCGGTGGGCTATGCCACCACCACCGGCCACTTCGGGGAGGCGGTGTCCTTTCTGTTTACGCCGGATTTCGGTGCCCTGACCATGGACGGCGTGCTGGTGGCCCTGGGCCATGCGTTCTTCACCCTGAGCCTGGGCATGGCCATCATGATGGCCTACGGTTCCTATCTGGGTAATGACGTGTCGGTCGGGCGGACTGCAGTGACGGTGTCCATCATGGATACCGTGGTGGCGCTGATGGCCGGCCTGGCCATTTTCCCGGTGGTCTTTGCCAATGGGTTGGAAGCCGGTGCCGGTCCCGGNCTGATTTTCCAGACCCTGCCGCTGGCCTTNGGCNANATGCCNATGGGNNGCNTNTTTGGNNCCCTGTTNTTTNTNCTGCTGTTGTTNGCNGCCTGGACCTCCGCTATTTCATTGCTGGAGCCGGTGGTTGAATGGCTGGAAGACAAACTGATTGTTGGCCGTGTGGGTAGCACGGTGGTGGTTGGGATTGCCTGCTGGCTTCTGGGTATTGCCTCCATCCTGTCCCTGAACGAGTGGTCCGGTTTCGCGCCCCTGGGCATGTTCGAGCGTTTCGAGGGCAACACTATTTTCGATCTGCTCGACTTCTTTACCGCCAACGTGATGCTGCCGCTGTCCGGCTTGCTGACGGCGCTGTTTGTCGGCTGGTGCGTGGCGAAAGAGTCATTGCAGAGTAACCTGGCCTTGGCCGGAGGTAGCTTTGCGCTCTGGTACAACCTGGTTCGCTTCGTGACGCCGGTGGCGGTTGCTATCGTGTTTGTTTACAACCTGATGTCGTAGAGGCAGCCAGAAGACTGGAAGAAACCCGGCCCAAACATGGCCGGGTTTTTTGTTTCGGGGCCTGTATTGCTTAACGGTCTGATTCGGTCGCGGAGCGTAAAGCATCCAGGTGTGGCCGCAGGGCGCGCTTGTCGGCTTCCGGTGCTTTACTTGCCGTTTCCATGGCGGACATGGCACCGCCCATCATGTCCCGCATCTGCTGTTTCTGGGCTTCGCTCATGTGAGGGTTGTTGTTGATTTCCTCCATGGCTTTGGCCATCTCCTGGTTCATCTCTCCGGACTGTTCGCCCATTTCCAGGGCACTCCAGGCCTGGAAAATGCGGTCGCCGGTCTTCGCCCACGCCTCGGGATTGGCGAATCCGTGTTGCTCCACCACGTCTTCCAACCGGTTGTACATATCATGGCCTTTCATCCGCTCGATGGACGACGAGAATATTCGCGACATGTCTGGCATTTCGGTGCCGCGCCCACCTTTCTCAGCCGGGAAATCCTCCTTCATCGCATCGAATTCGTTCTCCATACCCTGAAGGGTTTCCAGGCTGCTGATGAACGAGCGGATGGTCTGGTCGGTCAGGGTTTCGGCCTGGGCCGCGAAGGGGGCAAACGAGAGCAGGAAAAGCAGAGGCACTAAGGCAGGGTTGAATCGGTTCATGAGAACGTCTCCTTGTGATCGGGAATCCCGGGTCCGTTGATCGGGATTCCCTAAAGGTAGTCCTCTGTTAAACCGCCTGCAACAATCCATGCAGGGTTATGATCGGCAATGAAAAGAGTCGGCTCAGAACAGCAGATCCGGCAGATAGGTGGCAATTTGCGGGAAGATCATGATCAATCCCAGGCCAACAATCTCAACAATCACGAAGGGGATGATCGATGAGTAGATATCCTTCATGGTGATGCTCGGTGGTACGACCCCTTTCAGATAGAACAGATTGAAACCGAAAGGCGGCGTCATGTAGCCGATTTCCATATTGATCACGAACAGGATGCCGAACCATATCGGGTCAAATCCCAGGGATTCAACGATGGGCATGAATACCGGCAGCGTGATCAACATGATGCCGACCGGATCCAGCACCATGGCCAGCAGGAACACGATCACCATCATGGCGACGATGATGCCCCAGGGGCCGCCGGGAATCATGTTCATCAGCCCCTCGATCAGATCCTGGGCGCCCATGCTCTGATAGGCAGCACTGAAGGCGTGGGCTGCGAACAGGATCCACATGATCATACCGGTGAGCTTGAAGGTCCGGATCGCTGCTTCCTGCAGGATGCTCCACTTGAACTGCCGGTACACTGCGGCGGAAATCAGAGCGCCGAGCACGCCCATGGCGGCGGCTTCGGTTGGCGTGGTAATGCCGCCAATGATGGAGCCCAGAACCATGATCACAACACCGATGGGCAGCAGTACCGCCCGCAGGGCACGCAACTTCTCCGGCCAGGTGCCACGCTCTTCCTTGGGCAGCGCGGGGGCCAGTTCGGGCTGCAGGTGGCAGCGCACCAGGATGTATATGGCGGTCAGTACCATCAGCAGAATACCGGGCATGATGCCGGCAGCGAACATCTTGCCCACCGACACACCGGTAATCAGGGCATAGAGGATCATCAGAATGCTGGGAGGAATCAGTATGCCCCAGCCCCCGCCAGTGTTGATCACACCCAGGGCCATCTTCTTGTCATAGCCCCGCTCAAGCATCGACGGTAGTGCGATGGTGCCCATGGCGACGACCGCCGCGCCACTGATGCCGACCATGGCTGCAAAAACGGCGCAGATGCCAAGGGTACCAATAGCGAGGCCACCCCGCAGGCCGCCGCACCAAAGATGCATCATGCGGTACAGGTCTTTGGCAACCCCGGTTCGCTCCAGAATCATCGCCATGAAGACAAACAGGGGAATCGCCACCAGGGTAAAGCTTTCCATGGTGCCCCATATCTGCGAGGACACCATGTAGAAGGAATCGAATCCCCAGGTGAAGTAGAGGAAGACAACGGACACGCCGCCCAGCACAAAGGCCAGTGGCAGGCCGAGAAGCAGGAAAAACAGCAGGGAGCCGAAGAACAGCAGCGTGAGGATTTCGATACTCACAATGGCTCTCCTTTAGCGTCGTCCTGGGTTTCGGGGGTGTAGTAACTGAGGTTGAAGGCCACTGCGATATCTTCCAGTAACTTGACGATGCCTTGCAGAACCAGCAGGCCAGTGCCCAATGGAATGGCGGCTTTCACCGGCCAGATAGGCGGGTTCCAGGCGGAATAGGAGGTTTCCCAGCTGGCAATGGACTCACTTGCCATGTCGTAGCCGAAGTACAGCAAGGCCAGGGTGAAGATGAAGAATACCGTTGACGTCAGAATGTCGAGCACGGCACGGCCGCGGGGCGGAAGGTGTGAGTGCAGCAGGTCAACGTTAACATGGCCACGGTGAGCCATGATGTAACCCCCTGACATGACAGCGTAGATGCCAAACAGCATCTGGGTCAGTTCGTTGGTCCATACCGTGGGTGAGTTGAACAGGTAGCGAAACGCCACCTCCATGATCAGGAATGCGAACATGGCAAAAACGATCAGCGCTATCCCGCGCCCGATGACATCATTGAGACGGGTAACCCCTCTCATGAATGCGGTCAACACACCCATTGGTATTCTCCGGGAAACGGTTCGTTCAAAAGCAAAGCCGGGCCTGAAAAGCTGGCCCGGCCGGTTGCAGGTGTCGGGCGTTTACAGATAGCCCAGCTCTGACAGGTAGTCTTTCAGCATGTCCAGCGCCTTCTGGGCGTTATCGCTGCGCTTGCCTTCCTCATCCCACAGCGTCTGTGCGGTCTGGGTCAGGCGGTCCTGAACGTCCTCCGGCAAAGTGTTGACCTGAACATTGTGTTCGTTGATGGCTTTGGCCAGCGTGATGCGTTCCTTGTACTGATACTCATTGGTACGGAACCAGAATTGTTCCTCAAGAGCCTGCTTGACGATGTTCTGCATGTCCTCGGGCAGCTTGTTCAACGCTTTCTGGCTGACAATGATGACGTCGGTGCCGGCAATGTTCAGTGCTGGCTGTACGTGGTATTTGGCAACTTCATACAGACCCATGCTGAATGCGCCCTGGGAGGCCCCCCAGTGGGCACCGTCAACAATGCCGGAGTCGAGGGCGGAGTAAAGTTCACTGCCCGGGATGTAGGATGCGGCGGCACCGGCGTCGGTCAGAAAACTCTGTAGCGCACCGGAGGAGCGGATTTTCAGCTTGGTGAAGTCATCCCAGCTGTTAATGGGCTGCTTGACCACCATCTCGGTTGGGTAGACCTTGTCAGTCGCCCAATAGACATTGTGCTTGGCCGCTTCATCGCGGAGCATCTGTTCGAAACCCAGGCCCTGGTGGAAATAGGCGGCTTCCCA
>PBRG01000024.1 GCA_002726615.1 Marinobacter sp.
TCTCATGAAAAAAGGCACCATACTGTCTGGATATCCAGTAGTATAGCGCCTTTTCGGGCCGGGCCAAGCCGTTCAGATCCACTTTAAGTGAACGGCTTGACCGTGAGGTGACCTTTTTTGTGCCTGATTGGTCGAGCCGTGTGGCTTATTGTTCTTCCAGATCGTCCGGATCCAGCGGAAGCGTTCTTTCCTCACCGGTAATCTCTTCCAGCCGTTCGATGTCCGCTTCGAAACGCTCTTGCAGGGCTTTTATATTGGCGTTCTGCGAGTGGATCTCCCGTTCGATATCACGAATCTGGGCTTCCAGCCGCCGTATTTTTTCCAGGGTCGCTTCGGGTATGTCGCGACCGGAACGTTCCAGGTCTGCAGCTCGGCTCTGGTCGCTGTCCAGTTGGCTGACGATCACCGAAATGTTGCCTCTCTTGAGCTGATTCAATCCCTGCAGCTCTCGTATCTTCCGGTGCATGGCGCGCACGGCTTCGTCTGGGTGGCTGTAGCGCTCCAGAAGCTTGCGGTCGAGCTCCCGCTGTCGTTCCGCTTCGGCCAGGCGTTTTTCCTCGGCTTCCCTTGCGGCAATCTCCTCTTCGGTGGGTTCTGGATCAATCGTTTCAATCACCCGACCGTTCTTGCTGAGAATGTCGTAGCCCCGCCTCGACGCTTCCTGGGGAATCGTGCTGCTGATGACAATCTGACCGTTCTCATCGGTATAGCGGTACATTCTTGCCTCTACGATAGAGGCAAACATCAGCGCAGCCGCAGCAGATACAGCGATTGAAAACCTGGTCAGACGATTCATGATGAGAGACTGGCGCTCCGCTTAAAACAGTGTATGTCAGGAAGCATAACAAAAGCTGAACGATAAACCATGCCTGGATTCAGACCCCGTACTCATCCCGGTAGGCGGCGACTTTTTCAGCATGTTCGGAGAATCCGGGCCTGCTTTGCAGGTAGGAAAGCACCTGCTCGAGCCTGATAATACTGACCACAGGAATGCCGAACTCCTCTTTGACTTCCTGGATGGCGGATAGTTCACCGGTGCCCCGCTCCTGGCGGTCCAGGGCAATGAGCACGCCTGCGGGCTCCGCCCCTGAGGTGCGGATCAGCTCCATGGATTCCCGGATAGCCGTGCCAGCGGTAATGACGTCATCAACAATCAGTACCTTGCCTTCCAGGGGAGAGCCGACGACATTGCCACCCTCGCCGTGATCCTTTTTTTCTTTTCGGTTGAAGGCGAATGGTTTGTTGTTACCCTCGGCGGCCAGAGCCATGGCGGTGACCGTCGCCAACGGTATGCCCTTATAGGCAGGCCCGAAAATAATGTCATAATCCAGCCCACTACGCTGGAGTGCTGCGGCATAGGCCTTGCTTAACTCAAGCAGGTCCTCCCCGGTATTGAACAGCCCCGCATTAAAAAAATAGGGGCTGGTGCGGCCGGATTTAAGCGTAAATTCTCCGAAACGGAGCACGTTACGGCGAATGGCGAACTCAATGAACTGTTGCTGATAGTCGTGCATGACAGGGCTTCTGGCGGGTTTGGATCTTTAATTAACGCGTAAAACCGGTATCATACACACAAACCGAATCAGGGAACATGTATGCGGGTAGTTACAATCAGCGTCAACGGTCTGGCCCAGGCTGTTGAGAAAGGTTTCTTTGAATGGCTAGCCAGGCAGGACGCTGACGTGGTGTGCGTTCAGGACCACCGCATGCGGGCCTACGAAATTGAGGACTTCAATCTCATCCCGGAAGGGTACGAAGCCTACTTTATTGATGGTGAGCGTAACGAAGACGGTGGCGTTGGTATCTATACCCGCCATTTCCCAAAGGCCATTATGTACGGTTTCGCCAATGAGCAGGCAGATCGCGAAGGCCGCTTCATCCAGGCGGATTTTGACAAGGTGTCTGTCGCCTGCGTTCTCTCTCCCAGCGCACTTGGCCGCGAAGAAGAGTTGATCGGCGAGGACGACCTTACGGTTCTGGATCATAAGGATGATTTCATGGAGGCCTTTGGCCTCCATATGCAGAAAACCCTGCGTAAGCGTCGCCAGTTTATTTTCTGCGCCAATCTGCAAACCGCCCATCACGTGACCGACGCCAGCCCGCTGTACCACAAACTGGATTTTTCCGGCTTCCTGCCCCATGAGCGGGCATGGCTGGACCGTTTGTTTGATGAAATGGGCTGTGTTGATGCATTCCGCGATATCAACAAGCAGAGCAACCAGTACACCTGGTGGCCGGAGCAGGCTGAGGGTTCACGCAAGAATGCCGGTATCCGGGTGGATTATCAGCTACTGACGCCGGGTATACGCAAGACCATCCGGGATGGCTGGATTGATGACAGCACCCGGTTCTCCGATCACGCGCCAGTGATCATGGATTACGACATCGAAATCGGTTTCTGATCCATATGCGGCTTGAGGCTCACTGAAGGCTAGCGGGTTCGGAGAGGAGTTCTTTTCCGGACCGTCTCCGGCCAGGGAAGGCCGGAGTCGAGCGCACAGGGATGTGCTTGTAGCGTGTCCGGAAAAGAACTCCTCTCCGGACACGCGGAAAAGCTGCACCTTAGTCGGCTAAAGCTGCCTTCTGCGCCTCAAACAACTGCCCGATGCCCAGCTTGGCCAGTTTCAGCATGCCATCCAGTTCTTCCTGTTCAAACGGCGCGCCTTCAGCGGTTCCCTGAATCTCAATGAAGCCGCCCTGATCCGTCATGATCACATTCATGTCGGTTTCGGCTTCGGAATCCTCCGGGTAATCCAGGTCCAGCACCGGTGTGCCCTTGTAGACGCCCACGGAAAACGCCGCAATCATCTGCTTCAGCGGCGACTTCTTCAGCCGACCCTCTTTCACCAGATGATTCAGCGCGTCAACCAGCGCCACGCAGCCACCGGTAATCGCCGCCGTGCGGGTGCCGCCGTCGGCCTGGATGACGTCGCAGTCTATGGTAATGGAATGCTCGCCTAGAGCGCTCAAGTCAACCGCTGCGCGCAGGGAGCGGCCAATCAGGCGCTGGATCTCCACGGTGCGGCCACCCTGTTTGCCACGGGCGGCTTCCCGGCCCATGCGGCTGCCGGTGGAGCGGGGCAGCATGCCATACTCCGCCGTAATCCAGCCTTTGCCTTCGCCGCGCAGGAAAGGCGGAACCTTATTCTCGACAGAGGCGGTACAGATAACCTTGGTGTCGCCAAATTCCACCAATACGGAACCCTCGGCGTGGCGGGTGTAGTGGCGGGTAATGCGAATGTCTCGGGATTGTTCCGGCGTTCTTCCGCTCGGTCTCATAATCATTCCTGGTATCAGTAGTGAGTGTCCGGGGTGAATCCCCGGTCGATTGCAATGTTGAAAGATTGCGGAGTATAACACGCAGTCCGAGGCGTCTGTTCGATGTTGGGGCAGTCGGCCTGCTAAACTGAAGTACTGCTTCTTCCCAAACGCGGAGTCACCATGATCAGAAGTATGACGGCCTTTGCTCGCCAGGATACCCAGGAAGACTGGGGGACACTTACCTGTGAAATTCGCACGGTGAACCATCGTTACCTGGAGCCGTCCTTTCGCTTGCCCGAAGCGCTCCGGGAGCTGGAAAACAGTTTCCGCGAGCAGCTGCGCAAGCAATTGCGGCGTGGCAAGGTGGATGTGGCCATTCGTCTTCAGGCCAATGAATCGGCAACCCAGGGTTTCGAGATCGACGAGGATGTGGCGAGCGCAGTAAACGAGGCGGCAAACCACATCAACCGAATGCTGGACAACCCGGCCCATATTAGCGCCCTGGATATACTCCGTTGGCCGGGAGTGTTGGCCTCCAGCGAGCAGGACTTCGGCCCAGCCCGGAAGGCGGCAGGGGAGTTATTCGAGCGCACTGTGAGTGAGCTGGTGGCGGTCAGGGAACGGGAAGGTGAACGTCTGCGGCCGCTGTTCGAAGACCGGCTGGCCATAATGGGAGAACGGGTAACTGAAGTTCGGGGTTGGATGCCTGAGCTGATTCGTGCCCAGGAGGAGCACCTGAAAAACCGCTTTGAGCAGGCGAAGGTGGAGCTCGATCCGGATCGCGTTGCCCAGGAAATGGTCATGCTGGCCCAGAAAAGCGACGTGGCCGAAGAGTTGGATCGGTTGGAAGCCCATATCACCGAGGTGTCGGACACTCTGCAATCCGACGATGCCATCGGCCGTCGTTTGGATTTTCTGATGCAGGAGCTCAACCGCGAGGCCAATACGCTCAGCAGCAAAAGTATCGACGCCCGGGTGACCGGGGCAGCGGTTGACCTGAAAGTGTTGATAGAGCAAATGCGGGAACAGGTGCAGAACCTGGAGTAATGCCCCTGGATGCGGGGGCGGCGCAAACGCCGTATAATCCCGCTCTCGTTATTGTGGTGGTGCCTGGGGTGTCCCGCGCCCACTGAAAGCCCGTTAATGCCGGAGTTGTTTGCCCCATGAGTCAGGAATCAGAACAAGGCACGCTGTATGTGATTTCCGCTCCTTCAGGTGCCGGTAAGACCAGTCTGGTGGCTCAAATGCTGACGCAGGACGAAAAGCTGGGAGTATCGGTGTCCCATACAACCCGCCCTATGCGTATGGGCGAGCAGGATGGCGTTAACTACCACTTCGTCACCCGGGAGGCCTTCGAGGCAATGATCAACCGGGGTGACTTCCTGGAGCATGCGGATGTCTTCGGGAACTACTACGGCACCTCCCAGGTTTGGGTGAAGCAAACACTGGCCACAGGGCAGGATGTGATCCTGGAAATTGACTGGCAGGGTGCGGAGCAGGTCCGCCGCCTGATACCGGACTGTGTCAGCATTTTCATCGTACCGCCGTCGCCGGAGGCGTTGAAGGATCGCCTGACCGGTCGAGGCACAGATACACCGGAGGTGGTGGCGCGTCGTCTCAACGAGGCGGCGGATGAGTGTAGCCACGCGGTGGAATTTGATTATCTGGTAGTGAACGATGATTTTGACACCGCGCTGGATGACCTGCTGGCGATTGTTCGCTGCCATCGTCTGCGCATGCAGGCCCAGCAGGTCAGGCATTCCGAGCTATTGATCAGGCTGTCCGAGCGCCACTGATCGGCGCATATTGCCTGTATACAAATTGAACCGGCCGCAGTAAACTACGCGGTCTGCTGAAATCAGTCATTTTGCTATTGTCGGGGAAGTTATGGCACGAGTTACCGTTGAAGATTGCCTTGAAAACGTTGATAACCGCTTCCAGCTGGTTATGCTGGCCACCAAGCGTGCCCGCCAGATCGCAACCAAGGGCTTTGAGCCGATGGTTGCCGAAGAGAACGACAAGCCTACCGTTATTGCCCTGCGTGAAATCGCCGAAGGCAAGGTCTCCCGCGATCTCCTCACCGAGGATGACGACGAATAAGGCTGAAGATCGCTGAATGTGGCCGAAGACGGGAATATTTTCTGGTTACCCGTCCAAAGCATTGAAATCTGTTCTTGCGGTTTTATAGTGTATCTATAGGCATGACTGGAAGAACGTCGGAAGGACCCGAATGCGTGCATTCGGGTTTTTTTATCCCTGGCATTTATGATCCCTACGGAGGCGCGGTGTCGGCAGAGGCAACGGTTGATGTGCTGGCCAATGAACTCAGCACGTATCTTGATACCAATCGCATCAATCAGGTGCGAAGAGCCTACTATTATGCCGAACAGGCCCACGAAGGGCAGATGCGCAAAAGCGGCGATCGCTATATTACCCATCCCCTGGCGGTGGCTCGAATCCTTGCCAGCCTGAAATTGGATCACCAGAGCCTGATGGCGGCCATGCTCCACGATGTCATTGAGGACACAGGTATCCCCAAGGACGCGCTGGCTGAGCAGTTTGGCGAGGATGTCGCCGAGCTGGTAGACGGTGTCAGCAAGCTCACCCAGATTGAATTCCGTTCCCGCGCTGAGGCCCAGGCCGAAAATTTCCAGAAAATGACCCTGGCCATGGCTCGGGATATCCGCGTGATCCTGGTCAAACTGGCGGATCGCCTGCACAACATGCGCACCCTGGGACCGATGCCCTACGAGAAGCGTCAGCGCATCGCCAACGAAACCCTGGATATCTACGCCCCGATTGCCAATCGCCTGGGCATGCACTCCATTTGTACCGAACTCGAAGACCTGGGCTTCTCCTCACTGTACCCGATGCGCTCGAAGTACATTTCCAAAGCGGTCGCAAAGCTTCGGGGCAGTCATCGGGAAATCATTGACGATATCCGTGGCAAACTGCAGGAAAAACTGGAAGAGCGCAGCCTGCCCGGCCGTATCCTGGGCCGTGAAAAGCACCTGAACAGCATCTACAACAAGATGAAGTTCAAGCAGAAATCCTTCCACGAAATCATGGATGTGTACGCTTTCCGGATCATCACCGACACCGAGGACGACTGCTACCGCATCCTCGGTGCCGTTCACAGCCTCTACAAGCCGTTGCCGGGCCGTTTCAAGGACTACATCGCCATGCCCAAGGCCAATGGCTATCAGTCCCTGCACACCACTCTGTTTGGCATGCATGTGAACATTGAAATCCAGATCCGCACCGAGGAAATGGAGCACATCGCCAACAACGGTATTGCGGCCCACTGGATGTACAAGAACGAGCCCTCCAGCGTGACCAGCGTCAACCAGACACGGGTGGACCGTTGGGTCAAGGGCCTGATGGAGATGCGTGAGCGAGCGGACGATTCCCTGGAATTCATCGAACATGTGAAGGTCGACCTGTTCCCTGACGAGATCTACGTGTTTACGCCCAAGGGCAAAATCATGGAGTTGCCCGGCGGAGCCACCCCTGTGGATTTTGCCTACACCATCCATACGGACATCGGTAATGCCTGCGTGGCCTGCCGTATCAACCGCAACCTCGGATCCCTGAGTCAGCCGCTACAAAGTGGCCAGACCGTTGAGATCATTACCGCACCCGGAGCACGACCCAATCCCGCCTGGCTCAGTTTCGTGGTAACCGGTAAGGCCCGCAGCAGTATCCGCCATGTGCTCAAGAACCAGAAGCGTGCCGAATCCCTGGATCTGGGCAAAACCCTGCTTAAAAAATCCCTCAAAGGATTTGGTGCCAGCCTGTCGGAGATCAACGAACATCAGATCCAGGCGGTGGTCCGTCACAACCAGGTGGACAGTTTCGAGGATCTGGTCAGCGACATTGGCCTGGGCAACCGTATGGCCTACCTCGTGGCTCGCCAGTTGGTCAGCGGCAAGACAGACGATGAAGCATCGGGCGTGGCATCCGCGACCATCATGGACAAGGCCAATAACAGCCCGGTCACCATCCGTGGCACTGAAGGTCTGCTGGTTCGGTTTGCCAGTTGTTGCAAGCCAATTCCCGGTGACCCGGTGGTCGGTGTCATGGATTCGGGCAATGGCATGGTGATTCACTCGGATACCTGCTCACGGTTGCCGGAAGATGATGAAGGCAGGGCGCGTCTCACTCATTTGAAGTGGGCCAAGGACATTGCCAACGAGTTCTCTGTTGAGCTTCGGGTGGAGTTCGAACGCCAGCGCGGGGTTATTGCGGAGCTTGCCAATGCAGTTGCTATTGCGGACGGCAACATTGAGCGTATCAACGTGGAAGAGCAGAATGCGAGGTTGGGCATTGTCGGCCTGGTGGTACATGTAAACGGGCGCCGGCACCTTGCCAGGGTGATGCGGCGGATCAGGAATATTCGCGCTGTCACCCATATCAACCGGGTAAGGCACTGATGTAACCGTGGTGCAATAGGCCTGAACCGCGACGTTTGGCCTGTTGACACGCCAGCCACCCAAAGGTGAGGATTGGCGTTTTGATAAAGAGGACCCCAAGGTCATGACCAACAAATCCGTAATACAGACTGATAACGCGCCACAGGCCATCGGCACATACTCCCAGGCAGTGAAAGCCGGAGACACTGTTTACCTGTCTGGTCAGATTCCGCTGGTGCCGGAAACCATGGAAGTGGTCGCGGGTGATTTCGCCGCCAAGACCCGGCAGGTGTTCGAAAACCTTAAAGCCGTCTGCGAGGCCAGTGGNGGAGAGCTCAAGGACATCGTCAAGCTCAACATCTACATGACGGATTTGAGCAACTTTGCAACAGTGAACGANATCATGGCCACGTATTTTCCAGAGCCGTATCCGGCGCGGGCCGCTGTGGGTGTCGCGGCGTTGCCCAAGGGCGTTCCGGTTGAGATGGAAGCGGTGATGGTGCTGAGCTGATACTCACTCCAGTTAACACCGAAGGCGGCCCATGGGCCGCCTTTTTCGTTGGTGCGCCAGGCATGGCGCGTAGCGCCTTGACGGGCGCTGTTCCGGTCTAGGTGGTGCTGGCCGGATGACTTGGGGGTGCAAGTCCCCTGTGGGCCCGGCAAGGGGAACCACTAGCCGGACGGCAAGGGTGTCCACCGCGAGGTGGAATCTGAAGGAAGCCGCAGGCAAAGCGCTGGCCCGACGAACAGGAATCGCATACGAGGCGGTCACACCGGGTAAGGCGGCCAATATCGTCAAAGCCCAGTACTTGCACGGACGGTGTGGACGTATATGCGGCGGGTATAAGTGTGACGGTCACGCGTCTTACCCTGGGAAGTCTGGCTCTCTGCCGCTGTGCTACCTACCTCGTGAGGGGTGGGGATGGAGTGCCAGAACTCAGCCGAGGTCATAGTAGGTGCGTTACCGCGTACTGAAGGACCGAACATGGTTGGCCGCCAGTAGGCGGTGGGTTCTCGTGGTGTGCTTATGAAGACAGAAGCGACCCGGATGGGTCAGGGCATTCAGGGAGGCGCCGGACAGTATCCGGCAGAGACTGAAGCCCGTGTCGAGGCAGACGCGGGGGCTCACTCGTGGACGAACGCGGAGCCGAACACGCTGATGGAGCAGGCGCTTGAGCGCCCGAACCTGATGCGTGCGTATCAGCGGGTGGTGTCCAACAAGGGCGCAGCCGGTGTCGACCAGATGCCGGTCACGGCCCTGAAGGGCCACCTGCAACAGCATTGGCCAGCACTGCGCGAGCGGCTGTTTGCAGGAGACTACCATCCTCAGCCGGTACGCCGGGTCAGTATCCCCAAGCCGCAAGGCGGGGAACGAATACTGGGTATCCCGACGGTGCAGGATCGCCTGATCCAGCAAGCACTTCACCAAACACTGAGCCCGTTGCTGGAACCGACCTTTTCGGACCACAGCTACGGGTTCCGCCCCGGCCGGAGTGCCCATCAGGCGGTAAAGGCGATGCAGCGGCACATTAATGACGGCCACCGCTGGGTGGTCGATCTGGATCTGGCCCAGTTCTTTGACCGGGTCAACCACGATGTGCTGATGAGCCTGCTGGCTCGTCGCATTACCGACCAACGGATGCTCACTCTGATCCGGCGCTACCTGCAAGCCGGCATGCTCGAAGGTGGACTGGTCAGCCCGAGACGGGAAGGCGCGCCGCAAGGCGGGCCTCTGTCACCCCTGCTCTCCAACGTGCTCCTGACCGAACTGGATCGGGAACTGGAGCGCCGGGGACACCGGTTCTGCCGTTACGCGGATGACTGTAATATCTACGTTAGCAGCAAAAGAGCCGGTGAACGGGTCATGGCCAGCATGACCCACTTCCTGGAAACGCGCCTGCGCCTGAAAGTGAACACAGACAAGAGTGCTGTGGATCGCCCGTGGCGCCGGAGCTTCCTGGGCTACAGCGTGAGCTGGCATAAACGGCAGGTACGGCTGAGGATCGCCCCTAAGAGCCTAAAGGCTTTTATGACGAAACTGCGACGGCTGCTGAAGCGATCGCGGGGGCAGTCACTGGCGACGACCATCCGGCACCTGAATCCGGTGCTAAGAGGCTGGGCGAACTACTACCGCCTGACGGCCTCGAAACGCCCGGTGGAAGCACTGGATGGTTGGCTAAGACGCAGGCTCCGCCTGATCCTGTGGCGGCAATGGAAGCGAGCTCGCACACGAGCGCGCTACCTGATGCGGTTGGGTCTACCAGAGCTACGGGCTCGGATGAGTGCAACGAATGGTCGTGGGCCTTGGTGGAACAGCGGCGCATCTCACATGAATGCGGCGCTCCCGAAAAGGGTGTTTGACCGTCTGTCTCTGGTAAGCTTGCTGGATACGATGGTTCGGCTTCAGAGCCAATCATGAACCGCCGTGGTACGGAACCGTATGCCCGGTGGTGTGAGAGGACGGGGGAGGTAACTCCCCCTCCTACTCGATGACGCCCAACTTAAAGGAGCAGACATGCAGCTGATTCCACGTATTCTGACATTGCCGCTGGCCATTGGCCTGGCGTCACCGGCATTGATGGTTCAGGCGCAGGAGAAAGCGTCGGCGACTGGATATCTTGAAGGCGGTTATGAGCACGACAGCAACGTGACCGTGGACGAACTGAACACGTCCGCCGATGAGAGCGATCAGGCCTGGGTTTTCGACGCCGGTCTGGAAGGTATCCTGAAACCCACCGAGCGATTGAACGTGACGCTCGGCTATTCGCTCTCGGGCAGACGGTACCAGAACCTTGATGAATTCGATCAAAACATTCACCTGCTGTCGGCCGATGTCAGTTATGACTTCGACCCGGTCACCGTTGGCACCAGTTATTACTATTCCCACGCAACCCTGGGATCGGACCCATTCCTTGATTTCCGGCGTGCCAGTGTCTACCTGGGCAGCCTGCTCGCGGAGGACGTTTATCTGCGGGGCAGCCTGC
>PBRG01000025.1 GCA_002726615.1 Marinobacter sp.
CTTTCCAAAACACGCTCCTTCGGCACATCCATGTGACGCTTGGACTCCGCCATCCATGGCTCCGTACAGTTTTGGAAAGGCCTCCCCACAGGTGCCCCGAGCCTTCGGGTAAACGCTATATAGGTATATGTAATGTCGAATGTACGAACACACAAGGGTAACACGCCACAATTTGGAGAACGCGCCTGGATTGATCCCAGTGCGGTGGTCATCGGGGATGTCCAGACCGGAGACGATGTTTCCATCTGGCCAATGACAGTCGTGCGCGGTGACATGCACAAAATCCGCATCGGCAACCGCTGCAGCATCCAGGATGGGTCGGTGCTGCATATCACACATGCCAGTGACTATAACCCCGGTGGCTATCCACTTCTGATCGGGGATGACGTAACCGTTGGCCACAAGGCGCTGCTGCATGGCTGTACGATTGGCAACCGGGTGCTGGTGGGCATGGGCTGCATCATCATGGATGGCGCCGTGGTGGAGGACGAGGTGATTGTCGCCGCTGGCTGCCTGGTGCCGCCAGGCAAGACTCTGGAGTCCGGTTACCTGTACGTCGGCTCTCCCTGCAAACAGGCCAGAGCACTGAGTGACAACGAGAAATCCTTTTTTCGGTACACCGCGGCCAATTACGTCAAACTCAAGGACGACTACCTGAATGAGGTTTAATCCGGTGCTTTAATCCGAAGCCGCCGGCGCCGTCGTAACTACCAGTGACGACGCCACGTCCTGAAGAGTGGCGGCTATTGGTCACCCCTTAGAAGGGATCTGTGCTTGACGCGACTCCTGTTCACGACGGTTTTGCTTAACGCCCTGTTTCTGGCGTTACTGATGCCTCATTACCCATGGATCCCGTGGATTTCGGCTGAGGCTGTTTTGTTGTGCGGGCTATTCGCATTACTGCCAGATGGCGCCGGCAAGCGTCTCTGTGCGGCCGTTGTCGGTGGGCTTTACGGCATGCTGGTATTCTTTGCGCTGAGCGACCTTGTGGTCCGTGAAAGCCTTGGACGGCCTTTCAACCTCTATCTCGAACTCGGCGTGGCAGGACCGGTTTTCGACCAGATGCACGGCAATTTGGGAATCCCACTGTCGTTGGCGCTCGTCGCTCTGGTCCTGGCAACGCTTTTGGGACTGGCAACCTGTGTCAGCCGATTATTGCTCCGTACAGGGTCCGGCGTCCCACGCCGCGCGGCAATGACACTTACTGCCCTGGGTGTTGTCACATTGGGTATCTCTCTCATCCCGCAGCCGTTCGTGGGCCTCAGTGCCGCCCGCACCGCAGCTCACCAGGTCAGGCTGGCCATTGACACCCACCAGTCGACAGCATCGTTCCGACAACATCTGGAGGACAATTCGGCCGCTGTCCAGTCCACGCCGCTGGCAGGGTTGGGGGAAACCGACGTCATACTGGGTTTCATTGAATCCTATGGCATTTCCGCGGTTGCTGACACTCGTTACGGTCCGCTGATCCGACCTCGTCTGACGCAAATGGAACAGACACTGGCCGACGCCGGTCTTCACATCGTCACGGGCCGCTTGCGCTCCCCGGTTCAGGGTGGCCAATCCTGGCTGGCTCACACCACGCTGCTCAGCGGGCAATGGATCGATACCCAACTCGACTACGACATCTTTCTCGCCAGTGACTACCCCACGCTGATTGATGACCTGGGCGCTACCGGACACGATACCATCGCGGTTATGCCCGCTATCACCAGCGATTGGCCGGAAGGGCGTGCGTTTGGCTATAACCGCATATACCACTCCACCACCATGGACTACCGCGGGCCGGCCCTGAACTGGGTCACCATGCCGGACCAGTACACCTGGTCATGGTTCCAGCGCCAGATTCGGGAGCGCGCCGATCATACCCCGGTGTTCGCTGAGGTGGCACTGATCAGCAGCCATGCGCCATGGGTCCCAATACTTCCGGTTCTGGACGATTGGGACAGCATTGGCAACGGAGAAATCTTTAACCGCTGGGAAGGTGTCGGCGAAGCACCCGCGAGCCTGTGGCGGGATCCCGAACGCGTACGCGATCACTACGCCCGCTCGCTGGACTATGCGCTGAACGTGGCCACTGAATACGCCAAACGCCATGTGGATAACAAAACCCTGCTGGTGCTGACAGGCGACCATCAGGCGGCCCCTTTGATCACCGGCGACGACGCCAGCCGCGACGTCATTGTTCATGTGATCAGCGCCGACCCCAATATGCTGGCGCCGTTTGTTGGCGGCGGTGATCAGGAAGGCTTACGCGGATTCCGTTGGGGCGCGCACCCCCACTCGGATCAGCAGGGGCCTTCAATGGCCAGCTTCAGGCCCTTTCTTCATCAGGCTTTCAGCCCGCCCCGCATCCCGGTAAAAATTTCTGCTTCAGACACTATTGAAAAATAAGCAATCGATCCTACATTCGAAAATAGCAGAGGTTCACGGAAAACCATCCGGCCGGCGCCACCGGTATGGAGCTGTTCCGCGAGCGAAGCTGACATCAACGTGTGATTTCAGATTCGTAGGAGGGGTTTCATATGACCAACATTACTCGCTGGAATCCGGTCAACGAGTTCGAAGACCTGATTAACCGCTACAACCGCTACTTCGGCCTTGCCCGTGGCAATGGCGAGCGTGAGGGTAAAGACCTGTTCAGCCGCAGCGACTGGGCACCGGCGGTGGATATCCGGGAAACACCGGAAGCGTTTTACATTGAGGCGGAACTGCCGGGCATGTCAAAGGATGATGTAAAAGTCACCGTGCAGGATGGAGTGTTGAGCATCCGGGGTGAGCGCAAGCAAGAGGAAGAAACCAGCGACAGCAAGCACCACCGCGTGGAGCGAATCTATGGCAGCTTCCTGCGCCGGTTCACCCTGCCGGAGAATGTGGATGAAAACAATATCCAGGCCAACTTCAAGGATGGCATCCTTTCGCTGACGTTAACCAAGGCCGAGCCTGCCGAACCCAAGGCTATTGAGGTGGACGTCCAGTAAACCGGCGGGCCGCCAATGGCAGAGCCGGGGCTCAGCTCCCGGCCTCTGCCGTTGTTTTTGCGCCGGCTTTCCGAAGTGTCTCTGCGTATGCAGTGCTACGACGGTGCCGCGACACCAGGTCCAGTATGGTCTCACCGTTTTCATCGACTGCATTGAGATCCCGACCCGCTTCCACGAAGAAACCGACGAAACGGTCAAAGTCTTCGGCAATCATCGCCTGGTAGGCCTTGATCAGGGCGTTGAAGTCAGAATTGATATTGCTGTCGTACGGCGTAATGGCCAGGAAGCTCTTTACCCGCTCATCACTCCATTCCTCACCAATCACTTTCGGTTTGTCAGGTCCGCTCATAATCTCTCTCTGGCCTTTTTGTTACAGCTTTTACAGCAAATAGTTACGACGAATGTGTTCGCGTTTGGCCGCACAGTATAAAGATCTAAAAGCGTCGGGGTTATATAAATTGACTATGAGGAGCTTCCCGGCAGGCATATGCGAACGTCACGAGTTAATTTCCACCGGTAACTGGTCCGTTTCCACGCTGTCGTCACATTGCGGGTTGCGGATGGCGATCTCCACCCTCCGGTTCTTGGCCCGGTTCTCCGGGCTGTCGTTGGGCACCAGCGGGTTGGTTTCCGCCCGGCCCGCCGCGACGACCCGCTCCGCCGGCACTTGACGATTCATTACCAGCTCGTGAACCACCGACACGGCACGTGCTGCAGACAGGTCCCAGTTGGAGCGATAGCGGCCACTGGCTATCGGGCGGTCGTCCGTGTAACCCGCGACCAGAACGTCACCGGTACAACCAGACAGTACCTCTACCACCCGCTCAATGATCGGCACCATTCCCGGCTTGATCGCCGCTTCTCCGGAGCGGAACGTGGCTTCCTCCGAAAACCGGATCACCACCCGGATTTCATCGTAGTTGACGCTCAGTGCTTCCGAAGCCACTTCCGGTTCAAGCTCGTGGATCATTCGGCTGGCCAGATCGATCACACCCGCCGGAATTTTGGTCGGAGCATCCGCTTCCGCACGTTCATCAATAAATTCGGGCTCGTCGGTCGCGGTCTCCATTGGCTCCGGAAGGGAAACCGTATCCGACTCAATCAGTGTCAGCGGCGAGCCCCCCACAGCATCACCAAGCACCTGGTTGCTGCCGAAAGCCACCGCCATGGAATTGGCCATGGCACGGTACTTCTCAACATCCATTTCCGCGAAGGACAGCAACAGGATAAAAAACGTCAGCAGCAGGGTGGCCAGATCGGCAAAGGTGACGATCCAGGCCGGGGAGCCACGGCCATGCTTCTTCTTTTTGACGGGCTGGCGAACCACCAAAACCTACGCCTCCCGCTCCGGCGCAAGACCATTGCGATGCTCCGGCGTTACAAAGGAAGACAACAGTTCGGTCATCACCCGGGGATTCTCGCCGCGCATGATCGTGCGCATCGACGTGGTGATCAGTACCTGGTTACGCGCCTCATCTTCGGCCTTGAGCTGCAACTTGTCCGCCAGGGGCAGGGCGATCAGCTGGGCGATGAAGGCGCCATAAAGCGTGGTCAGCAGGGCGATCGCCATGGCCGGGCCAATGGAGGACGGGTCATCGAGGGTGTTGAGCATCTGCACCAGGCCAACCAGTGTGCCCAGCATACCGATGGCCGGGGCGGATTCACCAATACCGCGAAATACCCGTTCGGAGACTTCGTAACGTTCGGCCGTCTGCTGGGTTTCCTGGGCCAGAGCTTCTTCAACCAGCTCCGGCGGGTGGCCGTCCACGCAAAGATTGATGGCTTTCTGCAGGAACTCGTTATTGGTGGTGTGGTTTTCCAGGCCCAGAATACCTTCCTTGCGAACGACAAGAGCCAATGTGCCAACTTCGCGGATCAACTCCGCCGGCCGTTCAACGCGATCCTTGAATGCCGCTGAAAACGCCAGCCTGAAAGCACTCATCACCGAAGGCAGACGGAACTTGATGAGGGTGACGGCAAAAGTGCCACCCAGCACAATCGCCAGCCCCGGAAGGTTGAAAAAGGTCAGTATCGACGCGTTGGCCAGCATCGCAAGTAATACAATCAGTACACCTGCCACCAGCCCGACAAGGGTGAGTATATCCATCAGAGACCTTAAATCAGCGATTAATCAACGATCTTCGGAAACCGTTTACACCTGCGAAGCATAGCCCATTCATCCCGGTTGGGCTCAGCCGTTTCGCAATTCTTCAATCACCGGGCGGGTGTCCGGGGTTTTTCCACGCCATATCCGGAACGACTCCGCCGCCTGTTCCACCAGCATGCCCAGGCCGTCAAACACCCGGGTGGCTCCCTGGTCCAGTGCCCACTGGTTGAACGTGGTGGTCTGCAGAGAATACATCATGTCGTAGATCACCGTGTCGGCACCGATCACACTTGCGGAAACTGGTGGCAAATCTCCCTGCAGGCTGGCACTGGTGCCATTGATGATAACGTCGAAAGCGTCGGCGGGCTGCTCAAACCCACAGGCCTCCAGGTGCGTATCGCCGGCCACGGATTCAAAGAAACTGACCAGGCTCTCGGCTTTTACCAAGGTGCGGTTGGCAATCGTCAGGGCGGCGGGTTCTTCAGCAAGAATCGGCCCCAGGACACCACGGACGGCCCCGCCGGCGCCCAACACCAGCAGGCGTTTACCCGCCAGGCGAACGCCATGGTTGACCATCAGGTCGGTAACCAGCCCTTTGCCATCGGTGTTATCAGCGGTAAGTGAGCCTTTACTGTCTTTGTAGAGCGTGTTCGCCGCACCCGCTCGCTCGGCGCGCTGAGTGCGCAGCTCCGCCAACTGCCAGGCCTGCTCCTTGAAAGGGACGGTGATATTCAATCCCTTGCCACCGCGTTCGAAAAAGCCTTTGACGGTACCCACGAAATCGTCTTCCGGCGCCTGTATGGCCGTGTACTCCAGCTGCTCGCCGGTCTGGCGGGCAAACAGGTTATGAATGCGTGGGGATTTGCTGTGACTTATAGGGTTGCCCACTACGGCGTAAAGATCGTTATGCATCGACACTCTCCCGGCAATCCTCCCGCCAATCCCCCAGCCAGTCCCGTTCAGTGAGAAAATAATCCGTCAACCGGGCCTCTTCCGAGCCGGGCACTGGCACGAAGGCATACTCCCAGCGCACCAGAGGAGGCAGCGACATCAGGATGGACTCGGTGCGGCCACCGGACTGCAGGCCAAACAGGGTGCCCCGGTCGTACACCAGGTTGAACTCCACGTAACGGCCGCGGCGATATAGCTGGAAATCACGCTCGCGCTCGCCCCAGTCCATCGCTTTTCGGCGCGCGACAATGGGCTCATAGGCATCGATGAAGCTGTCGCCAACTGACTGCATCAAGGCAAAATCACGACCAAAGTCCCCGGTATTGTGGTCGTCGAAAAACAACCCTCCCACGCCCCGGGGCTCGTCCCGGTGCTTGAGGTAGAAATAGTTGTCACACCAGTGCTTGTACTCGCGATAAAGTTGGTCGCCGAAAGGATCACAGGCGGCTTTCGCGACCCGGTGCCAATGGACGCAATCCTCGTCGAAGCCGTAATAGGGCGTAAGATCATAGCCCCCGCCAAACCAATAGACCGGCTCTGCATCCTCAGGGGTCGCAACGAAGAAACGGACGTTGGCGTGGGACGTGGGTACGTAGGGGTTCAAAGGGTGCATGACCAGAGACACCCCCATGGCTTGCCAGGGCGCACCCGCCAGGTGGGGCCGATGCGCGGTGGCTGACGCGGGCATGGTCTCGCCCATCACATGGGAGAAGTTCACGCCGCCTTTCTCGAACACCCCACCGTCGCTGATCACCCGGCTGATGCCGCCTCCGCCTTCGGGCCGATCCCAGGTATCGGTTTCAAAAACGCCCCTGCCATCGACCGCTGCCAGCCGTTCGCAGATCCGATCCTGCAGGCCAAGCAGGTACTGCTTCACGGCATGGGGTTCGGGGTGCTGAATAGGATGCTGAGACATGGGAACTCCTAGCGCAGTTGCTTTCCGCTGACGATATCGATGATACGGCTTGGTTGACGGTTACCGCCCAGTTCTCCCGGCACCAACCAGTCCAGTTCACCCTCAAAGTAACGACGCACCTGCCAGGAGGTCCGGGCCGGCTGGCGTCCTGCCGGGTTACAGGAGGTCGAGACCAGGGGAAAGCCGGCCGCCTCGCACAGGGCGCGCACAACCGGATGGTCACTGACCCTGACAGCAATGGAGCTGTGACGCCCCCGAACCTGTTGTGGGACTTGCTGGCGGACATCCGGCAGAAGACAGGTGACCGGGCCGGGCCAATGACTCATCGCCTGGTGCTGTTGCTCCTTCGGCAACGGGTCGAGCAGAAACCGTATCTGATCGACAGACGCCGCCACAAGGATCAGTCCTTTCTCCATCGGTCGCTGCTTTAGCGACAGGACTCGTTCAACGGCTTCCTGATCCCAGGGATCACAACCCAGGCCCCAAACGGCTTCCGTGGGATAGGCAATGACACCGCCACCCAAAACGGTGCGGCGGGCGCAGTGAAGGTGCCAGTCGGACAAAGGTTGTTGTGGTGATTTCATGAAGTCTTCAAGTCTTTATACGTGGCTCAGCCAATCCGTTGAAACCCTCCCGGTGCAGAATCCACCAACCCCTGTAACTCCAGGAGAAGCAGCGACTGCATCAACTGATCGGCGGGAAGGCCGGTCACTGAACACAGATCATCGGTTGATTGCGGATCATACCCTAAAGCCTCCAGCACCGCGATTTCCCGAGAGTCCAGGCCTTCGATCGCTGGCCTTTTCATGACCACCGAAGAGGGATCGCCCTCGTTCTGGCCCGTCCACCAGCCGCCCAGTTCCTCACAGATATCGTCCACGGTTTCCACCAGCTTCGCACCCTGGCGTATCAGGTGATGGCAACCACGAGCCAGGGGATTGTGGACCGAGCCGGGAATGGCAAACACCTCCCGCCCCTGTTCCAGCGCCAGGCGGGCGGTGATCAGGGAACCGCTTTTGAGTCCCGCCTCTACCACCAGGATGCCGCGACTAAGGCCGCTGATAATCCGGTTTCGGCGGGGAAAGTGGCCCGCCTTGGCGGACGTGCCCGGCGGGTATTCGGACACAATCACCCCCTCACCGGCAATACGCTCACTGAGCGTGCGGTGACGATAGGGGTAGGGTTTATCAACACCATTGCCAATTACCGCGACGGTCGGGAAGCCGGCATCCAGGGCGCCGGCATGGGCGGCGCCGTCCACCCCCAGAGCCAACCCGCTGGTCACCAGCAAACCTTTCTGACCCAGCGCCGCAGCAAAGGAACGGGCGTGCTCCAGCCCGGCCCGGGTGGCGTTGCGGCTACCCACAATACCGATCTGCTCGCGCCCCAGCAGGGAGCGATCGCCGCGCACATAGAGTACCAGTGGCCCGTCGTGAATATGCCTGAGAGGCTCGGGGTAGTCAGCATCAGCCATGGTCACGATGGCCGTGCCGGTCCTCAGGCAATTCCGGTATATGTCATCGGCGCTGGCGACCACAGGGTGGGCGCTATCCTGCCGGCGCCATGCCTCAAGAGCATCGATCGTTTCAGCCGCCAAACCCAGGGCTTTCAGCGTGGCCGCATTGTGGGTCAGTAGTTGCTCGAACTCCGGGAGTTGTTCGAGGATCGCCTGCTGACGACGGGCTCCGAATTTCGGCAGACAGGACAGGAATATCCAGAATCCGTGTTCCGACTGGTACAGGTTCGGGACAGACAGGGGGGCGGTAGAGAGGGGCATGGCATCCTTCCGTGGATCAGGGTTGGGTATCGGGGCTTGCCTTCCTGGCAGGCCGTAGGTGAATTATGCCATAAAAAAAGGAGCCGGCGATGCGGCTCCCTTTCTACGGACGTTGTACGTTGTGATCAGCTCAGGGGTTAGTGACCTTGTCACCCACCGACAACGGACGGGTGGCCTGCAGGATCAGGCCATAGCTCATTTTCTCGTAGGTCTGGAACACCATCATCAGCCCGGCACGCTCGGAGGGCAGTTCGATGGTTTCATTGGTGACCGGGTCCCGAACCAGGTTGCCACTTTTCAGCACGGCCATGACATTGCCCGGCTTCAGGCCTTCCCGTTGACCGCGGTTGATAGCCACCACGTCAAACTGCCCGATCTGGCTGACTCCACCATCGACCGAGATCATCTGGGCCTCGATGTCACTGTCGGGAGAACTGGGCACAAAACTGGTGGTGATGCGACGCTCTTCGCCCACCAGCAGACGGTCCCCGATGCGAACTTCTTCATTGGACTGCTTCAGTCGGAGTGTCAGAACGTCTTTATTCTCGGCAATGACTTCACCGCGGGCAATACTCCGGGCCTCAAGGCCAAGGAACTCGCCGGTTTCCGGGTCGCGGAATTCCTTGCTGCGGCGGAATACGCCCACGTTGTCGGCCGGCTTCTCACCACGGGCGTAAATCCGATCACCCGCGCCGGTGATAATCCGGCCGTCCTCGCCCTCCAGCACGTAAGGCGCTCCATTCAGCGCCTCAACGTCAACGATGCGCGTGTCGGTCAGGAAACTGCTGATCGCATCCAGGGGAATGGCGGGAATCGGCGTGTCGATGGGCTCAGAACGCACTTTTGGTGACAGCTTCACCACCCGATCACTGGAAACCTTGGTAACACGCGGCTTGCCGTCAATATAGACCAGCGCCAGCTCGTCACCCGGATAAATAAGGTGTGGGTTTGCAACCTGTGGATTAACGTGCCAGATTTCCGGCCAGTACCAGGGGTTATTCAGGAAGCGGGCGGAAATATCCCACAGGGTGTCACCCTTCACGACAGTGTAACGCTCGGGATGATCGGACCTCAGTTCCGGGGCGGCGTGGGCCCAGGAAGTTAGCAGCAGCATGCTTGCTGCCAGAGCGTACAGCAGTTTCCTCATTGTTTAAGTCCTTGATCGCGTGCCTTGAATCGATAGATTCTGTTCTTGGTATGCAGCCGGTACTCTGCCTTTTATACCACTACTATAGAAGATGTCTCGCAAATTGTGATGTTATCTTTTGTTCTTCCAGTAAATTCTACGCTAGGGTCGAAAGCTTTTGACTATCAACTGATCAGTTTGTACTCAATGAGCGAGTTGAGGGATAATAGCACCATAAACGGCAACAACCCGTTGAAACCGGCTCTTTCATCCCGATCATAATAGTCACGGGATGGAAAAATGCGCAGTACGCTGTCGCATTTCGGAGACAGTATTCACACCGTTACAAAAGATAACGGTGAAAGCCAGAATCAGACACCAAAAGTACGAGCGCCATGATACTAGATATTCTCGAATACCCGGACCCCCGCTTGCGCACCCTTGCCAAGCCCGTGGACGAGGTGACAGACGAGACCCGCAAGCTGATCGACGACATGTTCGAGACCATGTACGATGCGCCCGGCATTGGCCTGGCAGCCACCCAGGTCAACGTGCATAAGCAGATCATCGTCATGGATCTGTCCGAAGACAAAAGTGAACCGCGGGTATTCATCAACCCGGAAGTGGACGTGCTTGAGGGTGAGCTTGAGGAGATGCAGGAAGGCTGCCTGTCGGTGCCGGGTTTCTACGAGGACGTCTCCCGTATTGAACACTGCATGATCAGGGCCATTGGCCGTGACGGCAAACCGTTTGAGCTGGAAGCCCGCGGCCTGTTGGCGGTGTGTATCCAGCATGAGATGGATCACCTCAACGGCAAGCTGTTTGTGGACTACCTGAGTTCACTGAAGCGCACCCGTATTCGCAAGAAACTGGAAAAGCTTCACAAGAAAAGCGCCTGAAGCCGCCAAAACAGCGTAAATCGGGACCGGGTGAAAACCCGGTCTTTTCGTATTCAACGGACCAGGAAGCGATACCCGTGCGACTTGTTTTTGCCGGCACCCCTGAATTCGCAGCCACCGCACTGAAAGCAGTGCTCACGACCCATCACCAGGTGGTTGGCGTGTACTCCCAACCCGACCGGCCCGCTGGCCGTGGCCGCAAACTGACACCCAGCCCGGTCAAACAGGTTGCTGTTGAGGCGGGCATTCCCGTGTTCCAACCAGAGTCCCTGAAATCGCCCGAAGCGCAGGAACAGCTGCGCAGCCTTAACGCAGACGTGATGATAGTCGCTGCCTACGGCCTGATTCTGCCACAGGCTGTACTGGATCTCCCTCGTCACGGCTGCCTGAACATCCATGCTTCGTTGCTGCCTCGCTGGCGCGGTGCCGCACCTATTCAGCGTGCGATTGCCGCGGGTGACCGGGAAACCGGTATTACCATCATGCAGATGGACGCTGGCCTGGACACCGGCGCAATGCTGCTGAAAGCCATTACCCCGATCGAAGACGCCGATACCGGCGGCAGCCTTCATGACCGGCTGGCGGGCCTGGGTGGCGAAGCCATTGTCAAGGCGCTGGAGCAGCTTGAAAAAGGCGAGCTGCAGGGCGAAATCCAGGACGAGGCCCGGGCCTGCTATGCCCGTAAACTCAGCAAGGAAGAAGGGCACATCGACTGGACCCGGGACGCCCCCGCCATCAGCCGGCTGATTCGTGCCTTTAATCCCTGGCCGGGCACCTACACCGACCTGGAGGACCTGCGCATCCGCATTCATCAGGCGGAGATTCTGGACGACACCAGCGACAAACACCCGGGTACGGTGATCCGCCGCGACCGGACAGGGATCGACATTGCCTGCGGCCTGGAATCCCTGAGGATCACCCGTTTGCAGTTGTCCGGCTCGCGGCCACAATCGGTGAACGACCTGATCAACGGCGGCAAGGACATACTGATGCCCGGCCAGGAGCTGAACTGAATGAGCCAGCAGGGCCAGCCACTGCGGGCGGTTGCTGCCCGAGTGTTGCAATCCGTTGAGAACGGCCAGTCGCTGTCCCAATGCCTGCCCCACGCCATGGGTGATGTGGCAGACAACGAACGGCCACCACTACAGGCACTGTGTTACGGCACCTGCCGCTGGTTTCACCGGCTTGATGGCGAACTACAGACGCGCCTGAAAAAACCGCTGCGCAAATCCGACCGGGTGGTCCATCACCTGATGCTGGTGGCACTGTTCCAGCTTCGCTTCAGCCAGCAGGCCACCTACGCGATTCTGAATGAAACCGTGGAAGCCTGCCGCGCCCTCGACAAACCGCATCTGACAGGGCTGGTGAACGGCGTTCTGCGGGCTGCGGAGCGGGAAGGGGAACCGCCCCTTGCCGACGAAGCGGGTCGTTTCAGCCATCCTCCCTGGATGCTTGAAAAGCTGCGCCATAACTGGCCCCACGACTGGCAGGCCATTCTCGAAACCAATAACACCCAGGCCCCCATGACCCTGCGGGTGAACGCCCTGCGCTTCAGCCGCGACGACTACCTGCAGCTGCTGTCCGATGCCGGCATCGACGCCAAAGCCACCCTGTTCGCGCCCCACGGCATCCAACTGACCGCCCCGGTGCCGGTAGACCTCCTGCCCTGGTTTTCCGAAGGCGCGGTCAGTGTGCAGGACGAAGCAGCCCAGCTCTGCACCACCCTGATGGACCTGGCGCCCGGCCAACGGGTATTGGATGCCTGTGCCGCACCGGGAGGCAAAACCTGCGCTATCCTTGAAAGCTGTGGGCAACTGGAAGAAGTGGTCGCTATCGACGAATCCGCTGATCGACTGCCTCGGGTGCAGGAAAACCTGGAACGGCTGGACCTCGTGGCGACACTGAAACAGGCCGATGCCGCAGATATTGACCAGTGGTGGGACCGGAAGCCGTTCGATCGCATCCTGCTCGACGTGCCCTGCAGCGCCACCGGCGTGATTCGCCGCCATCCGGACATCAAGCTGCTGCGCCGGGAATCAGACATTGTCCCGCTCGCCAGCATTCAGTTGGGCCTGCTGGAGTCGATGTGGCAAGTGCTCGCGCCCGGAGGGCGCCTGGTCTATGCCACCTGTTCGGTGTTTCCGCAGGAGAATCACCGTATAATTCGTCGATTCCTGAAACAGCAGGACAACGCTGCCCTGGTGGAGCCTGACGTCCTTTGGGGGCGCGATATGGAAACCGGCCGCCAGATGCTGCCCGTTCCCGAAAGCCACGATGGATTTTTCTACGCTGTGCTGGAGAAACCCGAACCATGAAAATCCTGATTCTCGGTGCCGGCCAGGTGGGCGGGACCCTGGCAGAAAACCTTGCCAACGAAGCCAACGACATCACCGTGATCGACAGTGACAGTACCCGCCTGCGGGAGCTTCAGGATCGCCTGGATATTCGGACTGTCCAGGGCATGGCCTCCTTCCCCACGGTTCTGCGTCAGGCGGGCGCTGAAGATGGCGACATGGTCATCGCCGTGACCAACAGCGATGAGGTCAACATGGTGGCCTGCCAGGTCTCCAAGCTGTTGTACAAAACCCCGACAACCATCTGCCGGGTCAGGGCCAACGCCTACCTGGCAAAACCGGAACTGTTCTACCAGCGGGATCAGAAAAAGGATCTGGACAGCCTGCGGGGTTTCCCCATAGATGTTCTGATCAGCCCGGAGCACCTGGTCACCAAGCACATTACACGACTGATCGAATACCCCGGCGCCCTGCAGGTACTGGAATTTTCCAAGGGACTTGTTCAGCTGGTCGCCATTCGGGCGACGGAAGGCGGCCCACTGGTTGGCCACGAGTTGTCGTACCTGCGCAGCCATATGCCCAAAATCGAAACACGGGTCGCCGCCATTTTCAGGAAGGACCGTGCGATCATGCCTCAGGGGGATACGGTGATCGAAGACGGCGACGAGGTCTTCTTCATCGCTGCCTCCGACCATATCCGCTCGGTAATGAGCGAGTTGCAGCCACTGGAGAAGCCCTACAAGCGCATCTTTATCTGTGGCGGTGGCAACATCGGCCAGCGCCTGGCCCATACCCTCGAATCCCGCTACCAGGTGAAACTTCTGGAACGGGACCACGAACGTTGCGTGATGCTGTCCGAGAACCTTCGTAAAACCGTGGTGCTGGAGGGCAACGCCGCCAACAAGGACATTCTGCTGGAAGAAAACATCGAAAATACCGATGTCTTCTGTGCGGTCACCAACGATGATGAAGCCAACATCATGGCGTCACTGCTGGCCAAACGTCTGGGTGCCCGCAAGGTACTGACGCTGATCAACAACCCGGACTATGTTGACCTGATCCAGGGTGGCGACATTGATGTCGCTATTTCGCCCCAGCAAACGACCATTGGCAGTCTGCTCACCCACATTCGCCGTGGGGACGTAGTAAACGTTCACTCACTCCGTAGGGGCGCTGCCGAAGCCATTGAGGCCATCGCCCATGGCGACCACCGGTCCTCCCGGGTAGTGGGTAAGCGGCTTGACGAGATCAACCTGCCGGAAGGCACCACCATCGGCGCCATCGTCCGCCACAGCGAAGTCCTCATCGCCCACGACCACCTGCGGGTACAGCCGGATGACCACGTTATCCTGTTCCTGGTGGACAAGTCGCGGATACGGGATGTGGAGAAACTGTTCCAGGTGGGACTGACGTTCTTCTAGCGCAAAATCAATCGTCTGAACCCAACTTAGAAATACGCGATTGGCAGGCGTATAATGCCCCTTTTTTCGGAGTGCCCCGGCCGAATGCCCGGGCGCCACACACAGACTGACCAGCAGGCAAACGTCGTGACAGACAAGGCAACTTCCGCAAACACGCCGGATATCAAAACCTTCCAGGGCCTCATTCTCGCCCTGCAGAATTTCTGGGCGCAGCACGGCTGCGTAGTCCTACAGCCCCTGGACATGGAAGTGGGTGCCGGCACCTTCCACCCGGCCACCTTCCTGCGCTCCATCGGCCCGGAAACCTGGAACGCCGCCTATGTTCAGCCCAGCCGTCGACCCACCGATGGCCGCTACGGTGAGAACCCCAACCGCCTGCAACATTACTACCAGTTCCAGGTGGTGCTGAAACCGTCTCCGGACAACATTCAGGAGCTGTACCTGGATTCCCTGAAGGCTCTTGGGCTGGATCCACTGGTACACGATATCCGTTTTGTCGAGGACAACTGGGAATCACCCACCCTCGGCGCCTGGGGCCTGGGTTGGGAAATCTGGCTGAACGGCATGGAAGTCACCCAGTTCACCTACTTCCAGCAAGTGGGCGGCCTCGAATGCTACCCCGTTACTGGCGAGCTCACCTACGGGCTTGAGCGCATTGCCATGTACCTGCAGGGCGTGGATAGTGTCTACGACCTGGTGTGGACCGAAGGCCCGGATGGTGTGGTCACCTACGGAGACGTGTTCCATCAGCAGGAGGTGGAGATGTCCACCTACAACTTCGAGCACGCCGACACCGAGTTCCTGTTTCACAGTTTCGATGTACACGAACGCGAGAGCGCGCGCCTGATCGAAGCCGGCCTGGCATTGCCCGCCTATGAGCAGGTGCTCAAGGCTTCACACACTTTCAATCTGCTTGACGCCCGCCACGCCATCTCCGTGACCGAGCGCCAACGCTTTATCCTGCGGGTTCGCACCCTGGCCCGAGCCGTTGCCCAGGCGTATTTCGACAGTCGTCGCAAGCTTGGCTTCCCGCTGGCACCGGACGCCCTGCGCAAAGAGGTACTGGCAGCGACCGAGGCCGCCGCCGAAAAGGCGAACGGCAAGAAGGGTAAGAAAGCGAAAAAAGCTCAGCAGGAACAGGGGAACGCATAATCATGGCAACACAGGATTTTCTGGTCGAACTGGGCACTGAAGAGTTGCCTCCCAAGGCCCTCAAGCCACTGTCGGACGCGTTTACCCGTGGCATTACCAATGGCCTGGAAGAGGCCGGTATTCAGTTCGGCAAAGTGGAAGCTTTTGCCGCACCACGCCGGCTTGCCGTCAGGGTAAGGGACCTGGAAGACGCTCAACCGGACAAACCGGTGGAAAAACGCGGCCCGGCCGTGAAAGCTGCGTTCGACGATTCCGGCAACCCCACCCGGGCACTGACCGGCTTCGCCACTTCCCTGGGCGTGACACCAGACCAGCTCGACACCATGGAAACCGACAAGGGTGCCTGGGTGGTCTATCGCACCATCGAGAAAGGCCGTCCCACCGTTGAACTGATGCCGGAACTGGTGGACCAATCCCTGGCCGCACTGCCGATCCCAAAACGCATGCGCTGGGGCGCGCACAGAACCGAGTTCGTGCGTCCGGTGCACTGGGCCATCCTTCTGTTTGGCAACAAGGTGATCGACACCCCGATCATGGGGCTGACCCCGGGCAACAAGACTCGCGGCCACCGATTCCACTGCCCGAAATCATTGATTGTGCCCACGCCCGGCGACTACGAAGTGGTGCTACGCCAGGAAGGGTATGTGATCGCTGACTTCGCCGAACGCCGCGAGCAGATCCGTGATGGCGTCACCGCTATCGCCAAGAAGGAAGCAGGCGGCCAGGCGGTTATCGATGAAGACCTGCTGGACGAAGTCACCGCCCTCAACGAGTGGCCCGTTCCTCTCATGGGCCGTTTCGAGGAACGCTTCCTGGAAGTTCCCGCCGAGGCACTGATTTCCTCCATGAAGGAGCACCAGAAATATTTTCACGTGGTCTCCGCCGACGGCCGGATGCTTCCGCTGTTCATCACCGTCGCCAACCTGGAAAGCAAGGACCCGCAACAGGTCATTTCCGGCAACGAAAAGGTCATCCGCCCACGCCTGTCCGATGCGGCCTTCTTCTATGACACTGACCGCAAGACCCGGCTGGAGGACCGCATCGACCAGCTCAAGCCGATCGTGTTCCAGGACAAGCTGGGCAGCATCTACGACAAGTCCGTTCGGGTTGCCGCACTGGCGAAGAAGATCGCCGACGCCATTGGCAGCGATCCCGTTCTGGCCGAGCGCGCCGCCATGCTCGCCAAGACCGACCTGGTCACCGAGATGGTGCTGGAATTCACTGACCTGCAGGGCATCATGGGCCAGTACTACGCCGCCAACGACGGTGAAAACGAAGACGTGGCCAGCGCCCTGAACGAGCAGTACATGCCTCGCTTTGCCGGTGACGACCTGCCCGCAACACTGACGGGCTGCGCCGTGGCTATTGCCGACCGCATCGATTCCCTGGTGGGGCTGTTCGGCATCAATCAGCCACCGTCCGGTACCCGTGACCCGTTCGGGCTGCGTCGAGCTTCACTGGGCGTATTGCGCATCATCATCGAGCGAGAGCTTCCGCTGGACCTGCAAACCCTGTGCGAATGGGCGGTAGAGCAACACAACAGCTTCACCGAACCGAAAATGGCCAACACGGTGGTGGACTACATGCTCGAGCGTTTCCGCGCGCATTATGAAGAGCAGGGCATCAGTGCCGAAGTCTACCTCGCCGTGCACGCCCGCCGTCCCACACGCCCGCTGGACTTTGACCGCCGGGTGAAAGCCGTGGAAGCCTTCCGCCAACTGCCGGAAGCCCTGGCCCTGGCCGGTGCCAACAAACGGGTGTCCAACATCCTCACCAAACAGGGTGGCGACGGCATCAGTGAAAGCATCGACAGCGAGTTGCTGCAGGACGAGGCTGAAATAACGCTGGCCGACCGAATTCGCCAGCAGGCCGATAAGGCACTGCCGCTGTTCGAAAAAGGCGATTACGCCACTGCCCTGAGCTCCCTGGCCAGCCTGCGGGAGCCGGTGGACAACTTCTTTGATGAAGTCATGGTGATGGCCGACGACGAGGCCGTGCGCAATAACCGCCTGGCCATGCTCAACCTGCTGAGAAACCTGTTTCTGCGGGTGGCGGATATCTCGGTTTTGCCCACTGCCAGTGGGCAGTGAAAATCATACGGGGGCTGGTAAATAACCAGCCAATCCGTATAATACCGGCCGTTGATCGGCGTGTGGCGCAGCTTGGTAGCGCACTTCGTTCGGGACGAAGGGGTCGCAGGTTCGAATCCTGCCACGCCGACCATTTTCCCGCATNTCNGNCCCNTCNNTACGACNACAATANTCCCTNNNTANNCGANTCNTTTCNTNCAATTGACATAAAGCTTTNACANNGGACANGTACAACGGTGCTCTCATCCCAACGGAGCAGCAGTAATGTCCGACCAATCCTCCCTTNTGGTAGAGAAGCTCTGGCGACTCAAACGCCGTATCGATAAGGGCCAGTGCCCGGGCGTCGACTTTGTCCATCTCAACGTCTTGCTGAGAGAGCCAAACTATCGCAACGACGTTCTGATGCGCGTGGAAGCCAATGGCACACCTGAGCTTCAGGCGCTGGCGCGCGAGATCATGGCCAATGATGATGGCCGTCCGCTGATGGCCAAATCGTCGAACCAGAAACTTCAGGCCAGTCCCGTCACGCCCCAGAAAAGACGCAGTTGGTTTGCCCGTCACGCACTGGTACTGGTGCCCGTNATTGGCNCNGTTGTCGCCACGGTCGCCGGCTTTACGGCATTTGAGAATCGCAACGTACGCATCAGCGACGACATTACCGCAGACACAGTCTGGCAAAGCGGGCATCGATACACCCTTGAGAACACCGTCTTTGTGGAGGGCGCGAACCTGACCATCGAACCCGGCGTAACCGTCGAGGGTGAACCCGGTTCCGCACTGATCGTAACGCCCAGTGCCAGACTGTTTGCCCGTGGTAGCCGGAACCAACCGGTGGTCTTCACCAGCAGCAAGGAACCCGGCCAACGGGCTCGCGGGGACTGGGGTGGCGTGGTGCTTCTGGGCAAGGCGCCGGTTAACGAACCGAATGCGCGAATTGAGGGCGNACCTGAAAACGACACCCGTGGACAGTTCGGTGGCAGCGACACGCAACACAGCTGCGGCGTGGTGCAATACACCCGCATTGAATTTGCCGGTTTCGAGGTCTACCAGAACAACGAGTTGAACGGCTTAACCCTGGGTGGCTGTGGCTCCAACACCATTATCCAGAATGTTCAGGTTCACCGCGCACTGGACGACGGCATCGAAATGTTCGGTGGCACTGTCGACCTGAAAAACATCCTGGTGACCGGCGCCGCCGATGACAGCATCGACTGGGACTGGGGCTGGCGAGGCCGGGTACAGTTTGCCATTGTCCAGCAGTACCGGGACATTGGCGACAACGCCTTTGAGGGCGACAACAATGGCTCCAGCCACTCGGCCCAGCCGCAATCCGAACCCACGTTCTACAACGTCACCCTTTATGGAAGCGGCCGTTCCGCGAAGGAACATCGGGCCATTCTGNTGAGGGAAGGCTCCGGCGGCCACTTCCACAATATGATCATCGACAGTTACGCTATTGAAGCCCTGGATACACGGGACGAAGTGACCGCGCTGGTCGGCATGAAGGCCCTGACGTTCAGCCACAACCTGCTTGCCAACAACGGTAGGCTGGGCAACCTCAACATTGTCAACGAGGCGGACGACGATGACTTCGGGTTCAACGAAGAACTGTGGATACGAAGCCCCGAACTGCAGAACACCGTTCAGGTTGAAACCGGCTTGCAGCCCTCTGTCACCAGTGAGTCTTCGCCGCATTTCCGCCCCAGAAGCTCAGTGCGCGTCATGACCGCCAAACGGCCTCCGAAAGCCGAATTCTTTGATGAGTCGGCNATNTACCAGGGCGCNNTNAACCCCAGGGCCACATCNACCTGGCTGGANGACTGGACGGCATTTCCGGAGTCCTGACGAGCTTATCAGTGCCTGGGAGGGCGGCTACGCCCACAAAGGAATGCAGAGGTCTGAACTTTTCTGTACCCTGCGCGGCTCTTCGCGAAAGGAACAACCATGACCTCCCAGACAGACTCCCTGGCTACCTCTGAACGGCCGGGCGCTTTCTCCGATAGCGACCCGATCGTTCTGACGCTTACGATTGGCTTCATCCTGCTTTTCGTTGGCGCTTCCATTATTGATAGCAGCGCCGTCGCTACAGCGATTGGCGCCGGATTTACCTGGACGGCAAAATACTTGGGGTCGTTCTTCCAATTACTGTTGCTGGCAACTTTTTTCATCTCACTCGGAACAGCGGTCAGCAAGGCGGGCAATGCAAGGATTGGTGGCCTGGACGAGCCGGAAATCAGCCGTTTTCGCTGGCTTTCAATGATCATGTGTACGTTGCTGGCCGGAGGAGGAGTGTTTTTCGCCGCCGGGGAACCGGTCTATCACTTTGTGGTAACACCACCGGCGTTTGATACCGAAGCCGGAACGGCTGCGGCCACTGCTCCCGCCATGGCGCAGTCGTTCACTCACTGGGGCTTCCTTGCCTGGGCAGTTCTGGGCTCGCTGACCGCACTGGTTCTCAGCAGGGCTCACTATGATCAGGGCAAACCGCTGCAGCCGCGAACCCTGTTGTATCCGGTGTTTGGTGAGAACGCTGTTCAAGGCAAGATCGGTGGAGTGATTGACGCTCTCTGCGTCATTGCCGTGGTCGCAGGAACCGTAGGCCCTATTGGTTTCCTGGCCACCCAGGTGAGTTTTGGCTTGCATGAGCTGTTTGGCACCACCGATGGCTATGGCACCCAGCTCGCGGTACTGATCATTCTGGCCGGGGTGTACATGACCTCCGCCATGACCGGCCTGCACAAGGGCATTCAGCTGCTCAGCCGGTTCAACGTGCTCCTCGCCCTGGCCATCGCCGCGGTGATTTTCCTGTTCGGTCCCACACTGTTTCTAACCAACACCTTTACTCAGTCGTTCGGCGAGTACCTGACGTCTTTCATGGCGATGTCGACGATGACCGCTGAAACGGCGCCGGACTGGTGGATGAAATGGTGGACGGTGTTTTTCTTTGCCTGGTTTATCGGTTACACACCATTGATGGCGGTGTTTGTTTCGCGAATTTCCCGCGGACGCACGGTTCGTGAAATGATCCTCGCGGTTGCCGTGCTCGCACCCATCGCCACCACAATCTGGTTTACACTGCTGGGCGGCTCCGGTATCTATCATCAGCTGGCCGGCACCTTTGACCTGACCGAAGCGTTAAACAATTTCCGTTTTGACGTCGCCACACTGACCGTTGCCCAGGCACTGCCAGGAGGCACCTGGATGGCCGCCGCGATACTGGTGCTCACCACCATTTTTGTTGCCACCACCGGTGACTCCATGAGTTATTCCATCGCCATGGTGGGCGCTGGCCATGATGAGCCAAATCCTTGGATCCGGGTATTCTGGGGCGGTGCCATGGCCCTGATGGCCGCCATTCTGCTGTATATGGGCTCAGGCCAGATCGGCGTGCTTCAGCAGTTCATTGTGATAACTGCCATACCGGTCTCCTTTGTCATACTGCCATCGCTATGGACAGGGCCAAAAGCGGCTATGGCCATGGCCCGTGATCAGGGGCTTGCCTGACAACATCATCACCAATCCGATGCTGCTGTTCCCAGAGCCTGGCGTAATGCCCCTTCTGGCCCAGCAGCTCGACATGGTTTCCACTCTCAACAATACGGCCGCCTTCCATCACCAGAATGGTATCCGCATCCCGCGTCGTCGACAGCCGATGAGCGATAACCAGGGAGGTGCGCTGGCGGCTGACTTCCTTCAAGGCCCCCAGGATCGCCTGTTCAGACAGCGAATCCAGGGATGAAGTAGCTTCATCCAGAATCAGCAGCGGCGGATTCTTGAGAATCACCCGGGCAATGGCGACCCGCTGTTTCTCACCGCCGGAAAGTTTCAATCCCCGTTCACCAACCTGTGTGTTGTAGCCATCGGGCAGGCTGTGGATAAACTGTTCCAGGTGCGCCATTCGGGCCGCCTGGTATACCTCTTCCTCACTGGCCTCAGGCCGACCGTAGGCCAGGTTGCGAAAAAGCGTATCGTTAAACAGCACCGTATCCTGGGGCACCACACCAATGGCAGAACGCAGGCTATCCTGGGTAACCTCACGGATATCCTGACCATCGATGGTGATACTGCCCTGATTCACATCGTAGAACCGGAAAAGCAGGCGGGCGAGCGTCGATTTCCCCGCACCACTGGCGCCCACGACGGCGACGGTGTGGCCTGCGGGAATAGAGAAACTCACGTTCCGGAGAATCTGTCGGTTCGGGCGATAGCCAAAATGAACCTGGTCGAAACGAACGTCGCCTTTCTCCACCACCAGCGCCTTGGCGCTCGGTGCGTCCTCGATGACCGGTTCGTCGCCGAGCAAACCGAACAGCCTCTCCACATTCACTAATGCCTGGCGGATCTCCCGATACACGAACCCCAGTGCGTTGAGCGGGATAAACAGCTGCAGCAGGTAAGCGTTGATCATGGTGAAATCTCCCAGGGTGATCTCCCCACCGGCCACTTCCTGCACCGCCATGGCCATGATGACGATCATCGCTGCGCCGATGATCAGGGCCTGGCCCGAATTCAGGGCCGCCAGCGACAGTCGGTTTTTGAGCCGTGCCTGTTCCCAGTCATCCAGGTCCTTGTCGTAGAGCTCTGCTTCGAAGCGTTCGTTATTGAAATACTTTACGGTCTCGTAGTTGAGCAGGCTGTCCACCGCCCGGGAATTGGACTGGTTGTCACGGGCATTGGCTTCCCGCACGTATTTCGTGCGCCACTCGGTGACCTTGATGGAAAACACCACATACACCACCACCGCCACCAGAATCGCCAGCACATAGCCCACGTTGAACACCACGAAGAGAATGCCGGCCACCAGCAGGATTTCGAGGAGGGTAGGTACAATATTAAAGAGGGTGAAACGCAGCAGAAAGCTGATGCCATTGGTGCCCCGTTCAATGTCCCGGGCCAGTCCGCCGGTTTTCCGGTCCAGGTGGAAAGCCAGTTCCCGGTTGTGCAGATGTTCGAAAACCCGCAGCGACACGCGTCGCATGGCTCTCTCTGCCACTCTCGCAAAAGCCGCGTCCCGCAGTTCACTGAACAGCGTGCTGCCAAATCGGAGCAGGCCGTAGGCGACGACCAGAAGAACCGGTATCCACAACAGGATTTCGCCACCGCGGTTCTGATCCAGATAATCAACAATGTATTTCAAGGCCACCGGCGTAGCGACCGTCGCCAGTTTGGAGAAGATAAGAAACCCCAGGGCCAGAACGACCCGCCCCCGGAATTCGGCCAGATAGGGCCATAGGCCTGCAATGACTTTCCAGTCCGGTTTGTGGTTGGCGGGGTACTCGTTGTCAGCGTAGGCGCGCACTCGGATTTCCCTTCAATAACGGAGTAGTCGAGCGCACGGGGTGGGACTTGTCTGCCA
>PBRG01000026.1 GCA_002726615.1 Marinobacter sp.
CTCTTCGCCCACCCACGCACAAACGAAGCCATACCGACCCAATGGGTGACGCTGGTAACGCCAGTCAAGGTATGCGAAGTCCCTTCGAACGATTCTTCCATAGCCTGGAGAGCAACGTTCCCAAAGCGCATCAACCTGCTCTCTCATAGGGAGGCTTGAGCATACCTTAGTACTCAATCCCGATATATCGGGTACGGCCGAGAAAACCCACTTCAGCCGATTCAGACATTGGAGAGCGCTCAACAACCAACTACGAAGCCCCTTACGCCGGCGAAGCATCCTGTAGCTTCTCACTGTTTCATTGGGCACCCAGCCCAAGTGACGGAGCACATCGCTGGCCCGGTTACTGATGCCAAAGGCCATAATTACTGGGGCCACTCTGTGCAGTTCGTGCTTAATGGCGCTGCCCAGCCCTTGGCCCCGCCATTGCTCAGTGAGGTAGAAATCACAGCTCCATATAACCCGTTCATCCTCACCTCTGTCAGCTGCTCTAACCGCCATAACGCCGTTGAAGCCCACGACCCTGTCATCGCCGTCAACCAGTACAACGGGCGTGAAGGGCAAACCAAAAGGATTGGACTCAAACTGCCAGTGCCACAACTCCGACTTGTACGGCACATCCCTAAAGAGCCTGAGTACGCCATCCCGGTATTTGGGCTGCCAGGGAACGCACCGGGGTAAATCGTTTTCTGCAGCCACACCACTTCCCATCCTTTTCGCGGTCATTTCCGAGGAACCATAACGCGATACAGCGCCTTCCAGACAGCCAGATCCAGTGGCGCATTGGTAAACGCCCGAGCGATGGCCGCAGTTGCCTTGCCAGGTTCGCCTGTGCGAGCCAGATACCTGGCCTTGCGGCAGTAGAACCTGGCCAACCCCCACCGCCGCTCTGCCGGAGACAGGACATCATCATACTTCGCCAGGAAGTCCCGGATGATCATCTCATTCGCAGCGAACCGGCGGCGCTTATCGGATGAAATCTGGTCCGCCATCACCCGATACGAAGCAACGATGCCTGGCACATAATGGTAAGAGAACCTCGCAGAAAACCTCAGCCAGAGTTCGTAGTCATCAGCGACACCAACCGATGTATCGAAACCGCCCATTTCATCAAAACACCGTCGCCTTACCAGCGCCGTGGTAATACTCACGCTGTTGTCAGCCAACAGGTACCGAGTGATCTGGCCAGAATGACGTTTCATATTTTCAACACTGATAACCAGTCCCTGCTCATTGATCACGGCCTCGTCGCCATGAACAATATCAACGCGAGGATTCGCCTGCAGAACAGCCAGCTGTTTCTCCAGTTTGTCTGGAGCCCAGATATCATCTGAGTCGAGAAATGCTATAAAGTCGCCCTTAGCCTGTTCAAGGGCCAAATTCCGGGCATGGCTCTGGCCCTGATTTTGTTGGTAAAAATAGTGAACTCGCCCGTCTTCGAGAAAGGGTTCCAGCACTTTAGCGGTATCGTCTTCTGAACCATCGTCCACAATGATGAGTTCAAGATCAGCGTAAGTCTGAGCCAGAACACTCGATACGGCATCCGGTAGAAACCGGGCCCTGTTGTAGGTTGGCGTCACTACGCTAACAGTCGCCATAACAAACCTTCGATACCATACCTACGATCGTCTACTTCAAAAGAACCGCGGCAAGGCTGCGCCAGGAAGCGCGCCGGAAGGGGCGCAACCTAAGCGCCTTGAGCATCTCGGCCAGCGCCCCACCCCTCGATCCCTGGCTTGCCAGATAACGGGCTTTCCTATTATGGAAGGCAGCAAACCCCAAATCGAAATCCTGTTCTGACATGGCATCCGGAAATTCGCGCCTGAAGTCGGTAATGATTTGCCAGTTGGAATCAAAACGCCGGGTTTTATCAGAGGAAATCTGGTCGTCCATTACCCGATAGTACGCAAAGAATTCAGGTACATAGAGAAAACGGAACCGGGCTGAAAATCGGAGCCACAAGTCATAGTCATCAGCAACACGACGTTTACCACTCATTGCGCCGAGATCGTCAAAACACCGACGCCGTGCCATGGCCGTATTCATACTCACGCAGTTGTCGCGAATCATATACCTGGCTATTTGACCGGAATAACGCCTCATATTATTTCGGGTAACTTCCGCTCCGACCTCATCGATAACGACAACATCCCCATAGATAACATCGTAATCTGGTTGTTGCCTGAAAAGCGCGACCTGCTTTTCCAGCTTTTCAGTAGGCCAGTAGTTGTCAGAGTCCAGAAAACATACAAAGTCACCCTTCGCCTCTGAGAGGGCACGATTACGGGCAACACTCTGCCCCTGATTCTCCTGTCGGGAATAACGGACTCGAGAATCCGTCAGCGCAGGCTCCAGCAGGTCACGAGTGTTATCGGTTGAACCGTCGTCTACAATCAGCAATTCGAAGTTCGTGTAGGTCTGCGCAAGAACACTGTTAACCGCCTGTTCTATAAACTCAGCCCTGTTGTAGGTCGGCGTAATGATGCTTACCAGGGGGTTAGCGGGCGTATTCATCTACTTCTCCTGTACCAATGCATTCCCGCTGTTCTTTCAGCCAGGCCTGAAACATCAAAATACCCCACAATTCAAAGCTGTAGTCTTCACGTTCCGAAAGGTGTTCGCGCCATACCTGCCGAACCATGCTCGTTTTCCAGTATCCTTGCTCTTTCAGCCTCACTGGGTCTAGCAGGTCTTCAGCCCATTCCCGCAAAGCCCCTCTCAGCCAAGCCGCGACAGGAACCGCAAACCCCTGTTTGGGACGTTCGATCAGGTTTTGGGGGACATGGCGATAAAGCACAGACCTAAGCACCTGCTTACCAGTATTGTCTTGCATATTAAGCCCCGCGGGCAGCCCCATGGCAAACGACACCACCCTATGGTCCAGCATGGGAATTCGGGTTTCCAGGCTGCAGGCCATGGCGGCACGGTCCACTTTGGTGAGGATATCATCTGGCAAATACCAGTTCAGATCCCGCCACATCAGCGTTTTAAGATTATCGTCGGGCACGTCTTCAGGTAACTGACCGGTCAGCCCATAATTACCCTCACCTGGCTCTACCAGCATCATGGATGGGTCAGGCCATAGCGAGACCGACTGGCGGTAGAATTCAGACAGATTCTGGGCAGAGGCTACGGCGCGGGCCCTTGCCAAGCGCAGCTGGATGGCATCCGCACTGCGCCCCTTCTGGGACGGCACCAGTGTTCGAATCCCCTTGGCCGCCAATCCCGCTGGCAATAGACCGGCAAGCGACTTCAGCCGCGAACCCGCTGAACCTCGTCGCTGCCACGCTCGCAACATACCTGGGTAGCGGGTGTACCCACAAAACAACTCATCCCCACCATCGCCAGATAGAGCTACCGTCACCTTCTTGCGTGTCATTTCGCTGACCAGAAACGTGGGGATCTGCGAGGAATCCGCAAAGGGTTCGTCGTATATTTTCCCGAGCAACGGAATCACCTTCAGAGCATCCTGCTCGGTCACGTATAGCTCAGTGTGGTCCGTGCCCAGATGCCGCGCCACCGCCGCCGCATGCTCCGCTTCATTAAAGCCTTCCTCATTAAAGCCGATGCTGAAGGTTTTTACCGGAGTCTTCGCCTGCTTTTGCATCAAGGCAACGACGGTTGAGGAATCCACACCACCGGAAAGAAAAGCCCCCAGCGGCACATCAGATACCATCTGCTCACCGATCACATCAGTGAGCAACTCTTCCAGGTGGTTCGCGGCGGTTTCTACTGTCCAGCCTTGCGACTCGGAACACTGATCCTCTAGACACCAATACCGAGAGGGTTCAGGCAACCACCCCGATTCAATACGAGCCAGATCAATGGTAATGAACGAGGAAGGCGGAAGTTTAAAAATACCGGAGTAGATCGTGTGGGGCGCGGGGATAAGATTGTGGCGTACCAGCAATGGCAAAGCACTGCGGTTAATCTCGCCTTGCCAGGAAGGGTGACACGTAACGGCTTTGAGCTCAGAACCAAATAGTAGAGTTCGACCCTGCCAACCGTAATAAAGCGGCTTTTCGCCCATTCGGTCTCGGGCAAGATATAGCTTCCGCTGATCCCTGTCTGCCAGGGCAAAGGCAAACATCCCACTAAAGCGTGACAATGCCCGCTCCACACCCCAGGCCTCGAAGGCAGCAAGCATCACTTCGGTATCAGAATGACCGCGAAACCGTACACCGGCGGCTTCAAGCTCGGTTTTCAGCTTCTGGAAATTATAGATTTCACCGTTGAAGGAAATAACGTACCGACCGGTCGTTGACACCATAGGCTGGGCGCCAAGTTCAGACAAATCGATAATCGAAAGGCGGTGATGGGAAAGCCCAAGACCCAACTCCCCATCAAACCACACACCACCCGCATCCGGGCCACGGTGCTGAATGGCTCTCCCCATGCTGTGCAAAATGGATTCACATTGTTCTTTGTTACCGGGTAATTCCGGCCCGGCAAACCCTGCAATCCCGCACATTCAGAAAACTCCCTTTTTCATACGCTTCGTTTGAAACGGGATGGCATAATGCGCATCAGTATTTCGCGTTCATCCTTCCCGAGCGACATCAGCCAATACAACACGCCATACACCAGTGCTGAAACCACAACCGCGAGAACAATGTCCAGGTACCCCGGGAATCCATATTCAACCCGCCACCACGCAAGACCAGAGCCCATTACGGTCACTGGAATAATGGCCGGAAGAACCACATGTCTCATGTACTGCGCCATAGTGACGTCCAGGTTGTTAGCAACAACTTTCAGGAAAATAGGCATAACGACAAATACCGGCAACACCGACCCCAGAGCTGCCCCGATAACTCCGTACTCAAATACCAACCAGATACTGAGACCCAGATTAACCAGCGCAGCTGGCGGCGCAACCTTGGCAAATATCACATGCTTATTGATCGCAGTCAGATAACGGCTGGCGAATGGATTAAGCATGGGAACCAAAGTGTAGGTCACCAGTAACACCATCACCGCATCCACAAGCTCAGGATCGAACTCTCCCTCCATCCAGATTGCGATAAACGGCCCACCGATAAGACAAATGCCAACACCCATAGGAATAACCAGCGCCACGACAAGTTTGCTGACAATCATATAAATTGATTTGATCTTGCCTTGGTGCCCTCGTGCACTGAGATCACTGAAAACTGGCAAGAAGGTATGGGTAAGAGTCATGGTGATCGTGGAAATATAACCGACCAAAGTAGCTGGTATGGTGTAGACCGGCAATGCAGCCGGCCCCAGTATAGATCCTATTACAAGCCTGTCTGACAAGCGCTCGACTTTGCTGGAAGCACCCTGAATAAACGACTTGAGCCCAAATGAAAGCATTTCACGCAGTTTCTCACGGGAAAAGTATCGGATGTTCGGGTATAACGTACCTAACGCAGGTTTCAGCAAAACAGCACCAAAAATCAATAGTTTTACCACCTGTGACAAAGCCCCCAGCCCAACCAACAGTGCAAGCCCGTTCTCCGGTGTCATATAAATGTAGCTAATAACGGCAATAGCAATCGTCGATACGATATTGACCATATTCTTGAAATAATATCGCTGAAGTCCTTCCAGAACACTTCCCACGACCGTCTTTGGGAAGGCGAAGAATATCTGGGCCCCCACAAACAGGAGAAAAAGTACGTACTTGGTGCTCGCGTCACTATCATCCGGGCTCAGCCACTCCGGATATACCATCGCCCATACCCAGAAAAACGTTGCCAGTAACAAGCCCACCATACCCAGAAATGCCAGGGCACAAGCGTAAACCGTTAACAGCTCATCTCTGCTTTTCTGAGCGTTATGCATGGATACAAACCGACTGACGGTCGGCCGCATACCAAGATCAAGCATCCCCATGTAACCCACAAGCGCCAGAATCATTTCCCGGAGCCCGTAGTCGTAATGCCCCATCAACTTCAGATAAATCGGGGCCATAATGAAAGTCACCACCATACTGACGATCAGTTGGGCCATGCTGGAGCTGGTATTGACAAGTATTCGTTTAAGCATTGATTAATGACTACCTAGGCACGGAAATCTAGACACTAGTGTCTGCGTTTTATCAAATGGCCAAAAGACTTTCGCACGAGAGAAGTCAGTTTCAGTGCGTACCAGACAAACCCCGGGCGCAAGTCGCCTTTTGCCCAGAGAGCATCAGCCACAACGCCACGCGTGGTTGGCCAGATACTCATCCGCCCCTTCTGTTTGAGGCGGGCGAGTAGGACCAGCGACAAGTCCATCCAGGTTGCCTGCCGCTGCGGCAGTGGTTCGTAGAGGCTTGGCAGCCCGACAGCCTGCAAGTAGGCCGCTAATTGCAGATTTACTCCCGCAGCCTCATTCACCGAATGGATGTTTTCCGGTCGAAAATTGGACTCAATATAAAACAGCTCGCCAGTACCGGAGTGGCGCTTGAATTCAACACCCAGCAGCCCCCCCACTCCAAAAGCCTGGAACGTCTTGGCTACCTGCTGGTCAAGTTCCGGGTCTCTCAGGGTTTCACCAGTCCCCATACCGCCTTTGGTGTTATCTTCCAGCTTTCGACCGGTAACCGAACATCTCACCTGGCCATTGTCGTCACAGGTAACCAATGCAAACAGTAGATTATCGATGCCACCGGGCACATATTCCTGCAACAGAATAGAGGCTTTCCCTGTTTCCAGAACCGGCTCCAGCGTTGAACGCAGCTCCACCTCGCTCTCTGCCACAAATATCTTACCCCTGAATTCACCTTTTCTGGCGAGTTCCAGAGGTTTACAGATAACAGGAAAGGTCAATTCAGCCAGGCAATCCAGCGCCTGAACGCTGTCAACCACCCTACTCTCTGGAACCCGAATACCGGCAGCGCTGGCAGTTTCAATCTGAATCTTTTTGTCATTGAAATAGCAGCACTTATCCGGCGCACTCACAACACGTGCAACCTCCGAAATGGACGGCCAGATCCTCGCCAGCAATCCGATGTCCAGATCCCCGCCGGTAAATACAATCGGGCGGCAACCGGATTCGTTAGCAATCTGGCGAATAATACCGCTGATGTCCTCGTCACTTCCCCGCCGGCAATCAAAGACTTCCCTGGTATACCGACTGCTTCTGGCAATCACCGGAGGCTCACCCCGTGTGAGTACACAATAGACCGGAATACCACTTCCTCCCAACGCCCGAGCCTGGGCCAGAAGATTGACGTTGGCACGGCCAAGAATCACCGCAGGAGCAACGGGGCCGGCCATAAACAGCTCAACCGGAAAGTGCGGCTCGATATTCGCAGCGCACAATCTTCGGCCGGCACCAATTCGCCCGGAAATGTGAAAGCCCTGCTCTAACAGGCTCTGGGCAAGCGGTAGATTATTATCAACACGAACCAGCAGTCGAGTAACCGTATTCTGCGTAATGTCCGGGATGGCTGAGTTGTCCGAGGGGCATAATTCCACATACCGATGGGTCTGCGCTGACTCAGGGAAGTCTTCAGGAGAAAGCTCTCTGTATTGACAGCGTTTATTGTACGGGTCTGGATCTTCCAGCTGGTTCAGCTCAGATACTCCCCCGGACAAAGTGCGCGTTAACAGCAAATGCGTGCGCCTCATTATGCACGCTCTCCGGCTAGCATTTGGGTATATAGCCGCCACAGGCTTTCCGCAGGGCGTTTGATATGGAACTTTTCGACAGCGACCGGCTGAAACCTTACAAAATCGGACCTGCGGGACTCGCGTTCACTCAACTCTGCGACCAACGCTTTCATTAATTCCCGGCTATCGCCAACAGGAACCGTTTGGGCCGGCGAGCCCTCGAGCACTTCCCGTAATCCGATGCACTGGCTACCCACAATTGGAACACCCGCCGCCAATACCTCCATACCCAACAAGCCACAGGCCTCCCAACGAGACGGCATAACAACCACATCAACTCCTTTGATGGCCGCAGCCATATCATCCGTCTGTTCGCACTGGTGGAAGTAGTCGGTTAACCCTTTATTCGTCAGGTATTCATAATCTTCCCGAATAAAACCACCCCAACCGAAAGTAGCAACATGAGGCAACGGGACGACACTACGAGTTCTGTGTATCTCTTCAAGCGCGTCAACCAATAGACGAAAACCCTTCTGCCCCATGAAACGGCCAAAGAAACCCAGCAATGNAGTTTGTTCTCCAAGACCGAGCTCTGCCTTTAANGCCCTGGGGGTCCCATCACGAAAATACTCTGTGTCCACCCCATGAAGAATGCCATGTACCCGGCGGCGTTCTATCGCCGGGAAGAACTCCAGCAAGTTACGGCCGGCATCTTCAGTAACCGTGTGAATCATCGTCATACGGCGAAACAAAAGGGACATAGCAACGTGCTTCGCTCTTCCCTTCCAACCCGAGAACTGGGCAGGCAAGAAGACATCATGGGCAGTCATCAGGTGAGGGATACGGTACCCGGTTCGGGCAAGCTCCGTTAAAAGACCGGCGGAAAACCCATGTGAATGCACAAGCTGAAAATCACCATCGGCAATAAGCTCACGGAGCTGCCTGGTGAATGCTAAATTGCCCTGACGGGCTGGAACAACGGTAATGCGGTTGTCAGGAATAAACTCCGCAAGAAAATCAGCAAGACTTCTGCCTGGCGCAACAAGTGTGAAACTACACTCGCTAAAACAAGGCTGGCTGTAGATATAGCGAAAGAATGTGCGAATGCCCCCACCGGGCTGAAGAGCAGACATGAGAATGCGCATTGCTGAGTCCATCCTGGATTAAGCGACAACGTATGCCAAGACTCACAAACCCGCTACGCGGGCAGAACTCCCAACAGACAGCGCATTATGAGGCAAGAGGGCCAGAATGTCATACACCTCCGATTTTCAGCCTGAAAATGTCGCGACGCATCCCGACAAATAGGAGTTCAATCGCTTTTATGGGAGAATTCCCAACGGTAACAGGGCCAAGTGACACCACCATTTTCAACTGAGCCAGGGACGATGAAATGAGCTGGATTCAAAACCTCTACAATAACCGAAACCAATTTAAACAGGCGGTCATGGGGAAACGAGTTGTATTTCACCATGTGCCTAAATGTGCCGGCACGTCGGTATCCCGGGCCCTACGCCTACGGTATTTCCTATCGGAGGAATCCATAGCAGCACCCGGAACAGCAGCCGTGATGGAACGTCAACATGGCCCACTTGATTTTTCACACCTGGAGGATTTCAACCGCATACGCACCTTCCGGGTGGAACTGCTGCACTACCTTATGTGGAAAGACATCTACTTTATCGGCGGGCATGTGCCGTTCAATAATAAAGCTTACGACCAATTCCAGGGCTACAAACTGATTACCGTTCTTCGAGATCCGGTAGAGCGATACATATCCGAATACTTCTACAACTTCCAACGAGAGCACCAGTCGAGAATCGATCAGGACTTCGAAGCCTACCTGGATTCTCCCATGGGCCAGCGAAACGCTCTTAAATTCTGTGAATATTTCTGTGGAGACACCGAATTAACACTCGATGACCCGGCCAAGCTTATGGAAAAGGCCAAGGAGAACCTCAAGCATTTCTCTGTGATCGGCTTTACCGATGACATGGAGCGCTTTGAATCTGATGTAAGGCGGGAGCTCGGTATCAGGGTTTCTTTTGGCGTTCAGAACAAGCGCACTACCAGNGACGGGAAGGTTTCTGAAATTGTGACCCCGGATTTACGAAAAAAAGTGGCGGAAATGTGCCGATTTGATCAGGAAATTTATGACGCAGCCAGATCATAACTCAGAGAAGCGCTGGCACCGTGCCATTACTGTAATACTCACATATAAAGTAAAACTTGAAAACTTATGGCTACGCAGGTTCTGCAAAAATTCCCCAAGAAAACTCAAAGTTCAGAGTGTTGCAGCCGCCTGTGTTGATGCCAGCAACAAGCTTGGCAAAGTTCATATTCACCGCTTCAGCGGCCGCAGATGCAAACCGGCGTCTCTTGCGAAAATCATGACTGTAATAACCGC
>PBRG01000027.1 GCA_002726615.1 Marinobacter sp.
GGCCGCACACAACGGGGGACGCGAAGTCAACTCAGGGCGCGAACCTAGCCCGCAGCGCAAGCCAATGGCGAACCCCGATCGCAGCGGACAACAACGACAGGGCGAAGCAGTGGCCGACGCCCGGCGTAGGAAGCCCGAACTCTCAGCGGGGCGCGGGCCAAGATCCGGCGAAGCGGCGAGCTCAAGGGCATCAAGTCAACCTCATGGACGCGGTCAGCGTGTGGCCGACTCCTCGGACGATCTCCGGTGGCGCGGAAAGCGCCGAGAGGAAGCAGGAACTGGGCCGGACGGCCAGCGGGGGAGGCGACCTTCAGGCGGCAGCGAAAGGCTGGCCGACTCCGACGGCGGGGGACGCGAAGGCGAGTGGGTCGAGGAATACGGAGGGGAGCAAGGCGACACTCAGGGNACNANCCTGACNGATATGGTGCAGACGGGCGATTCGCATGGCCCCCCGGNCCCGAAGACCGCGACGGCTGGCGAGACTACATCGCCGCAGGCGGGCCCGCGCCGTCTCTCCCCGGTATTCGTAGAGGCATTGATGGGGTTCCCGAAGAACTGGAGTACGCCAAAGACAGGCTGCGGGCACTGGGCAACGCAGTCATTCCTATCGCAAGCGCGTATGCGGTTGCAAAGCTTGTTGAAAGGTTGAGGCAATGAAACGAAAAACCAGATTGAGNTCAAGAAACCCGCGCGTGGAGAGACGGACGATCCGCGCAGCGCGGCGTGCGATCTACGGCGAGAAGCCCGGCGTCGGCCCTGGGTTCTGGGCGGGCATGGCAAGCTCGCTCGCCGTCACCGGAAGCTTCGTTCTCGTGGGGATGCTGCTCTTCTGGGCGATCAAGGCCCAGTGCGCTGAGTGCCCTGGGTACGCTTGCCAGACGAACCTCGAGTGCGGGACGTGCGCCTGCGCTGTAACCACCGGCCAGCCCTACGGAGCCTGCGTCCCCGTCTCGGTCGCCAGGGGGGAATGATGAAGATCGGAACACGGGTAGAATTCAGCCGTGAGGAGGTCAGCGACATCCTGGTCCGCTTTGCCCGGCAACANCTGGGCGAAGCGGCGAAGGGCCTNGAGGATCCCCTGGTGCTGTTTGCTGGGGAGAATAAGTACCTGGACGAGAAACCGAAGGAGCCACGATGTAGGGATTGCGGCTGCAACATCCTCGCGAGGACCGCGCGGAAGCCGTTCGACCAGGCGGTAGTCCTGCTCTCTCACAAGGAAGAATCACAATGACCCGCCTGCGACTGTATGAGGGCACCCGACGCGACGACGAGATCACGGTGAGCCTCGACGCGCGGAACTGGGAGTCAGCTGCAAATGCGCTGCTGAACTGCAAGCGCAACCAACCGGACGGCTACACGCTGATTGCNGCGAAGATCGTTCGCAGAGGCGCAAAGGGTGGNAAACGCTGTCAACTCCACCTCGTGCTTCGGCACACCAATCTGGCCCACCCCCCCATCACCCAGGAAGAAGCGGGCGACCTGTTCTCGACAGAGATCCGTTTAGCGCTCGATAGGGGCACACGGGTCGAAGTTTTTTCTGGGCTCGACATGGGCTAACTTTCGACCGAGAGCTATCGCCGACTCTCCTNGTGGCGCTGCCATGCCCACCGAGCCCCCCCCCAAGCCAACNCGGCGAGGGGGGGCTCTTCTCTTGTGGGAGCAGGACGAGAAGCACTTTCAGCGACGGATCGGCACCGGCCGCGAGCGCGAAGCCTACGTCGCCTACCGGCTCATCGCCGAGGGGCTCGAGGTCTCGGTGCCCAGGCTGCGGGTGCGGCCCAGCTTTGCCGAGCGGCACGCCTACCGTGACACTCGCGACATGATGGTCGAGGGCCACGAGATCGAGATCAAGAGCACGCGCTTCGCCTTCACCGACCCTGGGGAATTCCCCTACAACCCGTGTTTCGTCGANACCGAGGAGAAGATCCTCGCGAAGGGCCCGCCGTTCGCATTCTTGATCGTCAGCCAGCAGACGGGCGCCATCATGGCGGTGCCCGGCAAGACCCGTGATCGGTGGGTGGTCATGGAGGGCCGCGATCACGAGCGGGGGATCGGGGTGCGCTGGCTAGGTTGCCCGATTCATCTCGTGCGGACGTTCGATGAGTTCGTTCGGCACCTGGAGTCAGCGCATCACGAGCTCGACCAGCCAGGCGAGGGCAGCGATCGTCACAGCAAGGACTGACAGGGCGGTCCTCAGCATGATACGGAGGCGGGCGACCTCGGCGCGGATNTCATGGCAGTCCTCGACCACAGAGTCCAAAATCATCCGCATNTTTCGGTGATTGTGGATGCTCTGATCGAGGCGTGCGGTTACAGTTCCCCATTCGCGCTCGCTGGGCATGGATCACCCCGCGTGCTCCAGATCCGAGCAGCTCAGAAAGTATCCGCAGCCGTCAGTCTCGCAATGCATTTTGCAGCTTCTTGGGGTGAGCGACGATCCGCAGTTCGGACAGTAGCTCGCCGGCATCTTGACGGTCACCGCCGGGTGGATGACATCCTCGGTGGGACCACTGGGCCCGTACCACTCGAGCCAGGTTCCCAGCGTCATGCAGACCAGCGCGTCCTTGTCCAGATCGCGCTTCTTCCGTTTCACAATGGCAATCGGCGTCTGGTTTTCAGCACTGTTCCGCTCCGCTTGGCGTACAGCCTCCAAGATATCCGAGTGCGAGCTTCGCGCGAGCAACTTGCATTCCACCCCGAAGGCCGGGTGGATGATGTCTGTTTTTCCGCCATCCGGGGCCGAAACGTCAGGCCCGCGGCGACGGATAGCAGGGTCGCCCCCTGCCAGGAGCCCGGCGACCCTGCGTTCAAACTGCTTCCACCCCGAGTCGGTTCCCATCTACCCCTCTTCGATCTGCGCCTTCAGCTGCTTGGGGGTACCTTCAAAGACGAGCTCCAGCTGGCCTCCGGTGTCCATCTGAAGCACGAAGTCAACCCGAGGCCGGGTCTCCGCAGGAATCCTGGGTGCCGAGGTCGAGAGTCGGCCCAGGATCATCCCGTCCGAGCCTCTCCAGATCTCCACCCGCGCGCCGAAGCCGATCCGCTGGCTGGTGCGTCGGACGCCCTCCTCGATGACGGGCAGGTAGTCCATACAGGCGGCTGCGAAGCCCGTGGCCAGCTGCATGGCAAGCTGCTTCCGCGCCTCATCACCACTTGACTTCACAGGACTGCCTCCAGCCGTCGCCCTCGTAGAGCTCACGGTATATCTCGCCCATGGCCAGCGACCATTCCGCACCGTGATCCGGCTTGGGTACCTTGTGGTGTCCCCACGCCATGCAGTGCGCGTACTCGTGGATCAAGATCATCACTAGATGATAGAACGGCGCTGTCTGCACCAGCGTAATCCGCAGTTTCCGGCGGTACATCTCGACGTAGCCGTGTGCATCGGCACATTGCCTGACAAACCGCAGGGTGGTCGGATGGGGCGTGGCGTACCTCGACTGCATCCAGGCGTGCAGCTGTCGGAGCCGGTCCAGCTTTTTCCTCGCTTTTGCCACAGCAGCCCTTCGTCATCAGAAAAGTTCTTCGTTGACCGCAGCATCCACCGGGGTGAGGCGCTCTGGCTGTCCACCTTCCACCACCCGGAACGCCTCGCGCCGCAGTCCCTCGATCTCTGCTTCCGAGATGAATTCGCCCTGGTTCCAGACGAGGACGAACTTCCCGAGTTCGCCCACACCAGCTGTCCGTCTGGACTTTTGGAGCTCGATCTCCACGATGTCCGCACCGTCGCTCCGAGTCATCACGAGGATTTGATCGCTCCAGTACGGGAGCTTCTCCGCTTTGATGGAGTTGCTCTTGTTCGTCTCCGAGATGTAGAGGAACGCCGCCTTCCCCCGGCTGATCCGGCGTGACAGCATCGCCCAAAGGCCGAAGGCGGTCAGTCCGTCGAAATAGGCGTAGTCGCTCATCTCGACCAGCGAGTTCACCGAGTCGATCACCGTTAGGATCGGCTTCGGACTGTCGGGATCGACGGCCCGCTCGATCTCGGCCAGCAGCGTCTCCGGTGTCTGCCCGCGAGTGGTCTGGAACAGGTTCCAGTCGTCAAGGTGCGGGACTACGTCCTCGTGGCTGTTGACGTAGTTGTTGAATCGCGTGGCCAGGCCGTCCGCGTCATCCTCGGCGGCGAAGTGCATCACCTGGAAATTCTTCGTCGCCTCGATGCTGCTCCCCACGGCCAGCAATGTCTTACCCGTGCCTCGCTGCGCCCCGATCGTCACGAGCCCGTAGAACCCGCCGCACCGTTCGTCCACTTCGTTCAGCGTGCTGGGCCATGTGACCAGCGGTGAGGGGGTGACGTTGTTGGGATCGATTCTTTCGTTCTTGCCGGGAACCAGGGCCTGTCGCATCGCGTCAAGCGCGACCCTCGCGCTCACTTCGCCACCTTCGCGAAGTAGTCGATCTGCGTGACGTTGTCCTCTGCGTTGAGGCTCTCCTGCTTGCGCTCCAGCGCGATGTTCTTCGCGACCTCGCATACGACGAGTGCCTGCTCCAACTCGTGCTCGCGGCACCTCGCCGCCCAGCTGAGGATCGCGCGTGCGATGTTCCTGTATCGCTTAGCCGACCAGTACGTCTCAAATTCTGGCCAGATCCAGTCCCACCAAGCCTGAGCATCCTCGGCCGTTGCGGACCGGCCCTGCTTCCGTTGGAACGTGTCCGCAATCTTGTCGAGCATGGCCGGCGACAGGCGTGGCTGTGCGACAACTGTGAAGTCAACCTCTCTCATCTGTGAGCCCCCCCAGGCTAAGTCTAGTCGATCAGACTTCGGCGTACCCCTTGAGCCGGCGCCGCGCCGACGAATCGATCGGCTTGGCCGACAGAAGCGTGCCGGGCACGAAGTCTCTGTGGTCGATATCCGGCCAGTAGACACGGATGATTTCCAGCGCAGTCTGGATTCTGATATGCCCCGGATCGGTGTCGCGCGTGGCCCCGATGCCCTCGAGATTTCTGAGTTGCTGCTCACTCACCCCGACCATTCTGTTCGCTGCCTGGGTGAAGGTGAGGCCCTTCGCGGCCCGCGCGCTGGTAAAGGCGTTTTCGGAGGGTGATCTCATGGCAGAACGTATACCACTACAGGTAGATTCTCGCTAGGCTGTGACCGCACCTGACACAATCCAATTGTAGCCTGCTTCCAAAGGAGATTTTATGCCGAAAAATGTGGGGATCTTCTCCCTGATGTCGTTCTCCGAGTACCTCGGAGTCGACGCCATGAACTGCTCAACACTCAAGAAGGTGGCCCAGTCGCCGCTCCACGCGCAGCACGAACTCACCACCCCCAGCGAGCCCAGCCAAGCCTTCGTGATCGGCGACGCCTTCCACGGCCTCGTGCTGGAACCGGAGCGGTTCGACGCGGAGTACGCCCTGGGCCTCGACTGTGGCAAGCGCACGAAGGCCGACAAGGAAGCCTGGGCAGAGTGGCTGGCCGAGCACCCCCTTCAGACGGCGCTGAAGCACGAAGAATGGGACGCTGTCCACGCCATGCGTGAGGCGGTCCTCGCCCACCCCACCGCCGCCGAGATCATGGACGGCGAGGGCCAGAACGAGTTGACGATGGTGTGGGAAGACCCCGCCACCGGAACGCTGTGCAAGGGCCGCGCTGACCGGCTGACCACGCTGCGAGGGGAGAGCGTCATCGCCGACCTCAAGAGCACGATCGACGCCTCCCCCGAAGGCTGGGGAAGGAGATCCGCGCGCTTCCTGTACCACTGCCAAGCGGCCTGGTATTTGGCCGGCGCCAACGAACTCGCCCCCCTGGATCGTCGATTCCTGTTCGTCTGCTGCGAGAAGAAGGCCCCCTATGGCGTAACCGTGCAAGAGCTCAACGAGGACGCGATCAAGGCTGGCGCGAAACTCAACCGGATCTACCTGCGCAGATGGCTGAAATGCTTGGAAGCAAAGAAGTTCACCGGATACCCTGCGGGTGTTATTCCCTACGGGATCCCTAGTTGGGCTCTCAATGAGATCGACAAGATCGAGGAGGATTGAGGCATGGCAGAGAAGAAAACCGCTCAGAACGCAAAGGAGGGCCTCTACGGGGCCCTCATCAAGGCGGTCCAGAAGTTCCCCGAGATGTCGAAGGACGGCCAGGGCAACTTCGGCAAATACGGCACCCTCCCGGCCACCCTCAAGGCGGTGCGGGAACCCCTCGCGACCCACGGACTGATCCTGACTCAGCCCGTCCGCTGGGTGCCGGAGAGTGTGGACCCCGAAACCGGGGTGGCCCAGCCGGGCCAGGCGTACCAGCAGACGATCCTGACCCACGCCCCGAGTGGCGAGCAGCTGCTGAGCGAGGTGCCCCTCAACACGGCCCAGCCGGAGCAGGGAGTGGGCAAGTCCATGACCTACTACCGCCGCTACTTGGCCTGCGGGCTACTTGGGATCGCCTTCTCCGAAGAAGCCGATCTCGACAACGAGGGCATCGCCAGCGAGGGCCAACTGGAGGAGCTCCGCTCCATCTCCATGGCCAAGGCCAAGGACGCCTTCGGGAAGAAGCACCCCGACCTCAAGGCCCTGGCCGGCGCGATCCGCAAGGCCGCAGCGGTCCAGAGCAAGATCACAGGAGCACCCCGCGAGGAGCAGATGATCGCCTTCGCCGCCGCGCTGGGCTCAGTCACCCTGGGCACGGACGAGGAGGGGAACCCGGTCGTCGCAGCGGAACCCCAGCGGGCGACTGGCCCGGACCCGCTGCTACAGGCGGTTTGCGACGGAGAGGTGGACGCGGCAGATATCCCGATCACCCTTAAGAAGGCCAAGTAGGCTAACCTTCTGGGTGTGAGCACCCCAATGCCTCTGGGTCCGCGGTGTTAGCACACCGTGACCCAGGGGCCTCCCTCACCCTTTTAGTTGTCCTCCAGGCGAGATTCGGACAGAGTGTCGTCCATCGCGCAGGCGTTCACCCACCGATCGGCGAATACACCTACCAACACAACGATCACGACACCCAAGCAACCTAGCAAAATCCTGGCAACCATCCGTATTCCTTGCGGTAGTTTCGCTGCTTCATCTATCGAGCTTCCCACCAACCTGCCCCATAACGCCAGGATTCGTCGGGTAGCCATGTGCAACAGCACT
>PBRG01000028.1 GCA_002726615.1 Marinobacter sp.
GTCCCGTTCCAGATCTGGACTTCAAACGGCATCGCCAGATCGAGGGTTTCAGGGCCATAAGCGTTCTCTAAAACCATTCGACCATAACGAATTGAAGCGCCAGAAGAAGACAACGTCGGCAACTCCGCCGTCGGCATTGATACCCCGTCTGAATCGGAAATATTCGTGAATGCAGTCTCGAGTCTGGCATCAAACGGGCCAATCAGGGAATTTGCATTGCGATCATAGGTAAAGGTATCTGCGCCCGCCTGATAAACCAGCGTGCCATCGCCATTCCCTATAAGCGTTGGTGTTCCGGCAACAGTTGTCACACCAGGGGCAGTGCCCTGCGCGCCAATTTCATCCGCGTCTGCGGCAGGATCAGTCCGCCCAATATCCGCGACCGTCAGCTTCTGCCAACTGTCCCGATAGTTTCGCGTCACAGGCCCGACACCACTCACACTGTATGCTCTTGCCGAAAAGATAAACTCTGGCGAAAGACCGTATCCGAAGCTCTGACCGGTGTAATTGAAACCATTGCACATGGCATCAAGCACTCCGTCCATCTGGCTATCGAGAGAGAACCTCTCCGGGTGGAACCTGCCGACTGGCCCTGAATCTCCGACCACCGTAACAGCGCGCCCGAGGAAAGCGCCGTTGATTCCAGTCGCGACCTCTATCGCACCAACCTCGTTAAAGGCCGCTGAACCGGACGCCGATCCAGAGCTGAAGCCGCTTAATCCACTCAAGCCTGCGAGTCCCGGATCAGCCGCGCCTGCGGGCCCCGCAATCAGATAACCGGCGACACTAACGGCCGCGTCAAAGCTGTCCACGGATGCGTTATCAGTGAGATCGGTGTTATTGGAGGCATCAGCATCCCCATGACCATCCGGTTGACCGTCTGCGTCTGCATCGTCAGCACTGTCGTACTGCACGGCCCTAACCGACACGTCGAATGGTCGCCCCGCCGCCCTGAAGGCAGTTCCACTGGGTGCATCAGTCGCCGGGTTGCCGGCTACGGTCACTGCAAAAGCAAAGGGCCTGGCCGTCAATTCCGGTCCGGTACCTGCGATGGCGATGGGATCGTCATTCTCGTCCAAAATGAGACCGGATTCGGAGTCTTCCAACTCCAGTGCATAGTGACCAACATCGGTAGCAATGAGCCCCAGGTTTGCAAGGCCACGGTCAAAGTCAACTGTCAGATTGGAAGTCGCTGGTCGTGACGAGGGCAACGATATACTCCCCGCACCGGCATCAAGCCCGGGCGCAGAGCCAGCTGGATCGTCTGTTTCCCGATTCAGCCAGGCCCTGAGATCCACTGCACCATCATAGGCTTCAACACGACCACACTCACCACTGGAGGGATCTCGCCTCAATACCTCGGCCTGCAAGCCGTGTGGTCGCCCGGCAATGACATCATTACCCAGGCTATCAGCCAGACCGATGACCAGCGCGTTCTCACGAAATTCGACCACATTGGAAACCCCGAACTGCCCACCGGTTATGTCCTCGGCACGGATGGTCAGTCGATCGGCGCGGGTATTTTCCAGTCCCAGAGTGATTTCCCCGTTGTCTGCAGCAACGAACTCGTATAAGGCCTGACCATCATCGACATCTGGACTCGGCGACAGGGGGCCCGACGCTGCAACCTTCTGCCAGTTGCCATGGCCGGCACTTGTCGTGATCCGCATGGTACCTTGATAACCCGTGAGCACGTTGTCGCCGGCATCCTCTGCCTGAATTCTGACATCGACGGGCGCACAAACGCTGGCGGTCGCAGGCACAGTTATGCGGAAATGATCGAGAACCTGGGCACAGGGACGACTGCGATTCGCTTCGCGAAGAATGGCCGCATCGGATAGCGCTCGGGCGTATAGGCGCACCTCATCGATCTGGCCTTCAAACTCTCGGCCGCCAAACCCCTGATCGGCGCCTATCTGAAATGGATCAGCATTCAGGAGCAACGACTCACCTGCAAACGACTGCCTCGCCCGTTCCACACCGTCAATAACGATGCGCTGTACCCCATCTCGTTTCGAGTAGGTGATGGCTGTGTGGACCCAGGTGTTCAATGGCAGTTGATAGCCCGAGGTAAAGGATCGCGAAACACCGGATTCGTTCGTCCACCACCAGTAAATCTCGCGGTTGCTGTCAACGTGGTACTCATAGTTTTCGTCTTTCGACACGATGGTTTTGATGCCACCGCCAGTTGGGAAAGCATCGACATTTATCCAGGCCATGACGGTAAGCTCATCGGTGCCGGACAAGTCATCATCATGGGGGATGTCTATGAACGAGCCGCTCGACAGGGTGGCGCCATAGCAGACTTTGGCTGGTTCCGCCGTCGCTCCATTGACGGCTCGCCCGTCCAACCCCGTTCCACGAAGCTCGACAACCTCCCCGGGATCACCTTGCCACCGAGGCCCCTCGAGGCCATAGACTGCGCGCAGAGAGAAGTCGACAACAAAATCACCGGAAAATGCCAGAAACCCTGCTTGCTCGGTGGTGTGGCTCAGATCCCGATCATTCGCCCAGTCCTCCTCGATCTTCAGCTCAACGGCATCGTTGGATACCGAGCAGCGGCGCAGCCAACCACCGTCGCCACCATCGCGGGTCAACTGAGAACCGACAACGCGGGGCGGAGAGGGGTACGATTGCAAAAAGGGTGCGCTGTCACAGCTGTTCGTTCCAGAAATGTTGTCCGGGGTAATTTGGGCCTCAGACAGAACTGTTCTACCGTCGTTATCGACAAAACTACCGATGACGCCCGGTTCAATTGCCAGATATGCGATCGTCTCTGGTCGCACAACAGAACCCGAGGTTGTCTCAGCTCGCTCAATAGCAAGATCTATTCCCGAAGCTCCCAGGCGATCGTGCGCCATCGTCAACCAGGGAACCGATCGTTCACCGGGAGACGACGTTTCGTTCTCCAGGGTTTGAATGTTGCTGATGAAAACCGGTGTTCCACCAAATCCGGTGAGAAAGTTCAGGCGCGACCAGTCCGAACCCGAAATAAACCGCCCCTGTTCCGATTGAAGCGGAACCTGGCCAACCTCAAGCCTCGTTCCATCCGGAAACGTATGTTCTCCATAGGTCACCGCAAGATAATGCACCGTCGTGTTCTGATCGCCTACATCACTGTAGCGTGTGGGCGGCTCCAACGGCACGACATCGAAGCCGTCCTCACTGATCTGGCGAATGCGAACTGCTGATGGTTCCGGATTATTGTCGTCGCTCAGAACAAACACTGCCGGGGGTGACGGATAAACCTGCTGGAAAGAAATCCGGGTAACGGCACCAGGGTTCACAGTCACTGAGCGGGATTCCATCATCAGGGGTTCAGGCTCAGGCGGCCGGACCTCGGAGTCGTAGGCAAAAGGCTCAGAGAAAGCGACCAGCCCGACACTCTCAACGACATGATTGCGCTCGGAGTCCTGGGCGGTGTCCTCGTCGATAAGCAATCCGATGCTGGAGTTGGAAATCTGGCATTGCCGAAGCCAGCCGCCGTCTTCCTCCAGCCGGCTGGTTTTGCTGGCGACCGCGATGGGCGCCGAACCATAGGAGTTGTTGAACACGAAATTGCTGCAACCGTCATCCCACCCACGCGGACCGTTAAAAATACTCTGGGACTCGAACAAAACGTTTATATTTCCAATCGCTCTGAAACTGGCCGTCGCAGGCGAAATGGCAATGAACCCGATTTGTTCGACGTTGTCCAGGTCGTAGAATTTGTTCCCACCGGAGCCGTCAAAAGCCTCACTTAACTCCAAAGCGTAATTGAACCCTGACGATGTCACTGCATCGAACACTGTTGTAAACCAAGGTTGCGAAACTTCATCCGGAACACCCGCATTCGTTTCGTTGGTCATCGTCTGAACGTCACCAATGACCACGGGCGTAGTTGAAAAACTGGTAGAAAAGTTGAAGCTTCCCCAGTTTTTCTGCCCTTGTTGTGAGTTACCGCCAAACTGGACGAAATCCTTGTTGTTGCTCCCGGATCCGCTCTCCCGGGTGCTTAGCAGACCAGCTTCAATGCGAGTGCCATCGGGCAATTGGTGCACGCCAGGCTCGACGGCCACGTAACTTACCGTCATATTGGTGTGCGGGCCATCCTCGGAGAAAGGCTCTACCTGCGCTATCTCAAACCCCGTTGAAGTGACGTTTCTGATCCGTAAAGCGGAAGCGTTAGGGCCATCATCCGTTGGCAAGGCCACAACGATGGGCGGGGAGGCATAGGTTTGCTTGAAGCTGAAAGAGAACAGCTCATTTTCACCCGATGTGGCCGGGAGATCCAAAGTGCCAGCTTCCATCTTCCAGGCATGGGCCAGGCACGGGGCCAGCAGAATCACAACCAGGATAGACCTTATCAGCGCCGTGAACTGCCTCATCGCACTCTTACCTCAATCGTTCGGGACGCAACTTCAGGCCCGCTGCCACACTGACCATTGCTGAGCAACGTAAACACGGTTTCGGGTGCCGGACTACCGTCTATATCGGCTTGCACCGAAGTACAGGTTATACCTGCGGAGCAGTTTGAGAGGCCGCCGTTGGAAAAAGTGATCGAAGAAGAAACAGAGCCACAACTGCTTCCTGACAGCGCTTCCGCCACGGCAACCTGCGCACCACTCTCCGCTGCATAAAAGGCCCTCTGGGAGAGAATCTGCTGGCTGACCGAAGCGCCCGAGCTCTCCTGCTGTTGCGCCATGCTGGTAACAATGAGTGCTAATACCGTGATGATGAACAGCGCTACCGGAAGCCCCGCCCCTATTTGCTGTTTGATGCCTCGTTCAGGGTACATTTCGGATTTGCACCTCCTGGCTGACAGTCGTTGCCTCCGAACCATCCTCGCTGGTCAAAGTGAAAGCGAATTGAACAACCGCCGCCCGCTGGAGAGTTGCCGGCAAATACCGGAAATCCACATTCCCGGCCAGATTGGCGGCCAACACCTCTCTGTCCCCCGTTGGCGGTGAAGGCTGGGTGGAGCTGGGCGAATAATCGTTATACCGATAAAGAAAGCGACCACTCCGACACAAACTGACGGGCTGACCCACCACGAACAAACGGCGCGCGGGTGATGTGGAGGTAAACCGATGGCCAGAGGAGAGCTCGATGCTCGCTGGCGACCCTGTGTTGTCAATTGACGAAATCAAAGGAGAGACGGGACCGGGATTGGTGCCATTATAAAGATCGGCGGTAGTTGTCCCATACCCGTAAACCACGGCGCGGGTAGTTCCCACTGAGGGAAGGTTCGCAAAGGCGGCGACATCAATCTGGTCAAATGCCGGGCCTCGGGTAAGCCTGACGTAGTTGGTACCCGCCTCCAGAGGCAACCACTCAATGCAATCACCTGAAGTCCGAACCGACAGAGCGAACGCCTCCCTCAGCTCACGGGTGATTTGCTCTGATACAACCACTCCCTGAAAGGCTCGGAGCTGGCGGGCGCTGACATCCAGCGCACCCTGAGTTGAAAGGCTCACAAACCGGACCGACACCGTGGCAACAATGCCAAGCAATACAATGACCATCAGCAACTCGATCAGGGTAAAACCGGCTCGCTGGTGCATCAGAAATTCGCCCTGTAGACAGAGAAACTGTAGCCCTGACCACCCGGATCGGTGATTGTCAGGTCGACTCGCTTGGCGTCCGCCGGAGCCAGACCCACTTCCCCACCTGCACACTCCACGGTGATTGAAACCCGGAAGCCAGAGTAATCCGCTGCCAGTGGGGTGCCTTCGGCATTTTCGGGCGCAGCGTCGGCGATGGCGTTGTAATCGTCGACATCATCATAGTCAGCCCGACTAGCTTCCTCCGTGTTGATTGTACAGCCGGATTGCTTCGGAACGCCCCCGACGGGCGTGTTGTCATCGTACTTTCGGCTGAGAATTTCATCCATATAGAGCTGCGCAAGCGCCACGGCGCGGGTCTGGTTCAACGGATCGGCGCTGCGGCCTGCGATCAGGGAGAAAGCCCCCACCACTCCGGCTATGGCAACACCAATGATCACGATCGTGATCACCAGCTCCACAAGTGTTGCGCCACCATGACGTGCTCTCATGACTGGCAACTTCCGGCGTAGACGGCGCCCAAAGAGCTCAGGCAGGTTTGAAAAGTGCTTTCACCGGAAAACGAGAACTGCATGTTATTGCCAGCAGAAGGTGCGCCTTTAGTATTGAATGTCACCGTCAATGGAAGAGTGTTGCCGGCAACAGCCAAAGTGGCACCCTCGTGGGCGACCTCAAAAGTCCGCTCGTTACCGGTGCCACTACCAACCACAAACCGGAAAACATTTGAATCGCGCTCGATTGTGAGCGTGTTGGCAGGATTCCCCGCCAGCGCTGCCTGCTGGGCAAGCAGCGTGGCGGAGGCAAGTTGCTGGGTGGCCAGCAGGGGGGAGAAGGCCGAGCGGCTGGCGAACAGGCCTATGCCCAGAGCGGAAAGGACTCCGATCAGGATGATGACCATGACCAACTCAACGAGGGTGAAGCCAGAGGATCGCAGAGCTCTCATCTTTCTTTTATTCCTCGCTTACACGGCCTTCTATTTGCTTTCGGTTCTTAAAAAGAAAACCATCTGCACTAAGCTGTTATTCAGCATCCGCCAGTCTGAATACTGGTAACCCGACCAGTCGTTTCATCATATGTGAACTGGCATTGAGTGCCTGTAGCTGGGGTGAAACCTGTCACAGTGAATACCCCAGTGCTTTCATCAAACGTAAAATCATTCGCATCAATCTGGGCGGCTGCGGTTATTCCCGATGGTGTTGCAGTTGCGGCAACGGAATCTGGATACCCCTCAGTAGACATGGCGACTGTCACACCGTCCAAGTCTACGCTGGTTGCTGAGTTGCCATCCGCAAGCCACTGAGCATGAGCAATAGACGCGGCCGACTTTACTGCTCCAGCAGCACCTTCTACCGTTGCAGTTCGTGCTTCATTGCCTAAATCCGCAAACCGCGGCAAAGCAAACGCCGCCAGAATCCCCAGAATAACAATCACCATGACCAGCTCGATCAGGGTGAAACCTTTTTCTTTTCTTGCCGCAATNGCTGTCATCGCTTTCATGGTNNTACTCCGTTTTTATCGCCNGTTGGCTTNGAGGTTTATCAGTTAATGGTTGTGGTTATTTCNCCAGTNTCNGCATCNTACGCAATGGTGCTGCNCTGGTTGTCNGNNTGATAGGTGAANACNCAGTNTCCGCNGNTNATCGATATNNCGTATTCNGGATTGGTNCCNTTNACNGTGGGNGCNTTGGANTGCANAACACCCAGCCAGACTTCCTCGCACTTGGTGGCATCCATNGTGGNNCNGGTATCGTCTGANGCAACGGANGTCGGCCAGCCNTCATCACTGACATCNACNTTGTCGTTNCCAAAGCCCACCACATNCGTTTCNGCNGCGGTGAAGCCGTTNGATACCCACTGGGTTTTNGCCANNGCCACNCCCGCTGCCAGGGCNCCNGCAGTNGCGCGAATNCTGGACTGATGNGCCTGCTCNGANAGCTGNGCNAANCGTGGCANTGCNAACGCNGCCAANATCGCNAGNATGGCNATNACNACCACCAGCTCNATNAGGGTGAANCCCTGNTGTTTNTTCNNNCTGCATATCCCGNTTCATNNCNTCGNCCTCTTTACGGTTNCATTCNTCCGTCTGGTCAGCGNTGCGCATCCTGNGTTTGCGCTGCTTCTTCTGTCAACGACACCGGGGCNAGTTTTANCCCCGTCAGCCGTTCTTCNTGCTCCCGCNCACCATTCCCGTTGCGGTCTGCAAATTCCGTTGTCACTGCCCAGGCCAGAGGCTGCTCCTGGTTGGCTTGCCGACTGTCTATGGTTATCGGCTGCCCCGGTTTATAAATTAACCAGCCTTTGGGCCCGTATTCTGTTTCTTTTTGTTCGCTTACCCGGAAACACCAGGTTGCCGGCGCCAGTTCCTCGCCCTGGCATCGCCCAGCGTAATTACCCCACTGGTGCTCCACCAGCTCAAACGGGTTGATGCCCCTGTGCTCAGCAAGACGGCCGTCACGGCTCAGCATTACCTCTGCACCCTTGATCACCAGGGCCGATCTGAGCTGGCCGATCACCATGTTGGCGGCCCGTTCTTCGGCATTTCGGCTTTCTCGTTCCAACACGCCGAGCAGGAACCACCAGAGCACTCCAAGTACGGCCAGCACCACCGCAAAGCGGAACCTGCGCGACATCGCCAATCCGCTGGCCTCTGAAACCCGTGCCGCTGGCACTCAGCCCCGCCCCATGGCGGCGGCCCCCAGGTCCCAGATCGGGAGGAACACGCCCAG
>PBRG01000065.1 GCA_002726615.1 Marinobacter sp.
ACCGGCTGGCGGATCCTGGGCTGGTAGTTCTTAAGGTCCTGAAGTGTGATCAGGCCGTCGTTGCGTTCCATCTCCTCCACGATGAGCTGCGCGGTTTTGCCCTGATAGAAGCCATCGATGCCTTGATCAGCAATGCGTTGAAGGGTATCGGCGAGTTCCGGTTGCCGAAATCGGTCACCTGGCTGCCACGGAGAGCCGTCCTCTTTATAGAAGGTTGCGAGAGTCGCCGGCCAGCGCTGCAGTCGTTCCTGCGCCTGTTCCAGGCCCTCGGTGAAGCGTGGGGGTACAATAAAGCCTTCCCGCGCCAGTTTGATCGCCGGGGCCAGGGCCTGTTCCAGCGACAGCGTACCGTGGCGCTCAAGGGCCAGCGCAAGGCCGGCGACGGTGCCGGGCACGCCGGATGCTTTGTGGGTAAAGCGGCTGCGATTCTCGACCACGTTCCCATCGTCGTCCTGGAACATGGTTTCGGTGGCAGCAGCCGGTGCTTTCTCCCGATAGTCGATGGCCTCCACCGCGTCGCCGTTGCCCGGAGCGTAGAGCATAAATCCGCCGCCGCCGATGTTGCCGGAGCGCGGCTGGGTGACCGCCAGGGCGAATCCCGCCGTAACGGCAGCATCCATCGCATTGCCGCCGTTCTTCAGCACGTTCAATGCGACTTCCGTTGCCAGGGTATGGCTGGTGGCCACCATGCCGTTACTGGCCTGCACCGGGTGGTGGCGTTCTCCCTCAAGAATGGCCTCTGCAGTCACCGGCTGCAGAGGTAGGAGCGGCATCAGGGTGATCATCATTCTCGCGGCCAGTGAGCGGCCCGCGAGGGCTTTTCGGGTACGTACCTGTAGGGGGAGTCTATCCATGTTTCTGTGCCTCGTTTCTGGTGCTCAGATAAGCTATCATAGCCGGTCATTTTTGAGGGTGTGAAGTCGCGCGCCCGTGATCCCGGATCAGATTAAGGAAAGGCTTCCATGGAGCATACCTATCGTCTTGTGATTTCCTGCCCGGACCGGGTGGGGATCGTTGCCAAGGTCAGTAACTTTCTGTCGACCTACAATGGCTGGATTACAGAGGCGAGCCACCATTCCGACACCCAGACCGGGTGGTTCTTCATGCGGCATGAAATCAAGGCCAGTTCGATCCCCTTTGGCCTGGACCAGTTCCGCACGGCCTTTGAGCCGATTGCCCGCGAGTTCAATATGAACTGGCACATTGCTGATTCGGCCCGGCCCAAGAAAGTGATCCTGATGTGCAGCAAGGAATCCCACTGCGTGGCGGACCTGCTCCATCGCTGGCACAGCCGGGAAATCAACGCTGAGATCGTAGCGGTTATTTCCAATCACGAAGACCTCCGGCGCATGGTGGAGTGGCATGAAATACCCTACCACTATATTCCGGTGAATCAGAACAATCGCGATGAAGCCTTCGGCGAAGTGGATGGTTTGATCGAAGGGTACGACGCTGATGTGGTTGTTCTAGCCCGATACATGCAGATACTGCCTGCGGACCTGTGTGAAAAGTACGCAGGCAAAGTTATCAATATCCACCACAGCTTTTTGCCATCCTTTGCCGGCGCTCGGCCATATCACCAGGCGTACAGCCGGGGTGTGAAGTTGATAGGCGCCACCTGCCACTACGTAACGCAGGATCTGGACGAAGGCCCCATTATCGAACAGGAGGTAATTCGCATCAGCCATAGCGACTCCATTGAGGATATGGTGCGTCTGGGCAAGGACGTGGAGAAGAATGCCCTGTCCCGGGGGCTGCGGGCGCACATTGAAGACCGTGTGATCGCCTACGAAAACAAGACTGTGGTTTTTGACTGACGGCCACTGCCATATCCCCCGCTAAGGGGTTGAATGTGGTAGTATCGGCCGCTTGTTAAAGAATAACTATGGGGCGCTGTGAAGGGCCCTGAAACGACTTCCAGCAAATGCAAAGGAACCTTTCTCGATGGGTGAGTTAGCCAAAGAGATCCTGCCGGTAAATATTGAAGACGAGCTCAAACAGTCCTATCTCGATTACGCCATGAGCGTCATCGTCGGGCGGGCACTTCCAGACGTGCGCGACGGCCTTAAACCAGTGCATCGCCGCGTACTGTTCGCCATGTCCGAACTCAACAACGACTGGAATAAGGCCTACAAGAAATCCGCCCGTGTAGTGGGTGACGTCATCGGTAAGTACCACCCCCACGGTGACTCGGCGGTCTACGACACCATTGTTCGTATGGCCCAGCCGTTTTCCCTGCGGTACCCACTGGTGGATGGTCAGGGTAACTTTGGCTCCATCGACGGCGACAACGCGGCTGCCATGCGTTATACCGAGATCCGCATGGAGAAGATTGCCCACTCCCTGCTGGCGGATCTGGACAAGGAAACCGTGGATTTCGTGGCCAACTACGATGGCACCGAACAGATTCCGGACGTACTGCCCACGCGGATTCCCAACTTGCTGGTAAACGGTTCCTCGGGCATTGCCGTGGGTATGGCTACCAATATTCCGCCCCACAATCTGACGGAAGTCGTTAACGGCTGTCTCGCTCTGATCGACAACCCCGACATGACCGTTGACGATCTCATGGAACACATCCCGGGGCCGGACTTCCCCACCCAGGGCATCATCAACGGTCGCGCTGGGATTGTGGAAGCCTATCGTACCGGCCGGGGGCGCATCTATATCCGCGCCCGCCATGAAATTGAGCACGACAAGAAGACCAACCGTGACGCCATCATCATCAACGAGTTGCCGTACCAGCTGAACAAGGCACGGCTGATCGAAAAGATTGCGGAACTGGTTAAAGAGAAGCGTCTGGAAGGTATTTCCGAGCTGCGGGACGAGTCCAACAAGGAAGGCATCCGGGTGGTGATTGAGCTGCGTCGAGGTGAGAACCCGGACGTTATCGTCAACAACCTCTTTGCCCATACCCAGCTTCAGACCGTTTTCGGCATCAACATGGTCGCCCTGATCAACGGCGAGCCGAAGATCCTGAACCTCAAGGAAATGCTGGACGCGTTTGTCCGGCATCGCCGCGAAGTGGTTACCCGCCGTACCATCTACGAACTGCGCAAAGCCCGCGAACGTGGCCATATTCTGGAAGGCCTTACGGTCGCATTGGCGAACATTGATGAAATCATCGCGCTGATCAAGGCGTCTCCGGCGGCGGCCGAGGCAAAAGAAAAGCTGATGGCCCAGGGGTGGGCGCCGGGTGATGTTCTGGCGATGCTTGAGCGGGCGGGTGAAGATGCCTGCCGCCCTGACGACCTGCCGGAGATTTTTGGCCTGCGCAATGGCCTGTACCATCTGTCGCCAGAGCAGGCCCAGGCGATCCTGGACCTGCGTCTGCACCGCCTGACCGGTCTTGAGACCGAAAAGCTACAGAACGAGTACAAGGACATTCTCGAGAAGATCGCCGACCTGTTGGAAATCCTGGGCGATCCGGACCGCCTGATGCAGGTGATCCGAGAGGAATTGGAAGCTGTGGTGAGCGAGTTTGGCGATAACCGTCTGACCGAAATCACCAGCTCCAAACGGGACCTGACCATCGCCGATCTGATCGACGAAGAAGACCTGGTGGTGACCATCTCCCACGGTGGTTACGCCAAGACCCAGGCAGTCGAAGACTATCAGGCACAGCGCCGTGGTGGTCGTGGCAAGGCCGCCACGTCGATGAAAGACGAAGATTTCGTCGAGAAACTGTTGGTAGCGAACTCCCACGACACCATTCTCTGCTTCTCCAACCGGGGCAAGGTGTACTGGTTGCGGGTATTCGAGATTCCCCGGGCAAGCCGCGCATCCCGCGGTCGCCCAATGGTCAACATCCTGCCGCTGGAAGACGGGGAGCGTATTACCACCTTCCTGCCGGTTCGTGACTATCCGGAAGATCAGTACGTGCTGATGGCCACCTCGGCTGGTGTGGTCAAGAAAACGCCGTTGCCAAATTTCTCCCGTCCGCGCAGCAACGGCCTGATTGCCCTGTCGCTGGACGAGGGTGACACCCTGATTGGTACGGCCATCACCAAGGGCGATGCGGAAGTCATGCTGTTCTCCTCGGCGGGCAAGGCCGTTCGCTTCAACGAGGAGGCGGTACGTCCGATGAGCCGTACGGCCCGAGGTGTGCGTGGCATCAGAATGCCGGAAGGGCATCACGTTGTGTCGCTGATCATTCCGCAGGAAGACGCGGTTCTGCTGACGGCGAGTGAAAACGGCTACGGTAAACGCACCACCTTCGACGAGTTTCCGACCTACAGCCGGGGCAGCCAGGGCGTTATTGCCATGCAGTGTTCCGAGCGTAACGGTAATCTGGTCACGGCGTTGCAGCTGTTTGAAGGCGACGAGATGATGCTGATCTCGGACAAGGGCACACTTGTGCGTACCCGCACCGACGAAGTATCGGTTCTGAGCCGGAACACCCAGGGTGTTCGCCTGATCAAACTGAGCCAGGAAGACGAGCGCCTTGTGGGTGTTGAGCGTATTGCCGAAACCGATGCCGAAGAGGTCGACGGCGAAGAAGCGCCTGCTGCACAGGATGGCGGTAGCTCGGACAACGCAGGTGATGCAGGCGATTGCCGGCGAGGAATAAGCCGGCATCCTATATTGGCAGGATTTGAGAGATCACAGGATCATGAGCAGGGCGTATAATTTTTGTGCAGGCCCGGCAACCTTGCCGGAGCCCGTTTTGCAGCAGGCACGGGAAGAGATGCTGGACTGGCGCAGCACCGGCATGTCCGTGATGGAAATGAGCCATCGCAGTGACGAGTTCGTGGAAATCGCCGAAACAGCCGAGAAAGACCTTCGGGAATTGGCCAGCGTTTCAGATGATTACGCCGTACTCTTCATGCAGGGTGGTGCTTCCAGCCAGTTCTCGACCATTCCCTTGAACCTGCTTGGCGACAAGGCGTCTGCGGACTACGTGAACACGGGTATCTGGTCGAAGAAAGCCATCGCCGAGGCCAGCCGTTATGGCAAGGTCAATGTTGTGGCAAGCAGCGAATCGAATGGCTTTGCCAGCATTCCCGATCAGGAAGCCTGGGCTACGGATGCCAGCGCGGCCTACCTGCATTACACGCCCAATGAAACCATTGGTGGGTTGGAGTTCGATTTTGTGCCGGAGAGCGGTTCTGTGCCGTTGGTGGCGGATATGTCGTCCACCATGCTGTCACGCCCACTGGATGTCTCGAAGTTCGGCCTGATCTATGCCGGCGCGCAGAAGAACATCGGTCCATCCGGCCTGGTGGTCGTCATCATCCGCAAGGATCTGCTGGGCAAGGCGCTCAAGATCACGCCGACGATGATGAACTATCAGGTGATTGCGGATAATGATTCCATGTACAACACGCCGGCTACATATTCCTGGTATCTGGCAGGCCTGGTGTTCAAATGGCTGAAAGAGCAGGGCGGTGTTACGGCCATGGGTGAGGTCAATCGTCGTAAAGCCAGCAAGCTGTATGGTTTTATTGATGAGAATGATTTCTACGCCAACCCGATATCCCCACGCTTCCGCTCCTGGATGAATATACCGTTCACCCTCGCAGATGACGCGCTCAACAGTGCGTTCCTGAAAGGTGCGAATGAGAGGGGGTTGCTGAATCTCAAAGGTCACCGCTCCGTAGGTGGTATGCGAGCCAGCGTCTACAACGCCATGCCAGAGGCCGGTGTCGACGCGTTGATTGACTACATGACCGTGTTTGCGAAGGAGCGGGGCTGATCATGAGTGATGAGCAGGCCCGTCTCGGGCAGTTGAGGGTCGATATTGATCGCCTGGATCAGGAAATCATGGACCTGATCAGCAAGCGTGCGGAATGTGCCCAGGAAGTGGCCCGCGTGAAAATGGAGGCCAACCCGGGTGAGGATGTGTTCTTCTACCGTCCAGAGCGCGAAGCTCAGGTATTGAGGCGTATAAAGGAGAGTAATCCCGGCCCGCTGTCCGGCGAGGAGATGGCTCGACTGTTCCGGGAGATCATGTCTGCATGCCTGGCGCTGGAAAAACCGATGCACATCGCTTTTCTCGGACCGATTGGCACCTTTACCCAGGCGGCGGCGCTCAAGCATTTTGGACACTCTGTGGTCAGCGTGCCTTTGCCGGCCATCGATGCGGTGTTCCGTGAAGTGGAATCCGGCGCAGCCCACTATGGTGTGGTTCCGGTGGAGAACTCCACGGAAGGCATGATCAACCATACTCTTGACATGTTTATGTCCTCGCCATTGAAGATCTGCGGCGAAGTTCAGTTGCGGATCCATCACCACCTGATGGTATCGCCAAAACACCAGGGGCAGGACATTGTCCGTATCTATTCCCATCAGCAGTCATTTGCCCAATGCCGGCAGTGGCTGGATACCCATCGCTACGGTATCGAGCGGGTTACGGTCAGCAGTAATGCCGAAGCCGCGAGACGGGCAGCGGAAGAGCCCGGAACCGCCGCGATTGCAGGTGATATGGCGGCGGAACTGTATGGCCTGGAAATGCTGGCGACCAGTATCGAAGACCGACCGGACAACACCACCCGGTTCCTGATCATCGGCCGCGAGGAAGTGCCAGCGAGTGGCAACGATAAATCGTCCATTCTGGTGTCCATGCGCAACAAGCCCGGCGCTTTGTATCAGTTGCTTGAGCCGTTTCACAAACATGGTCTGAGCCTGACCCGTATCGAAACTCGCCCATCGCCCAGCGGTACCTGGGCCTACGTGTTCTACATCGATTTTGAAGGTCATGTGGACGATGCACAGGTCAGCAAGGTGCTGTCAGAGATCGATGAAGAGGCGGTCGAGCTGAAGCGCCTGGGGTCCTATCCCATTGGGGTCCTGTGACAGAAACGCAAATGGCTGAGGAAGGTCGAAATGTCGATTGATTACCAAAGTCTGGCGGTCAAAGGCGTGCAGGCGCTATCCCCCTACCAGCCGGGCAAACCCATTGATGAGCTGGCCAGGGAGCTGGGCCTGAAGCCCGAAAACATCATCAAGCTGGCCAGCAACGAAAACCCTCTTGGGCCCAGCCCAAAGGCGCTGGCGGCGGTGAAGGGCGCCCTGGACGAGCTCTGTCGCTACCCCGATGGCAACGGGTTTGATCTTAAGCAGGCATTGTCTGCCCGGTACGGCGTGACGCCCTCGCAGATTACCCTTGGCAACGGTTCCAACGATGTGCTGGAAGTGATCACTCGGTGCTTTGCAGATGCCTCCTCAGAAGTGGTGTTCTCCCAATACGCCTTTGCGGTATACCCGCTTGTTACCCAGGCGATCGGTGCCAAAGGCGTGGCGGTACCTGCCAGGGACTACGGCCACAACCTTGATGCCATGGTGGAAGCGATAACGGATCGCACCGCGCTGGTGTTTGTGGCCAACCCCAACAACCCCACGGGCACGGTTCATGGTGCTGAGGCGATCGAGTCGTTCCTGGCTCGTATTCCCTCCAGGGTTGTGGTGGTTCTGGACGAAGCCTACTGCGAATACCTGCAGGGTGAGGGCTATGTGGATGGCCTGTTGTTGCTCGAGCGCTATCCGAACCTGATTGTTACCAGGACGTTCTCCAAGGCCTGGGGCCTGGCATCGCTGCGGGCTGGCTACAGTGTCAGTTCTCCGGAGATTGCCAATGTTCTCAATCGAGTACGTCAGCCTTTTAATGTGGATTCTCTAGCCTTGGTGGCCGCGACGGCCGTGTTGAGCGATGAAGACTACCTGCGGCGCTCCTGTGAAGTGAATGCAGTCGGGATGAAACAGCTTGAGTCTGCCTTTAACGAAATGGGGCTTGAATACATTCCGTCTGCCGGCAACTTTATTGCTGTGGATGTGGGCGATCAGGCGGCTGACATCAATCAGTCGCTACTGGAGCAGGGTGTGATTGTCAGGCCGGTTGGTGGCTACGGCCTGCCCAGGCATCTGCGGGTGTCGATTGGCTTGCCGGAAGAAAATGCACGGTTTATCGAAGCTTTGGCCCGTGCACTGGATGCGTCCAGCGGACGGGGAGAATAACGTGTCCGAGGTTCAGCCACTGTTCCAGCGTGTTGCTGTCATTGGCCTTGGGCTGATCGGTGGTTCTCTGGCCAAAGCGATCCGCGACAATGGCCTAGCGGTTACCGTTGTGGGTGCTGACAAGCGTGCAGACGAATTGGCGCTTGGCAGGGAATTGGGCATTATTGATGAAGCCGCCGGGTCGGTTGCTGACGCAGTGGCCGGCAGCGACCTTGTGGTGCTGGCGGTGCCGGTTAAGGCAACGCGGGCGGTGCTGGCGGAAATCAGACCCCATCTTGGCGAAAACGCCGTGTTAACGGACGTTGGCAGCACCAAGACCAGTTTTGTTAACGATGTGCGAGAGGTGTTTGGCGATCTACCCGCGAAAGTGATACCAGGTCATCCCATCGCCGGTTCCGAAAAAAGCGGCATTCGCGCGGCCAACCCCGAGTTGTTTGCTAATCACAAGGTTATACTCACGCCGGCGAAGAATGTTGGTCAGCCCGACCTGGAAAAGCTCAGGGCATTGTGGGAAGGCTGTGGTGCAACGGTTCTGACCATGTCGGTGGCCTATCACGACGAGGTGTTGGCCGCCACCAGTCATCTTCCTCATCTTATTGCATTCTCGCTAGTGGATACCCTGGCGGGCGAGGACGAGAATCTGGATATTTTCCGCTACGCAGCCGGCGGCTTCCGGGACTTCACTCGAATAGCAGCGAGCGACCCGGTGATGTGGCACGATATTTTTCTCTCAAACCGGGATGCGGTGTTGCGGGTAATTGATCATTTTACCCACGATCTGGATCAGCTTCGTACCGCCATCGCCGATCAGGACAGTGCAACTCTGTTGCGGGTTTTCAGTCGCGCCAAGGCGGCGCGGGAACATTTTTCAAAGATGCTTTCAGGACAGGCTTACGTGACAAAAAACAGTCAGAAACAGGTAACGTTCCGTCTTCAACCTGGCGGCCGGATTTCCGGCGAGATACGCGTGCCGGGCGATAAGTCCATTTCCCATCGATCCATCATGCTGGGCGCCCTTGCCGACGGTATCACGGAGGTGAAGGGCTTCCTCGAAGGAGAGGATAGCCTGGCGACCCTGCAGGCGTTCCGCGATATGGGTGTGACCATTGAAGGGCCGGACGAAGGCTTTGTGCGCATTCACGGCGTTGGTATCAACGGGCTCCAGGCGCCGCGCGGCCCTTTGTACCTGGGTAATTCAGGTACCGCCATGCGCCTGTTTTCCGGTTTGCTCGCGGCGCAACCGTTTGACTCCGAACTCACCGGTGATGAAAGTCTGTCCAAGCGTCCAATGGGGCGTGTGGCGGATCCTTTGAGAGCGATGGGTGCGGTGATTGATACCGCCGAGGGCGGGCGGCCGCCTTTGAAAATCCGAGGTGGGCACGCGCTAACCGGTATCCATTATGAAATGCCGGTGGCCAGCGCCCAGGTGAAATCCTGCCTGCTACTCGCCGGTCTCTATGCCGAGGGCGTAACCTCCGTTACCGAGCCAGCTCCTACCCGGGATCACACTGAGCGCATGTTGGAAGGCTTTGGTTATCACGTGCATCGAGATACCGCGACGGCCAGTGTGACCGGTGGCGGCTCGTTGACCGCCACCGCCATAGACGTACCTGCGGATATCTCTTCGTCAGCGTTTTTCCTCGTTGCGGCGAGTATCGCACCGGATTCCGACTTGACCATCCGCCACGTTGGCATGAACCCGACGAGGGTTGGGGTGATTAATATTCTGCGCATGATGGGGGCCAATATAGAGGTCCTCGAAGAGCGCGTGATTGGTGGGGAGCCGGTCGCTGATCTTCGCGTCCGTTCCGCCGAACTCAAGGGTATCGACATCCCCGAGGATCAGGTTCCGCTGGCAATCGATGAATTCCCCGTGCTGTTCATTGCCGCAGTCTGCGCCGAGGGTAGAACTGTTCTGCGCGGCGCTGAGGAGCTCCGCGTCAAGGAAAGTGATCGCATTCAGGTGATGGCTGACGGCTTGACCGCGCTCGGAGTGGAAACCACCGTGACTCCAGACGGTATTATCATTGATGGTGGGCAGACGATGACCGCCGGAACCGTGAACAGCCACGGGGACCACCGTATTGCCATGGCGTTCTCCGTCGCCTCCCTGCGGGCAGAAGGGGATATCGAGGTCACCGATTGTGCCAATGTGTCCACCTCATTCCCGGGCTTTGTGGAGCTGGCGAAGCAGACAGGCATCAATATTGCCGCCGAAGGGGCTGAATAATGGCTGAAGGCAAGGCTCCGGTTATTACCGTGGATGGCCCTGGCGGCTCCGGTAAGGGCACCATTACCCAGATGCTCGCCCGCCGGCTGGGATGGCACCTGCTGGATAGCGGTGCGCTTTATCGCCTCACCGCGCTGGCGGCAGAGCGACAGGGCGTGTCCCTGGATGACGAGCCGTCCCTGGTAAACGTCGCCGCCAACCTTGATGTGGCGTTTGAGCCAACGCCTCCAGGTGAGCCGGCAAAGGTGCTGATGGCTGGTGTTGACGTCACCGCAAATATACGTACAGAGACCTGTGGCGATAATGCATCGAAAGTGGCTGTCATGCAGCCGGTGCGCGACGCGCTGTTGCAGCGCCAGCGCGATTTCCAGAAGCCTCCCGGGCTGGTTGCGGACGGCCGTGACATGGGAACGGTGGTGTTTCCGGATGCGCCGGTGAAGATCTTCCTGACAGCCAGTGCCGAAGAGCGTGCGCAAAGACGCTACAGCCAGTTGAAGGACGCCGGGGTCGATGTTAATATTGACGCCCTTTTAAAGGAGATACGGGTGCGCGATGAGCGGGATATGAACCGCGCCGCCGCCCCGCTCAAGCCTGCAGACGATGCGCAAGTCATTGATTCGACGGGGTTGAGTATAGAAGAGGTGCTAGTCAGGGTTATGGCCGCAGCAGGCCAGGCCTGACTACACCTTTTTGTTGTTGAAATTCCGGATCCGGCGTTATCGGCCAGCCACTGGCTGGATCCGGATTGAAACTAACAGACCGTGTTGCTGGTAGCACGGAGTAAACTTGCGTTGATCACATAGGACACATAATGAGCGAGAGCTTTGCGGATCTTTTTGAAGAAAGCCTAAAAGAAATTGACATGCAACCAGGTTCCATCGTCCAGGGAACCGTTGTAGACGTCGATAACGACTGGGTCACCGTTAACGCCGGACTGAAGTCCGAAGGTGTTATCCCCGCCTCCCAGTTCCTCAATGAAAAAGGCGAGTTGGAAGTTGCTATCGGCGACGTTGTTGACGTAGCTCTCGACGCTGTGGAAGACGGCTTCGGTGAAACCCGTCTGTCCCGTGAAAAAGCCAAGCGCGCAGAAGCCTGGAAGGTGCTCGAGAAGTCCTTCGAAGCTGAAGAAGTGGTTAAGGGTGTTATCAATGGCAAGGTCAAGGGTGGTTTCACCGTGGATCTGGCCGGCATCCGTGCCTTCCTGCCGGGCTCACTGGTAGATGTTCGTCCGGTTCGCGATACCGCGCACCTGGAGAACAAGGAACTCGAATTCAAGGTTATCAAGCTCGACCAGAAGCGTAACAACGTGGTTGTTTCCCGCCGCGCCGTTCTGGAAGCTGAAAACAGTGCCGAGCGTGAAGCTCTGCTGGAAACCCTGACCGAGGGTATGGAAATCAAGGG
>PBRG01000066.1 GCA_002726615.1 Marinobacter sp.
GGCCTTGATGCGGTTGAAGAAATCCTGGATTCCGGCCACGCCCTGATGAACTACGGCGTTGACCGCTACAAGCGCCCCGCTCCGATCTCCGCCGCCGAGGAACTGCGCCGGCAAAAAGAGCGTGAGGAATACCAACAGCGCCGGCTCAACGATCTTTGGCGCACCATCCCAAAACTGGGCGAGGACGACGACCCGGTGAGTCGCAAGAAGCGCTACCCGGAGGAACCCCAGGAGAACATCCTCTACTTCATCGAGAAGAACGCACCACTGCTGGAGACCTGGCAACGGGAAATCATCCGTATCGTTCGCAAGCTGGGCCAGTACTTCTACCCGCAGCGCCAGACCCAGGTCATGAACGAGGGTTGGGCCACTTTCTGGCATTACACCCTGCTGCACCGGATGTACGACAAGGGCCTTGTGAACGACGGCTTTATGATGGAGTTCCTGCAAAGTCATACGGCTGTGGTTTACCAGCCACCTTTTGACAGCCCCTGGTATTCGGGCATCAACCCCTACACCCTGGGTTTTTCGATGTTTACTGACCTGCGTCGGATCTGTGAAAACCCCACCGACGAGGATCGGGAATGGTTTCCGGACTTTGCGGGTTCTGATTGGCTGGAAACCCTGCATTTCGCCATGAAGAATTTCAAGGATGAGAGCTTCATCCAGCAGTTCCTGTCCCCAAAAGTAATGAGGGACCTGAAGCTTTTTGCCATTCAGAACGATGACGAGGAAGACGTCTACAGAATCACCGCCATCCACGATGACCCTGGCTACCGCAGCCTTCGGGAAAAGCTGGCACGGCAATACAACCTGAGCTACCGAGAACCCAATATCCAGGTATGGAACGTGGATGTCAGGGGGGATCGTTCACTCACCCTGCGGCACATTCCCGTCGACCGGGTTCCACTTGGCGACGACACCGACGAGGTGCTTCGTCACGTGCATCGTTTGTGGGGCTTTGATGTGCACCTGGAAAGTGTCGATGACGGCGTGGTCATGGAAGAATGCCACTGTCCGGAACGGGAGCCGGACGACGCGGATTGAATGTGGCCATTGATTGTCAGAACGCCCACTCCAGCCCGGCATAAAAAGTTCTGCCGGGCGCGGGTTCATAGTATCCGCGATCTTCGATGGGCCTGTCTGCGTTGGCGTTGATGCGGATGTTGCTGAAGTAATCCTCATCCAGCAGATTGCGGATACCACCGTAGACGCTGAGGTTCTGATTGCCCAGGCGAACGGTATCACCGGCCCGGATCCCCAGCAGCCAGTAGTCGCTGACCCTGGTCTGGTTGCTGTTCTCGGCGTACAAATCACCAACGTACTGCCATTCCAGGGCAGCAAACCGCTGCCCGTCACCGCGCCACTCCACTTCCGTAACCCATTGCTCCTGCGGCAACCCCGGCAGGCGATTGCCATCGGCGTCATTGCCCTGCTCGTCGGTGAAGTCCTTGAGTGTGTAGTCCGCCAGGGTCACGGCACTGGTTACCCGCCAGGTGTAGGAGATGTCCCACTGCAGGCCGAACTCGACCCCATTCCTTTCTGTGCGACCGGCGTTTTCGTAGAAGGTACGGTTATTGATCTCGTAGGGCAGGATTTCGTCGTCCACCCGGATGGAGAACAGCGCCAGGTCGTAACGGATCCCTTGGCCAAGGCCGCCGCGTATACCAACTTCCCGGTTAAGCGCCTGCTGGGGCTCAATGTCGGGATTGAAGCCACCGCTGCCGTCAGGATTGGCAAATTCTGTGAAGGTGGGCGCTTCAAAGGCTGTGCCCACCGTGGCGTAGAACTGCTGGCGTGGCGCCAACCGATAGCTGACTCCCGCAAAGCCGCTGAATTCCCGATAGGTGCGGCTACCGGAATCGTCGCCGTCGCTGGTCCTGTGATCGTCCACCGATAGCCGCAAGCGATCAAACCGGGTGCCCAGAGACACGTTCAGGCGCTCCGTCAATGCCAGATCACCCTGGGCAAACACCGCGGCGGTAGTGCCGTTCTGGGTTTCGTCCTGGGTCTGTCCGGTGACATCACCGTCAAACGACACCGAATAGCGCCGGCGTTCATCAACCTGGCGATGAAGATCCGCGCCCACGACCCAGGTCAGCGGAAGGCCCGCTACCTCGCTGCCCTGCTGGTAGTCCGTACTGACGCCATAAAACTGCCGGTCGTAGGCAATCCGGCTGGGGCCGGGGAACGGCAATTGCTGGGCAAAATCACGGCGCGTGAAAAAAGTACTGATGGCCAGGTCTCCAGAACCCATTTCGCCAGTTTCATACAGCAATCCGAGCGTCTGCTGGTCTACATCCTGACCGGCGTCAAGCCGTTCGGCATTGGCCGTCGCCTGGCGGCGATCCTGTTCCACCTGGCTCGCTGTCAGGCCGGCCGGGTCTTCTGCTTTCGGCGTGTGCAAGGCGTTGAAGGTGGCCGTTAAACGCTGGTCTGCTCCCCAATCATGGGACACCCGCCCATTGAAAAGACCTTTCTCAACCTGGCTCTGATCGCGGTAGCCGTTGTAGTTGAGCCAGGACGCAGTTGCGATACCACTCGTCGCCCCCTCACTTCCATTGGCCTGGAACGTGGTTTTGTAATAGTCGTTGCTTCCCACGTCCTGACGCAGGCGTGCGCCCGGCGGCCGTTCGTCTCCCCGGGCCGTGGTAATGTCGATCACTCCGCCCGAGGCGTTACCGTACTGAACCGACGACGGCCCGCGAATCACTTCAATGCGCTGTGCCGAGTCCAGGTCCACCGCGTCGATCTGAGATTGCCCATCGGGCAAAGTGTAGGGGATACCATCCACCTGGATGCGAATGCCGCGAATGCCGAACGGTGCCCGGGCGCCAAAACCGCGGGTGGACAGCCGCAGATTCTGGGCGAAGTTGTAGCGGTTCTGGAAGAACAGCCCGGGAACAGTATCCAGGGACTCGTCCAGTTGCAGCCTCTGTTGGCCCTCCCGGATATCCGGTGCATTGGTCACGGAAACCGCTGCAGGGGTCTCGTAGAGCTCTCTCTCAAGTCGGGGCGACGTCACCTTGATGACGTTGTCGTCTTGCGACTCCACGCTTTGCTGCGCATTGGCAGTGCCCCATGCTCCAACGAATATCAGCGCCGAAAAGACCACGATTAACATCCTGATAATGACCACTTTACCTCCTGCTGCCAGGTTAAATACCGAGTAGATCCACCAACCACGGCACAATCAACGCCGTCGCAAACGCCGACAACGCCATGGCCAACCCAGAGAAAGCCCCCATCTGGGAACTGACCTGAAACGCCCGTGCCGTACCTATGCCATGGGCCGCGACGCCCATGGCAATACCCTTCACACTGTCGTCGGTGATGCGCATCCATTCAAACAGCTTGGTGCCGAGCACGGCGCCAACAATACCTGTGGCCACTACCAGAACAGCGGTCAGGGACGGGATGCCTCCAATGGTTTCCGAAATCCCCATGGCAACCGGCGCCGTGGCGGATTTGGGCGCCAGAGACATCTGGATTTCCGTGGAGCCGCCAAGCAGCCAGGCAAGCCCGATGGAACTGCCCGCTGCAATCAAGACACCGCACAACAGGGAAATGGATACCGGCAACCAGAGTTGGCGCAAGCGGGAAAACTGCTGGTAAAGGGGAACCGCCAGCGCCACGGTGGCTGGCCCCAACAGGAAGTGAACGAACTGTCCGCCTTCGAAGTATTCGTCGTAGGAGGTACCAGTGAGCATCAACAGGGCAATCAGCATCGCCACTGAGGTAACCACCGGGTTGGCCAGAGGGCTGGAGTTGGACTTCAGGTATAGGCGGTAGGCAAGGCCATAGGCTACCAGCGTTATGGTCAGGCCAAGCAACGGCGACGTTGAAAGATAAACCCAGATATCACGAATGGCCGGCTCATTCATCCCGCTGCCCTCCCGCGTTTTCGGGTCGGGTAAACCATCGCGAGGTTATCTGCATAATGCCGGCGGTGGCGACCATGGTGATAATAGTGGAGAGAAACAGAGCCAGCGTGATCGGCAGCCACTCATCCGCAATCCGGCCGAAATGACTCATCATGCCAACACCAGCCGGTACGAACAGTAACGACAGATGGCTAAGCAGGGCGCTGGAGGCGTTCTCCAGTGGCTCCGGTGTGTTGCCCCGAACCATCAAGGTCAGGAACAGCATGACCATTCCCAGCACAGGCCCTGGAATCGGCAGTGAGAGAAGGCGAACAGTGACTTCCCCTACCAACTGATACACCAGCAGCAGGGTAATTCCGTTGAGAAAATTCATGGTGGCAGCTCCCGACAGAAAAACGACCCCAGTCAGGAGCATAGCCACTAAGCGGCCCCGTGCCTACCCGGCCTTGGTCTCTGGACGCGATTGGGTAATGGTTGTAGCGGGTATCACTTTCCGGCCGTAGGCCGCCAACAGGAATCCGATCGGGAACATCAGCACGCCGTAGACCGCCGCCGGGATCGACATGGTGCTGGACTCCAACAGTGTCAGCGTCACCAGTAGGGCAATGGTGCTGTTCTTGATGCCCAACTCCACGGCAACCGCAATGGACTCGCGCTGGGTCAGACCAACGGCGCGACCTGCCAGGAGCCCCACGAATATGCCGGCAATGTTCAGCAACAGGGTTGCCGGGCCGGCCTGTCGCAGCAGGTCCCAGATCTGGTCGCGTACGCCCCAGATCAGCCCGACAACCAACAACGCCAGGACCACACCCCCAAACACGCTGACCGCGCTTTCTGCACGGCGTGAGAGCTCTGGCGCCCGGGTGCGGAAAACCATCCCAATCGCCACAGGGAACAGGACAATACCCACCAGCATGCCCACCGTTCTTCCCACCGGCAGCGTGATGGACTCCTCCGTACCGGCATAGAGTTGAAGCGCATAGTTGGTGAACAACGGCAGTGTCACGATGGTTATAAGACTGGCCGTGACCGTCAGCACTATCGACAGGGCAATGTTCCCCCGGGACAGCAGCACGAACAGATTGGAGGTGGTACCGCCCGGACAGGCCGCAATGATCACCAGCCCCACGGCAATCGCAGATGACAGGTCGAGTATGGAAGCAATGGCAAAGGCCACCAAGGGCATGAGCAATATCTGCGCAACGGTACCCACAACCATGCCTTTTGGAAAAACCGCCACTTGGCGGAAGTCCCTGACCGTCAGGGTCATACCTATACCGATCATGATGATAAACAGGGCAATCGGCAGCCCTGCAGAGATCAGTGGACTGGATTCCACAGTGCCTCCAGAGTTTTTGTTGTATTGAAGTTAGCCAGCGAAAGAAAATAGCACAGGAGGCCACAAAAAAGTGAATCGTGATTCGCAACGACGTGTAACCGCAGGAAGGACAGAATAGGGTTGCGTGCAAAAAGCTGAACTTTTCAACGTGCGTGTTCGTGTGATTGTCTCGGTTGTTGCGTATACTTTCGAACAACAACTATACGAATCCAAACGCATCAGATTACGTGCAGTTTGGCAGCTTCAAAAAGCAAGAGGACGATCAATGAAACGGCTGGGCACACTGGACGCCTCCTGGTTGGCGGTGGAATCGGAAGACACTCCGATGCACGTCGGTAACCTGCAGATTTTTTCACTACCGGAAAATGCTCCGGAGACGTTTCTCAGAGACATGCTCGCGCGCATGAAAGCAGATGCCGATGTAGCGCCACCCTGGTGCTACAAGCTCGCCTTTTCAGGGTTCCTGGGCCGCCTGGTCGCTCCGTCCTGGAAAGTCGACAAAAAGCTCGACCTGGATTACCACGTTCGCCACTCGGCATTGCCCCGCCCTGGCAGCGAGCGTGAGTTGGGTATCCTGGTGTCTCGACTGCATTCCAACCCGCTGGATTTCTCCCGCCCGCTGTGGGAATGCCACATTATCGAGGGCCTGGAAAACAACCGATTTGCGCTCTACACCAAGATGCACCACTCCATGATAGATGGCATCAGCGGTGTTCGGCTGATGCAGCGGGTGCTCAGCAAGGATCCCGGTGAGATTAATATGCTGCCGCCATGGTCGGTACGCCCGGAACGAACACGCGGCAGCAAGACAGATTCCGAGGCCAGCATTTCCGCCGCCCTGTCCCAGGCAATGGAAGCCCTGAGGATTCAGGCCGACATGGCCCCGCGCCTTTGGGATGCCATGAACCGCCTGATCCAGTCCGCACGACACCCGGAAGAGGGGCTGACCGCCCCATTTGCCGGCCCGGTTTCCGCCCTCAACCACCGAGTCACCGGTCAGCGGCGGTTTGCCACCCAGCACTACCAGTTAGAGCGAATCAAAAAGGTCGCCCAGGCGTCTAACGGCTCCCTTAACGATATTGTGCTTTACCTCTGTGGCACTGCCCTGCGTCGTTTTCTTGTTGAACAGGATAACCTGCCGGATACGCCACTCACCGCCGGAATTCCGGTGAATATCCGCCCCTCCGATGACCAGGGGACCGGCACCCAGATCAGCTTCATGATTGCTTCTCTGGCCACCGACGAAGCCGACCCTCTCGAACGGCTGAAGAACATCAAACACTCTACCCGCAGGGCCAAACAACACCTTCAGAAGCTGCCGCGCAAAGCCCTGACTCAGTACACCATGCTGCTGATGTCACCCTACATCCTGCAGTTGATGTCTGGCCTCGGCGGGCGAATGCGCCCGGTGTTCAACGTGACCATCTCCAACGTACCGGGGCCCGGGGAAACCCTTTACTATGAGGGTGCTCGGCTGGAGGCTATGTACCCGGTTTCGCTGATTGCCCATGGCGGTGCTCTCAATATTACCTGCCTGAGCTATACCGGTTCACTGAATTTTGGCTTCACGGGTTGTCGCGATACGTTGCCCAGCATGCAGAAGCTGGCGGTCTACACCGGCGAGGCTCTGGATGAACTGGAAGACCTGGTTTTGTCACCACCAAACCAGACCAAAACCAACATTCGAAGGGTGCCCCGCAAAAAAACTGCGGAAAAAAGCTAACAGGTCTCCGGTGCCCTTGGGACTGAGTTACTCAATGGTCTCCAGGTGTCGCTGCAACGCGGTCGGATCAGGTAACAGGATCCGGCCGTAAGCCAGCTCCAGCAGCCCTGAACGCTCAAAATTTTTAATCCATTTATGCACACCCTGGCGGGTCATACCCATCATATTGGCAATGTGCTCGCGGGTGATCCAGATTGTGACCGGGTCAGTACCGATATCGCCGTTGCCCTGGATTTCTGCCAGAAACAACAGTCGTCGCCCTATCCTGGCGGCAACACCCCGTAGTGCATCGTCCTCAATGATGGACATAGCGGCCCATAACCGCCTGCTGACCATATCAAGAATAACCGGGTAGCCTTCCGGGTATGTCGCCATGAGTTCGCGAAATGCCTCCCCCGGTATTTCTATCAGCGTTACGGCCTCGTGGGCAGTAGCACCGTATACCCGCCGCATGCCGGGAGAAAACACCGAATCTCCGAACCAGGTACCCGCGCTGAACATGATCAGGGTGGCTTCCCGCCCCGCAGGGTTCACAGAACTTATGCGAACCACACCGCTGGCAATGATGTTGAGGGTCGATATTGCCGAACCCTTGCTGTAAATGAGTTCGTTAGCCTCAAAACGGCGAATCCGTGCGATACCTTCCAGATCATCAATCGCCGGCTCGGGAAATCCGGAGAATAAGGGGCAGCGGGCGAGAACAGTCTTGATATCCTTCATGGGTAAGAATTGTAAACGATTTGACAGTCTTCGCCGATCACTCGCACCTACACTCAATGAATGGCTACACACTCACCACAACAAGAACACCCGATTTGAGAGGCCGCACCATGTCCGAACAACTTTCAATTCCGTCAAAAAGAGATCTTGTCAGCAAGGAAGAATGGCAGCTTCGAGTCGACCTCGCCGCGGCCTATCGACTGGTCGCACTGTACGGCTGGGACGATCTGGTATTCACCCATATCTCCGCACGGATACCCGGTGACGAGCACCACTTTCTTATTAATCCATACGGTATGATGTTCGAGGAAATTACAGCCTCCAGCCTGGTGCGAGTGGACCAGGACGCCAACAAGATCAACCCTGACGACTTCGATATCAATCCTGCGGGCTTCACCATCCATAGCGCCATCCACCAGGTCAGGGACGATGCCGCCTGTGTCATGCATTTGCACACCACCGACGGTATTGCCGTATCCGCCCAGCAGGAGGGCCTGCTGCCGCTATCCCAGCAGAGCCTGTTTGCACTGGCGAGCCTGTCGTATCACGACTATGAAGGCGTGGCGTTACGGGAAGACGAAAAGGCCCGCCTGCAGCAGGATCTCGGCAATACCAATTTCATGATTCTTCGCAACCACGGCCTGCTTACTACCGGCACCAGTATTCCCGATGCCTTCCTGGCCATGTACATACTGCAAACGTCCTGTCAGATTCAAATCAGGGCACTATCGGGCGATCGCCCACTGACGCCAATTCCTGCCGGCATTGTAGACACCATCAGGCAACAGGCAGACCAGGTAACCAAAGGCCTGGGCGGCAAGCTGGCCTGGCCGGGCCTGCTTCGCAAGCTCGACCGCATTGATGCCAGTTTCCGGGAATAAGGGAGAGAACAGGATGAGCCAACCGACAAAGAACCAGGCCACATTCACTCATATGAAAGACGGCAAGGCCGAA
>PBRG01000067.1 GCA_002726615.1 Marinobacter sp.
CGGAATCGATCGCAACAAAACGAACCCGGTGCTGAGCTAAGGAGACCGCCATGAGTGAACAGGAAATCAAGGTTCCGGATCTCGGCGGTGCAGACGAGGTCGAGGTTATCGAAGTGCTCGTCAGTAAGGGCGATTCGGTTGAAGAGGAAGATCCGATACTGACGGTGGAGTCCGACAAGGCATCGGTAGAACTGCCGTCACCGGGTGCCGGAAAAATTACCAAGATCACCGTCAAAGTGGGTGACAAGGTCAAGGAAGGCGACGTTGTCGGCATGATGGAAGCCAGCAGCGACGATGGTGGCTCGGATGACGGCAAGGATTCTGGCGAAGACGCCAAGTCCGATGAGAAAGACGAGGCGGAAGCCAAGTCGGACGATAAGGAAGCCGAGTCTGAAGAGAAGAAGCCGGCACCGAAGAAATCCGGTGGTTCCCGTAAGGAAACCGTGAAGGTGCCCGCATTGGACGGCTTCGACAATGTGCCGGTGATCGAGATCAACGTCAGCGAAGGTGATGAGGTTGAGGCGGACGATGCACTGGTCACCGTGGAGTCCGACAAGGCCACCATGGAGATTCCGTCTCCCTATGCCGGCAAGATCGGCAAGATTCTGGTGTCCGAAGGCGACAAGCTGTCTGAAGGCCATGATCTGGTTGAAATGACCATTGTGGAAGAGGGTGGTGAAGAAGGCGATGAGGAAGCCTCGTCCGAGGCGTCTGAGTCTTCCGGCAAGGAAAAGCAGGAAGAACAGCCTGAATCGAAAAGCAAGCCTTCCGAACCGAAGCCGGAACAGTCCTCGGCAACCTACGAACCACCGGCACCGGGTGCCAAGGTTCATGCGGGCCCGGCGGTGCGCAAGTTGGCCCGTGAGTTCGGTGCGGATCTGACTCGCATCAAGGGTTCCGGCCCGAAGAGTCGCATTCTGAAGGACGATGTTCAGGCCTACGTGAAAAGCCAGCTGCACCAGACGCAGCAGGGCAGTACGGTGGCTGGCGGTGGTGGTGCCGGTATTCCTGGCGTGAAACTGCCGGACTTCAGCCAGTTTGGTGAGATTGAGCGTGAATCCATGTCACGCATGATGTTCGCCACGGCGAACAATATGCAGCGCAGTTGGCTGAACGTGCCCCACGTCACCCAGTTCGAGGACGCGGACATCACCGACATGGAAGACTTCCGCAAGGCCCAGAAGGCAGCCGGCGAGAAGAAAGGTGTGAAGATGACACCGCTTCCGTTCCTGCTGAAGGCCTGCGCCACGGCGCTGGCGGAGTTGCCCCAGTTCAATGTGTCTCTGGATATGGACCGTAAGGAAGTGATCCGCAAACAGTACGTTCACATTGGTATTGCGGTGGACACGCCTCACGGGCTGATGGTGCCGGTGATCAAGGATGTCGACAAGAAGGGGCTCTGGGAGCTCGCGGCAGAAAGTGCGGACCTGGCGCAGAAGGCGCGGGACAAGCAGCTTAAGCCGGCGGAGATGCAGGGTGCCTGCTTTACCATCACCAGTCTGGGTGGTATCGGCGGCACGGCGTTTACGCCGATCGTGAATACGCCGGAGGTGGCGATTCTTGGGGTGTCCAAGGCGGCGATGAAGCCGGTATGGGATGGCAAGGATTTCCAGCCACGGCTAATGCTGCCGTTGTCGTTGTCCTACGACCACCGGGCGGTAAATGGGGCGGATGCGGCCCGTTTTACATCCGTGTTGAGTCAGTTGTTGGGGGATATTCGCTCCCTGCTTCTTTAGCGCTGGCAGTTCTGTTCCGTAGCCTTCGGGCTGCGGAGCGGTCACGAGGCCGGTCAGGTTATTCAGAACACGCCCGTGGATACGTCCCTGTAGGGCTCGGTCGCGCCATCCCTGGCGCTCCACGGTTCTGAATAACCTGACCGGCCTCGCTTGTTTTGGCTTTGTAGATATCTCCTGTTTTCTTACTGACTTGTATGTCACCGCAATTGGTGCGGCATTCCGGCCAATGCAGCCATTCTGTTTACTAGCCATGATCGGATCTCGTCCTTGGAAAATTCCAGGCATCCTACGGAGACCGATCAATGAATCCTGCCGAACTGCTTTCCCAGCCGCTGGCCCTGCAAAACGGGGCGGTGATACCCAATCGATTTGCCAAATCGGCCATGAGCGAAACCCTTGGAACCATGGATAACCGTGTGACGCGGGATCTGCCACGGCTTTATGGCACTTGGGCGGATGGCGGGATCGGGTTGTCGATCACCGGGAATGTGATGATTGACCGGCGCCATATCGGTGAACCAGGGAATGTGGTGCTGGAGGATGAGCGGGATCTGGACCTGTTGCGGGAATGGGCGAGGGCTGGCTCACGCAATGGGTGCCAGTTGTGGATGCAGCTCAATCATCCTGGTAAGCAGAGCCCGAAAATGTTGAACAAGGCGCCGGTGTCGCCCAGTGCGGTTCCGTTCCGCAAGGAGTTACAGGCCATGTTTGCGACGCCTCGGGCGCTGAAAGTGTCGGAGATTGAAGATATTATCCAGCGGTTCGCCAACAGTGCGGCGATTGCAGAGAAGGCGGGCTTTTCCGGGGTGCAGATTCACGGCGCGCATGGATATCTGGTGAGTCAGTTTCTGTCGCCCCACCATAATGTTCGGGAGGACGAGTGGGGCGGTAGTCCCGAGAACCGGATGCGGTTTGTGGTGGAAGTGTACAAAGCCATCCGCGCAGCGACCGGCGAGCAATTCAGTGTGGGCATCAAGCTGAATTCGGCGGATTTTCAACGGGGCGGTTTTACCGAGGAAGAGTCATTGGGCGTTATCGAGACTCTGGCGGACCTCGGCATTGATCTGGTGGAGATTTCCGGTGGCAACTACGAAAACCCGGCGATGGCGAAAGGCGCCAAGGGTGCGAACGGCGCGAAGGCCAGCACCGTCGCCCGGGAGGCGTATTTCCTGGAATTTGCGGAGAAGGTGCGCATGCGGGTGGACGTGCCGTTGATGGTTACCGGTGGTTTTCGCACCGAGTCAGGCATGGCGGCAGCTGTGGCATCGCGGGCCACGGATCTGGTGGGCCTGGCGCGGCCAATGGCGGTGGAGCCGGATTTCCCGAAGCGCATTATGGCAGGGCAGACGTTTACCAGTTCCGTGAAGCCCATTCGTACCGGCATCCGCATGATTGATGAGATGGCGTTGATGGAAGTGAGCTGGTACACCCGCCAACTCGGGCGCATGGGCAAGGGTAAGGCACCAAAGAAGCACGACCGGGGTGTGCTGTCTTTGATGGAGGTGCTGGCGGTGATGGCGTCGCGGGGCGTACGTACCCGGCTACGGGCCGGCGAGTGATGTTTTGAAGGTATCCAGCTTGTGGTTGAAAATCGCGCGCTGAGCTTCGGCCTCTGCGACGTCCGCAAGGTAAAAACGGATCCGTGTCCCGGGCCCACGTTGCGCCAGTTGGCCGGCATCCAAAGCACTCAGGCAGCCTATTTTTGGATAGCCGCCGATGGTTTGCCGGTCTTTCATCAGGACGATCGGCTGGCCGTCACTGGGTACCTGAATGGCACCGTAGGCGATGCCTTCGGAGATGATGCCGTCCAGCTCAGAGTGAATGGGGTCGCCCGTTAACCGGTAGCCCATGCGATCGATTCGCTGGCTGACTTCGTAACAGCCCGTGAAAAATTTCATACGCTCACCAGGAGAAAAGTGTGCGTATTGGTAGCTGGGAATCACACCGACTTGAAGGTCCTGGTTATAGTCCGGGATTTCACCGGCTGGCAGACTTGTCATGGTCTTCTGGTGACAGCGGTCAAAACCGATGCAGTCGTCTTTGGCCAGCTTTTGTCCGCGTCCATCCAGCCCCCCAAGGCCTTCGCGCACGACGGTGGCGCAGCTGCCGAGTTTGATGGCGGGCTTAAAGCCCCCGGCGACGGCCAGGTAGGCCCTTAGTCCGGCCACCGGCATGCCGAATTCGATTCGGTCTCCCCGCTGGATGTGATAGGTCTGCCAGGGCGCTGCCTCCTTTCCATTGATCCGTGCTCCGAGGTCCGCACCCGTAAGCGCGATGCAGGTATCCTCATGGGCCAGCAGGCCCAGTTTCCCAATATTGATCTCAATCTGCGCCGCCTCTGGTGGATTATCGAGCAGGCGATTGGCCCAACGAAAGGCATGCTCGTCCATGGGGCCGCCGGTGGTCACGCCAATGTGCTGATAGCCGTACCGGCCGGGATCCTGCAGTAAGGCCAGCAGGCCGCCATCCAGAACTTCAAAACTCATCAAGGCTTCCTCCCAGGTCCAGATATTCCTGGCGGTCAATCGACCGGAACCGAACTTTGTCACCTACTGCTACCAACGCCAGGGAATCACTGTCCCAATCGATCATTTTTTGAGGCGTGCGACCGACTATCTGCCACCCGCCCGGCGTGGCGCTGGGATAGATGGCGGTCTGCGAGCCTGCAATACCAACGCTTCCGGTGGGCACCTTCTGTCGGGGCGTGGCTTTTCGGGGCAGGGCAATTCGTTGGTCGGTAATGCCGAGGTAGGCGAACCCAGGGCTGAATCCAATGGCGTAAACGCGGTAGGTCTGCTCACTATGGATGCGCACCACTTCGTCCCGGCTCAGGCCTGAATAGTCACAGACCTCGTCCAGATCCAGGCCTACTTCGGCGCCGTAGTAGACCGGCAACTCAATAGTGCTGGAAGCGTTTTCATCCGGCACCTCTTGTTCACTCTGGCTCAATGCCTTGCGTAGGCGGGACGCGATACCGAAGCGGTCGGTCCTGTCGGCGTTATAGCAAACCAGCACGGAGGTATACGAAGGCACCAGGTCAATCACCAGATCCGACAGGTTCCGGCGAATGGCCTCCGTGGCGCGCTTGACCTGGCCAGCGATGTCATCGTCGATACGGTCACCAAAGTAGACGATGCACGTACTTTCGTTGACGGCTTCAATGATCATAGTGACTCGACTACCTGCCGCATGTGCCTGGCCGCCTCTACAGCATGCTGGCTGTCGCCATGAATGCAGAGGGTATCGGCCTTTATCGGGATACGTTTGCCGGAGATCGACGTGACGCTGCCTTCGGTGATGATCTGTGTTACCTGCTTCTCTATGGCTTCTGGTGTGTCATGAACCGCGTTCTTCACAGAGCGCTTAACCAGCCGGCCTTCGTCGCTGTAGGCGCGGTCTGAAAACGCCTCGAACCACACGTCGATGCCAACGTCGGCGGCCAGCGCCAGAACCTCGTCAGCATCGGGTGTTGCCATGACCACCAGGGGGCAGTGGGGCGCGTAGTTGCGTACAGCAGCCATCACCGTTGCCAGGGTTGTACGGTCAACCGCCATTTTGTTGTAGAGCGCGCCGTGGGGTTTAACGTATTCGATGGCCGTACCGTGGGTGCGGCAGATGCCGTCCAGCGCAGCGATCTGATACACCAACAGGGCCTGGAGTTCCTCTGACGCAAACTCCATGTCACGCCGACCAAAGCCGAGCAGGTCCGGATAACCCGGGTGTGCGCCGATGGCGACCTTCTCGGCGATCGCAGTTCTGACGGTGCGGTCCATGGTCAGCGGGTCTGAGGCATGAAAACCGCAGGCAATATTGGCCATATCAATGTAGGGCATGACCTCGGCATCCATGCCTTTGGTCCAGCTACCGAAGCTCTCGCCCATATCGCAGTTGAGTTTCATAGGTTGTCTCCAGAAACAGGTAAGTGTGCGCTAGCCTCGGCTCATGGTCTGAGGGAGGTAGGTGACAATTTCCGGGAACCAGCCGATCAGAAACAGCGCCGCCATGATCAGCAGGAAAAAGGGTAGGGCTGCCCTGGCAACGTAGAGAATGTCTTTCCCGGTCAATGCCTGGATCACGAACAGGTTGAAGCCTACTGGTGGTGTGATCTGTGCCATCTCAACCACCAGAACAATAAAGATGCCAAACCAGAGCATGTCGATGCCGGCCTGCTGGACCATGGGCATCACTACGGCGACGGTAAGAACCACCACGGAAATGCCATCAAGGAAGCAGCCCAGGATTACGAACAGGGCGGTCAGGCAGACAAGCAGTTCGAAAGAAGAGAGCGACATGCTGCCGATCCATTCCGCCAACTCTCTTGGAATACCGAGAAAGCCCATGGACAAAGTGAGAAAGTGCGCACCCACCAGAATCAGGCCAATCATGCAGGAGCTCTTGACCGCGCCCAGCAGGCTTGCCTTGAAACTGTCGCCGTGCAGGGAGCCGGTGACGGCCGCCAGCAACAGGGCGCCAAAAACGCCAAGGGCGGCGGCTTCGGTGGGTGTGGTAAAGCCGGCGTAAATCGAACCAAGCACAAATACAATCAGGCCGACAATCGGGAGCAGCATTCGCAGTGCTTTGATCTTGGCTGAGAACGAGATGTGCTCTTTCTTATGTTTGGGCATCTCATTCTTGTTCAATGCCGCCCATACCATGGTGTAACCCATAAACATGACCACCAGCATCAGGCCCGGCAGGGCGCCGGCAATAAACAGGCGGCCGATGGAAACTTCCGCCGCTACGCCGTAAACGATCAGAATGATAGATGGTGGTATCAACAGCCCCAGCGTGCCGGAGCCGGCAAGGGTGCCGACAGCCATGCGGTCGCTGTAACCCTGGGCCTTGAGCTCAGGGAGGGTCATGCGTCCAATGGTGGCCGCCGTGGCGGCTGACGATCCCGACACCGCGGCGAATATACCGCAGCTGAGAATGTTTACGTGCAGCAGTTTGCCCGGTAAACCACCCATCCAGGGTGACAGCCCCTTAAACAGGTCTTCGGACAGGCGAGTACGGAACAGAACCTCGCCCATCCAGATGAACATGGGCAGTGCGGTCAGCGACCAGCCGGTGCTCGCACCCCAACTGGAGGTTGCGAACAGAAGGCCGATCTGGTCGTTGCCGGACAACAAAAGCCCGAGGACGCCAATGCCAACCAGTGTCAGTGATACCCAAACCCCAAGCGCGAGCATCAGTATCATGGAGGCGGCGAGGGCGATGGAAAGCAGCGTGGTATCCATCAGATTTCCTCCAGATTGACGTCACTTTCGTGTTGTTGGTAGGAAGGCACACGCTTTCGCAGCACCGCGACCAGGTCATCCAGTATCGCGATAGTAAGCGCTAACGTGCCCAGCCCCACCGGGATCTGAGGAATCCAGAGCGGAATGGGAATGTAGCCGTGCGAGACCTCCTCGAAAACGTAGGATTCCCACACCATGTGCCAGCAGTAGAACGTCATGAAGCACGAAAGGCCGAGGCCAAGGATGAGTACCGCCAGTTCCTGAACGAATCGCGCCCTGGCCGACCACTTCTGTATAACCAGGGTCACCCTGATATGACCACCTTCATGGAAGGTGTAGGCAAGCCCGAAAAACGTAGACGCAGCGAGAGCATAACCGGACACGTTTTCAGCAGAAGGGATGATGAAGCCGAACAGGCGGCCGACAATCTGCACCAGAATCACGACCATGATCAGTGCAATGCAAAAACCCGCTGCGTAACCAGATGCCAGGTAAAACTTGTCTCGAAGGGTACTCATGGCAGATGCCTCCCAAGGCGGCTTTCCCGCTGGAATACCAGGGGAAAGCGTCTTGTGAATAGACCGTTAACGGTAGTTTTGCAGAATGGCGCCGACTTCCTTCGGAGCTTCCTCTTCCCATTCCTGGATCATGATGTCGCCGATCTTCTGGAATTCCTGCATCAGCTGTTCGGATGGCTCGGATACTTCAATACCGTTCTCTGCCAGCGTCGCCGTGTCTTCGGCGGCGGTGACACGAACGCCTTCCCAGCCTTTCTTTTCGGCGGCTGCGGCAGCATCAAGAATGACCTGCTGTTGTTCATCGCTCAGGCGGCGAAAGGCGCGCTTGTTGACGACGACAACATTCTTGGGAATCCAGGCTTTGATGTCCGTGTAGTGAGAGAGGTAATCCCAGGCCTGGCCGTTGGCGCCGGTGGACGGAGAGGTAATCATCGCGTCAATGATGCCAGTGCTGAATGCCTGGGGGATCTCCGGTACCTGAACGGTGGTTGGGGTGGTGTTCATGAGATCGGCCAGGCGTGAGGTGGACGGGCTGTAAGCGCGCATCTTCAGACCTTCCAGGTCGCTCATGGTGTTGACCGGAGCCTTTGTATAGAGGCTTTGGGCGGGCCATGGCACCGTGTAAAGCAGCTTCATACCCTCTTTATCGAGCTGTTTTTCCACCTCGGGTTTCGCTGCTTCCCAGAGCCGTTTTGCATCCTCAAAGCTGGTTGCCAGAAACGGAATGTTGTCGTGTTTGAACACCGGGTGGGTGTTACCCATGATGCCGATGAAGATCTCCCCCAGTTGAACCTGTCCTGTGCGGACGGCCCTCGGGATTTCCGGGTGTTTGACCAGTGAGGCGCCGGAGTGGACGGTGATCGCGATGTCGCCGTCGGTGCCTGCCTTGATGTCTTCAGCAAACCCATAGGCGATTTTGGTGGGCAGGTTCGCATCGCCGTAAGGCGTTGGCATATGCCATTGGGCAGCGTTGACTGCGGTGGTGAAGAAAAAACCAGCCATCAGGGTGACTGTCGCAAGTTGTTTGAACATATCGATTCTCCCGTTCTTTTGTTGTTGCTTTGATCATCAGTTGGCAGTTGCTACAGCACCGCCAGTTCTTCGTTGAGCCGCTCGGTGAGCAGCATTTTTCCCGGTACGTGAGTGATCGCGATCGGGGGGCGTGCGTTTTCCAGGGCAACCTGCGGCGTCACGCCGCAGGCCCAGAAGACAGGTATCTCGTCACGGCCGATGGTGACGGCGTCGCCAAAATCCGGAGTGTGAATATCGTTGATTCCGATCAGGGTCGGGTCTCCGAGGTGCACCGGTGCTCCGTGCGCTTTGGGTAGCCGGGTGGTGATCTGAATCGCCCTTATGGCGTCGGCAGCTTTGAACGGCCGCATGGATACCACCATGTCGCCGTGGAACCGGCCGGCCGATTGGGTGGCAATGTTCGAGCGATACATGGATACGTTCTGTCCCTGCTCGACATTCCTGATGGACAGGCCAGCACGGATCAGCGCATCTTCGAACGAGAAGGAGCAGCCGAGTACAAACGTCACGAAATCGTTGCGCCACACATCGCGAATATCAGTGGTGGTCTCAGCCCGTTCTCCCTTGCGGAAGATCTGGTACTCGGGAATGTCGGTTCGGATGTCCAGATCATGCCCAAGGCCCGGCAGCATGGGATCACCGGTCTGGGAGACACCAATGAGGGGGCAGGCAACTGGGTTGTTCTGGCAAAACAGAAGAAAATCGTTTGCCCAGTCGGCCGGAAGGATGACGACATTGCCCTGAACCAGGCTTTGTGCCTTGCCGCTGGTGGTTCCGGTATGGAGACCGGAACGGATGTGCGCGCGCAGCTCAGCTACCTGGTCGAGCAGGCCTGCTTTGAAGTCTGAATAATCGCCGGTCTGCATCTCGGCTACCCCTGATTGAATTAGTTATGTGGTTATGGATCAGGTTATTCCTATTGGCGAAAAAGTCTAATTATGGTTTTTTACGTTTGTCGATAAATTTTCGTGATGTCTGGCTCCACGTACTGTTTCGAAACCTTTACCGCCAGATTGGCGGCCAGTTCGGCGATCGGGTTAAACGGCACGCTGGGGTACGAGGCTGTGAATGCCAGCTGTGATGGTGTCCAGGCCGCGTCCAGAGTAATCAGGCGTCCGCTTTTCAGGCCGTCAGATATCACGCTCAGCGGTAGTGCTGACACGCCAATGCCATCCAGGGTCAGGCGTCGACACGCAGCCAGTGAACTGGACGAATAGAAGCGTGCGGGCAGCTCGTCCAGTTCGCTGAATTTCTGGCTGATTTCGGCGAACGGCTTGGTATTCCTGGCGTAGGTGATGATGGGCCACTGGGCCAGTTCCTCCAGTGCCAGTGTCCGGTCTGGCAGTTTCAGCGAGGGACTTGCAACCCAGATCAAGGGAAAGCTGCACAGGTCCAGGTTTTCAATTTTGGGTTCGGAAACCGGGCCCATCAGGAACGCGAGGTCAAAGGTCCGGTCCATCAGGCCGGTGCGGAGGTTTCCGGTGACGTCGACGGTGATCTCCACGTCCAGGTTTGGTGTGTTTTCGTTCAGTTCGCGGAAGAAGTATGGCAGCCAGGAATGGACAATGGTCTCGGAAACGCCAAGTCTCAAGATACCAGACAGCAACGCGACCCTGTCTGCCCGTTTGCGCAGCTGCTGCGACATGGAGACGATTTTTTCGGCATAGGGCAGCAGTTCCTGCCCCCTGGTCGTCAGCATGGTGCGGCCGGAATCCCGCTCAAAGAGCTGAACGCCCAGTTCCTCCTCAAGCGCTGCGATCCGATTGGATATCGCGGGTTGCGTGGTGTTTTGCCGCTCTGCCGCCTTGCGAAAGCTCCCGAGCGTGGCTACCCAGATAAAGGTTTCCAGACGTTTGAAGTTCATGAACTCTCTTTGTGAATTTAAAGCAAAAGTATAGATTGGTTGTTTGTGAAGAGTGCTCGTTGATACTGAAAGCTTAGCTCAGGTTTTCTCGAGACATAAAAAAGATTGATGGGAGCCGGTCGGTTGTTGTTAAAACCCTGTAGTTGCTACAGGGTCAATTCTTGGTCACTGACCCTGACGCGGAGTGCTCGCTTCCGGGGCGATCCGAAGATTCTGAAAGCAGACAACGGCTCTGAATATACTGGCAAGGTCGTGGACCGATGGGCCTACGAGAGACAGATAGAAATTGATTTCTTGCGGCCTGCGAAGCCCATGGATAATGCCACCGAGGAGTCATTCAACGGCAGACTCCGCCAGGAGTGCCTGAACGAAAACTGGTTCTTGTCACTGGCCGACGCCCGGGAGAAAATCGAAGCGTGGCGGACGTTCTATAACCAAGTCAGGCCCCATTCTGCATTGGAGTGTTCCACGCCCTCTGACTACGCCAGGAAACATGCGGTTTTTCGGCGAAAACAGCATCAACTGGAGTCGGATTTTTCTGACAATGAGTGGTACTAAAGCGGAGGCAGGGTCACGGTCGCCGGAGAAGGTCGTCTGATCCATGTTGGCAAGGAACCCTATGCGGTTAACGACAGCTGTATTATCGCCGAGTTTGGGGACGTGTTCAGAGTTTCCTTAGGCTTTTTCAGCAAGAATTCAGGTAAGTGAGCGATGGTTTGTATCGTATTCTGGCATGGCCCAGTGTTCTGAGCTAATCAACACCCGCGTTGGTGAACATTATTTTGAAGGAGAAGATAAAATGAATGCATCAAAGTTTCTGGTTGTTGCGGTGGTTCTGTCGATGTCCGCTACTGCTTTTGCCGGGGGTGGGCACGATGATGAACACGGTGATGGACACGGTGGCAGCATCGGTGAACCCGGTAAGGCTTCGGAGGCTGGTCGCACCATCACTGTCGAAATGTACGATAACTACTACGAGCCGGAAGCGATTGAGGTCAAACCTGGCGAAACCGTGCGGTTTGTCGTGGAGAATAAGGGTAATCTCGTGCACGAGTTTAACGTTGGTACTCCGGCTATGCATGAGGCCCACCAGAAAGAAATGATGATGATGGTCGAGCATGGCGTGATTCAGGGCGGCAAGCTCAATCACGAGATGATGGAAATGGACATGGGCGACGGAAAGTCCATGAAGCATGACGATCCGAACAGCGTGTTACTGGAGCCGGGGCAGAGCAAGGAAGTTGTCTGGAAGTTTTCCGAGCAGGGCAATATCGAATTTGCCTGCAACGTGCCGGGGCATTATCAGTCTGGGATGTACGGCGAGGTTAACTTCAAGTAACTCGGTTTTGAGAAAGTGTATGGATGTCCGGGCTGGTGCCTAGGGGCCCAGTTCGGGCTTCGTGCAGATTATTTTGAGGAAAATAGATGAAGATACGCCTGGTAACGTGGGCTTTTGTGCCTGATGATTCCGGCGCTGGGATTGGCCGGCGAATACGATCTAACGGTCGACCGGGTGAACATTGATATCGGTGATTTTGTCAAGAAGGGCATCGGATACAATGGCAAATCTCCGGGGTCAGTGAACCGATCCGGGAGATCGAGTTGCGCCTGACCTGACCGGGAACATGGAGCGTTGTATCTGGAGCATTAATGGCGTCAAGTATGAGGGTGCAGACCCGATCCGTCTGCAATACGGTGAGCGTGTTCGCTTCAAATTCGTCAATACCACCATGATGACTCACCCCATGCATCTGCACGGCATGTGGTCGATTCTGGATGTTGGCGCAGGTGAGTGGAACCCCATCAAGCACACCGTGAGCGTTCAGCCCGGCACCACTGTGTATATGGAAACCGAAGTTGATGCACCCGGGCAGTGGGCTTTCCATTGTCATCTGTCCTACCACGCGGAATCCGGAATGTTCCGCAAGGTCGTCGTAGAGGGTGGCCCTGATTCGACTCAGGCAAAGACAGATTCGGTGACAGAAGAAGGGGGTGAGGCATGAGCCGTGTCTGTACCGTTGCGGCTGTCAGTCTGCTCGCCGCGATTGGTTTTCCAGCCTCATTGGTGGCTCAGGAAATGATTTCCGACACCACGGCTCGCAAGCAACCGCTGACAACCTGGGGGGATCAGCTCGAAGAGTTTGAATACCGTTACAGCGACGACGACGAAGAGTTGGGGGGCTGGGACGCCGATGCCTTTTATGGCAGCGACGACCTGAAAGTCCGGTTTCTGACATCTGGAGAGTATGAGATTGAGGAGCAAGCCTACGAAACGCTGGAAAACCAGTTATTGGGCCAAGTACCCATCTCCAAATTCTTCGATGCCAAGGCTGGCGTGCGGTTCGATACTCCTGAAGGACCAGACCGGACCTATGCGGTGCTGGGTGTTGCCGGACTGGCGCCGAAGGGTTGGTCTCCACTGAAACCGGGCTGCGGCTGAGCTATGTGACGGCGGCTGCAAGTCCCGCACTAGGTATCGTGTTTTACCTGATCATGGAGATTGCCATCCCTTGGGGCGTGCTAAGATACCTACGTGACGATGTGAAAGTCAGCGTGTGGGTGATAGCATCGGCCATCCTGTTGGATTTACTCACGCTCGTTGAGTGTTGAGGTAAGTGCGAAACACACTTGTTTGCTCGATCTGGAGATTAGATGATGAATCTTTTGGAGCAATACGGTCTGCTGTTAGCCTTGGCGCTAGGCATTGCTGCTACTGTCCTGGCGCTGTATGGGCTTGCTCGCACCATGGGCCCAATACACCGGGAACCGGGCAAGGATGTGCCGGCGAGTTCCGGCGTGCTGTCGCGGGATCCGGTGTGGGGGCGCTATCACGTGCGGTATTACGGTTACGCGTTGCTGTTTCTCGCTTTCGATATGGAGATGGCGTTCATGTACCCGTGGGCCGTCGTGTACAAGGAAGTAGGGCTGGTTGCCTTGCTTGATATGGGCGTGTTTCTTGCCATTCTCTTTCTCGGCCTGATCTACGGGTGGAGCCAGGGGGCTCTGAGGCGGCAATGACTTCTGATCCTGAAATGACCATCACGGGCCCGCGACAGCGACAGGCGCGGTTCGCAATATTGCAGAGATGGATCTCTCGTGCTATCGCGCGCAACCTGAGTTGCCTCATCGTCCCCGGGCCGGAAGTCGCTCTGGCGCGTGGCCTGGATGTGATCGCAGCAGGCATGCGTATCACCGCTACGCCTCGCGATGCAGGTGTACTTCTGATTGTCGGAGAGTTGTCTGAGAGAATGAGCGAAGCCGTGGCAGTGCTCTATGCGCAAATGCCCCGGCCACGCGCCATTGTGGTGCTGGGCGGACAGACACCGTCAACGCTACCGAACGCTGATTTTTCCGCAGGTCTTTCGCAAACTGAGCTGATTGATGCAGTTGGCTTGCTGAGGCGTACGCTGGCTGAGGGTGCTGCATTCTCCGGCTCATCCGAGGATTTCGACGCCTCTGTCCTGCACGCCAGGATCGAGTATGTCTGCCCCATGCACCCGGAAGTTGTCGAGGACGAGCCGGGTAGCTGTCCCAAATGTGGTATGGATCTGGTAGCCCACGAGGCCGGGGAATCGGCCCCGGAGCACGGTCATGACCATGATCACGAACATCGGCACAACGAACACCATCATGACCACGAGCATGAACATGATGATGAGCACGAGCATCATCATGATCACGACCACGACCATCAGCATCAGCATCACCATCACCAGCACGATGGACAGGATCACGATGATGCGCACCAACAGGGCCATGAACACGAGCACCATCATGATCACGGTGGGCACGACCACAGTGGTCACGATCATGGTGGGCATGATCACGGTGCCTCGGGATTCATGTCCATGATCGAAGTGACCAAAGATCTGCCCCGCAGTGCCGACGGGTTAGCAATGGACTGGTTAGAAGTGCCGTTTGGTCCGGTTTTTTCCGGCCTGCCTGGCGGGCTCAAGTTAACGCTGACCCTCGACGGTGACGGCGTAACCGAAGGGCAGGCCATATCCCTTGTGGGCATGGTCAATGAGGTTGAAGAAGGCAAGGAGGTGGACGCCGAGACCTTTATCGAGCGTCTGGCGTCGGCGATGCCGCTGGCTAGCGTGAGCTACCGACTGCTGGCCTGCCAGGCAATCGAGCGGGCAGCCGGTCTGGAGGAGGATCCGGCGACCGCTCAGGCTCGCGCCGTGGCGCTTGAACGTGAGCGCATCGCCAGTCACATGGGTTGGCTGGCGCAACTAGGGCGCCAATTCGGCTTCGCCTGGCTGACGCATCGTGCTTCAACCTTGCAACTGGAAATCCGCTGCGCGAGTGGAAAGCGGCTTGCTGAACTGGCGCCGGCTTTGCAGGCATTGGTTACTCGTCTTGGGCGAACGCCTTTGCTCAAATCGAGACTGAAGGGAATCGGCATACTGCCATCGGACGCTACGGGCCTAAGTGGCCCGGTCGCGCGCGCTGATGGCAATGCGGGAGATGCCTGGGGGCGACTGTGGCAACGCCTGGACGAAATCACGACGAGCCTCGACTTCATCAAGGCAATCGGCGAGCCGGAGCTACCGGTTTTGCGAAACATCGGTCATGGATCCGGCACCGGTGAGGCCTCCGTGGAAACCCCGCGCGGCCAGGCGCAACTGAGCCTGACGCTGGAGCATGGCCAGGTGAAATCGTACAAGCTGGACACCGCCTGTCGTCACCATATCGGCCTGGTCGCGCAACTTGTCGAGGGCAGGGAGTTGGGCGATGCGCTGGTGGCGGTCGGATCACTTGACCTGTCTCCCTGGGAGGTGATTTCGTGAACGTCGTCATTGTGTTGCTTGCGTTGCTTGGCAGTGTCTGGCTGCTTGCGGTCGTCGAGGGCTGGACGACAACGGGCCGCCTGAGCCTGTCCGCACCCCTGCTCAGTGGCCTTGCGCATCTTGGTCGTGAATCCATAGTTCCACGCACGCCGGACCGGCTGTTTTTCGAGGCAGCGCCGATTCTTTTTTTGATTGTCGCGGTGCTCGGTGTGACGGTTCTGCCGTTGGCCCCGACCCTGGTTATTGCGGATCTTGCCACCGGTGCCCTGTTCATCAACGCAGCGCTTGCCTATGTGCTGGTCGCCTTGATTATGGCGGGCTGGGGCCCGAACGGCGCCTACGCCATGATCGGTGGCTGGCGATTCCTTGGCCAGCTCATTGCCTACGCTATGCTCATAGTTATGCCGATCACCGCGGTGGCCATGCGCGCTGAATCCCTGGTGACCACCGTGATTGTTGCTTCTCAGGAAAGCCTGTGGAACATCGTCTATCAACCGCTCGGTTTCGTGCTGTTTTTCATTGCTGCTATGGCCTTGGCATTCCGTGCACCATTCGATCTGCCCATCGCAGAGGGTGAGCTTGGCGGGGGTGTGGACGCCGAATACACCGGCGTGCGCCGGGCGGTTCTGCGTCTAGCTCGACTGACGCTGGTGGTTACCCTGGCTGCCGCGACTGTGGTGTTCTATCTCGGCGGCTGGCACGGGCCGCTGCTGCCACCCTGGGCCTGGAGCCTGATCAAGACTCTGGCCGTGGCGGTGTCGATGTTGCTGGTCGGTCGTTATCTGCCGCGCATTCGCGAAGCGGATCTGATGAGGTGGTGCTGGACCCTGGGTATTCCCCTGGCACTGGTCAATATCATTATCGTCGGTTTACTGGTTCTGGTGGTTTCATAATGTACGCTCAGGCTTTTTTCGTTGCTATTTTCGGGCTGGCCGCAATCGGCTTCGGCGTGTGGGTGTTTCGCACATCGTCCATGGTTCGTTCCGCGTTGGCCCTGCTGTTTTCGCAGACGGCCGTCGGCTGTATGTTCCTGGCAATGCAGACCGAATTTCTGGGCGTGCTGCAGATCATGATGATGGCTACCGAGATGAGCATCATGGCCATCTTCATGGTGATGTTTATGATGGATCCGGGTGGCCTTGGCGGCATGGATATGACCCATCAGAAACGCTTTTCGATTGGTGCCGGGGTGATTGCTGGCGGCGTCGCGATTGCCGTCGCGCTTCTGGCGGACTGGGGCCCGGTGACGCCCCAGGCGCCAGATGCGGCAATGCAGACCAGGGAGCTGGGCATGGAGCTGCTTGGGCGCTCAATGCTGATCTTTGAAACCGCCGGTATTACTATCCTGACCGCAATGATTGCGGCAACGGCGGTGGCAATACCGGTGCAAACGTTGGCCAATGGTGGTGACAAGGAGGACTCCGAATGACGGCTGTACTGATCGTGGCACTTGTGACCGGCGCAATCCTCTTCGGTATTGGTGTTTATGGCGCGTTGTCCCAGACCAATCTGGTCATGATTATGATGGGGGTGGAACTGATTCTCGCGGGCGCGTTGGTGAACCTGGTGGCCTTCTGGCGTTTTCTGCACCCCGAAAGCTACTCCGGCCAGATGTTCGTGCTGGTGGTGATGACCGTCATGGCGGTCGAAATGGCGGTTGGCTTCGGTGTCGCGATTGCGCGTTTCCGGGCCAAGGGCTCGGTTGAAATGGAAGAAGCCGGGGACCTGAAAGGATGAGTGCAGTGCTTCTACCGATAATGCCACCGCTGATCGCGGCCATGGCGTTGCTGGTCCTGCGCCGGGGCTCCACGGCGCTGGTTCTCGGCGGGGCGACGTTGAGTCTGGGCGGCAGTCTATGGTTACTGACCCGGGTCGCCGGCGGGCAGGCCGAAACCCTGCTTCTGCCGGGGCTGCCAGACATGCCGCTTCGAATGGTTGCCGGACCTCTGGAAGCGCTGTTGACGGTGGCGGTGGCCACCGTAGGCACGTTCGTGCTGATTTATGCAGTTGGTTATATGAAGCGGGAGTCCGGCCTGTGCCGCTTCTACGCCGTAATGTCCCTGTTCCTGGCTGCCATGCAGGCGCTGATGCTGTCCGGCGACTGGGTTCTGTTGCTGGCGGCCTGGGAATTGATCGGTTTGTGCAGTTACCTGCTGATTGGCTTCTGGTTCCAGCGACC
>PBRG01000068.1 GCA_002726615.1 Marinobacter sp.
AAGCCGCATCAGTTGTCCGGTGGCCAGCAGCAACGGGTAGCCATTGCCCGTGCCGTGGTCAAACGTCCGCAACTCCTGTTGCTGGATGAGCCTCTGTCTGCGCTTGACTACAAGTTGCGCCGGACCATGCAGGTGGAGTTGAAGCGACTGCAACGGGAGTTGGGCATCACGTTTGTATTCGTGACTCACGATCAGGAAGAAGCCCTGTCGATGTCGGACCGGGTGGTGGTCCTGAAAGACGGCGCGATTCAACAACTGGGCACGCCCCGGGAAATCTATGAGCGGCCCGCCAATCTCTTTACGGCGCGCTTCGTCGGGGAGACCAACCTTTTTCCAGGATACCTGACCTCTGTCGAAAACGATGGCATTACCCTGGATATCCTGGGTCTGAGCCGTACCCTTCAGAGGCCCGGGTTTACGCTGCGCGAGGGTGAGCAGGTGAATGTGCTGCTGCGTCCGGAGGATATTCGTGTGCTGGCGCCTGAAGACGAAAGGGGCCTGGCCGGCAGGATCGTGGAGCGTAACTACAAGGGCAGCACGCTGGACTCGGTGATTCACCTCGAAGACGGTACTGAAGTGCTGGCCAGTGAATTTTTTGATGAAGACGACCCTACCTTTGACTACAAGCTGGGCGAGCCGGTCCGGGTCAGTTGGGTGGACGGCTGGGAATGGTTATTGCCGGTTGAACTGGAGCCGGTCAATAACGATGCAGAAGAAGGGCTGAGTACGAATGCATAGGGTGTTACAGCAGCCCTTCAAAACCGCGGTACTGATTCTGGTCTGGGGCTGGTTGTTGCTTCTTGTGCTCACCCCGAACTTGCTGGTGGTGGGTGCCAGCGTGATGACACGTGACCCCGGCACCTTCCTCTCGCTGCCGCTGAACCTGGACAGTTACCGGCAGTTGTTCGATCCGCTGTACCTGGACGTGTTCCTGAATTCCCTCTACATGGCCGGCATGACGACCGTCTTTTGCCTGCTGATTGGGTATCCCTTTGCATGGGCACTGTCCGGCCTGGGTAAACAGCGCCAGACGCTGCTGATTTTCCTGTTGATCGTGCCGTTCTGGACCAACTCCCTGGTACGCACCTACGCCCTGAAACTGCTGCTGGCCACCAACGGCCTGATCAACAATGCACTCTTGGGGTTGGGGCTGATCGACGAGCCGCTGAGAATGCTCTACACCGAAGGTGCTGTGGTCATCGGGCTGGTATACCTGCTGCTGCCGTTCATGATCCTGCCGCTGTACTCCGTGTTCGATGACCTGAGGAAAGAACTGTTGATGGCTTCGCACGACCTCGGGGCGGGCAAGCTTTCGACGTTTCTGCACGTGACGATACCCCTGACCTTGCCGGGCGTGCTGGCTGGCGTGATGCTGGTGCTGTTGCCCGCCATGGGCCTGTTTTTCGTGGCGGACATACTGGGGGGTTCCCGCAATTTGCTGGTCGGCAACGTCATCAAGAACCAGTTCCTGGATGCCCGTGACTGGCCTTTTGGAGCCGCCGCCAGCATCCTGTTGACGGTTGCCATGGCTGTCCTGCTGTTTGCGCACCGGCTCAGCCAGCGGCGACTCGGCGATGAGGCCAGGGCATGAATCGCTGGCTGCCGAAAACCTATCTCACCCTGGTGTATGTGTTGCTCTACCTGCCGATCCTGGTGCTGGTGGTGTTCTCGTTTAACAGCTCTCGTACCGGTTACCGCTGGGGCGGGCTTAGCCTGCAATGGTATGAGTCGCTGTTCAATAACCACGCCATGGTACAGGCCATGTGGAACTCCCTCTGGCTGGCACTGACGGCAGCCACGATATCGACCATTATTGGCGCGCTGACAGCATTGGCCCTTCACCGGTATCGCTTTCGTGGCAAGCGTGTGCTGCGGGGCATGCTGTTTGTGGTGATGATGTCACCGGAAATTGTATTGGCCATCTCGTTGCTGGCGTTGTTTCTGTTGGTGGGCTTGCAACTGGGCTTTATCTCTCTGCTGCTGGCCCACGTAACCTTCTGCCTGCCATTTGTTGTCATCACCGTGATGGCGCGATTGAGCGGGTTTGATGAAAGCCTGCCGGAAGCGGCGCGGGATCTGGGCGCCAGTGATTTCACCATGACCCGTACGGTACTGATTCCGGTAATCATGCCAGCGTTGCTGGCTGGGTGGCTGTTGGGTTTCACCCTGTCGCTGGACGATGTGGTGGTGAGCACCTTTGTGAGCGGTCCCAGTTATGAAATTCTGCCACTGCGCATCTACTCTATGGTGCGGGTGGGCCTGAAACCGGAAGTGAATGCCCTGGGCACTCTGCTACTGGTGTTTTCCCTGGCAATGTTGATGCTGTCCCAATGGATACTGACAAGGAGCAAGCGATGAAGAAACTGGCGCTGGCGGGCCTGTTGGCTGCAACCCTGACCGGATGCAGCTCGCAGGAAGAGCCGCAGGTACTGAACCTCTACAACTGGTCTGAATACATGCCGCAGGAAGTGTTGGACCGCTTTGAGGAAGAAACCGGTATCCAGGTGGTTTACACCACTTATGACAGCAATGAGGCCATGTATGCGCGTCTGAAACTTCTGGATGAAAGCGGCCAGTACGATCTTGCACTGCCCTCCACCTATTACGTCAACAAAATGCGTAAGGAAGGGCTGCTTGAAAAGATCAACCACGAGAAACTGGAAGGCTTCGAAAAGCTGGACCCGGAACTGGTGAATCTGGAGATTGATCCCGATAACCAATACAGCGTGCCCTACCTCTGGGGTACAACAGGGCTTGCCTACGACGCCAGCGATGTTGAGGGAAATGAGGTGAAGGCCTGGGCAGATCTGTGGGATGACAAGTACGAAGGCCGGGTGATGCTCACCAACGACATGCGTGAGGTCTTCCACATTGGTTTGCGGGTGCTCGGCCACTCCGGTAACAGTACCGACCCCGAAGAAATTAAGGCGGCTTACGAGAAACTCACGGAACTGATGCCGTCGGTGCGTACCTTCAACTCAGATGCACCGCGAATGCCCTATCTCGAAGGTGAAACCGACATTGGCATGATCTGGAATGGCGAAGCGGTGATGGGGGAAGAAGACATGCCATCTCTGGAATACGTCTACCCGGAGGAAGGCATCATTGTCTGGTTGGACAGCTTTGTGATTCCCAAAAATGCCGAGAACGCTGAAGCGGCCCACCAGTTCATCAGCTTTGTCATGCGCCCGGAGATTTCTGCGCTGATCAGCGAAGACATTGGCTATGCCACGCCGAATCTTGCGGCCCGGGAATTGCTGAGTGACGAAGTGGCTAATGACCGTACCAGCTATCCGACGCCGGAAGACCTGACCAATGCCGAGTTCCAGAAGGACGTGGGTGACGACGCCATGCAGGTCTATACCAGATACTGGGAAATGTTGAAGTCCGGGCAGTAAACCTGTAAACGCCCCGATTTGCCCCGGAAATCAGATCTTCGGGGCGATAAAGTCGGGTGCAATACCGGACTGCGCGATGCCGTTCGGTATATCCATACCCTGCAGGGATCCCTCGGCCGTCACCAGCAGGGTTTTCATGCCGGCGTTCTGCCCGCCCAGGATATCCGTATGAAGGGTGTCGCCCACCATGAGTATCTGTCCCGGGGGTATGTCCGTGAAGCGCTCAATAACGGCCTGGAAGGCGGGTGCATAGGGTTTGCCGTAGAACTGCGGTAGGGTACCGCCGGCCTCACGGGCCCGGTGGGTGAAGAATCCTGGCTCGGAGTTTTCCGGGGCAATCACACCCCAGAGGCCCTCCCTGGCGCGATTGGCAAGGGATTGTTCCAGCAACCAACGGCTTGAGATCAACTGATCCGGCGTGATGTCGAACCCCATGCGCCGATATTTCTCCACCAGTTTGGCGTGGCTGGCGGTCGCCGCGTTGGAGAGAATCTGGACGTGCTTGCCCATCCGCTGCAGCTCCCGAAACCGTTGAATGGCAGCGGGAAAGGCCCTGGGGCCAGCATTCAGCACGCCGAAGGCATCGAATACGTATACCTGGAACTGGTTGGCCAGTGGCAGCAGGTTGTCCAGCAGTTGCGGATTCGGTCGTTGGTCCATCGGCAAGCCGTCCGGCAGCCAGTGCCGGATTCGTTCGTATTGCCGGAAAGCCCAGGTAGGGGTTGGGATAACGCCTTTGTAGGATGTCGGGTGGGTATCGATCATCCGTCTAGAGTACCGCTTGGGATACCTTTGCGGGAACCCATTCGGAGTGCTGAATGGTTTTGTGACAGGCGCAGCCCGAAAGACGCTGAAAGCGTTGTCTAAAGCAACGGTTAGTGCTTGTGTTTATTGCCCGCCTGAGCCAATTTAATCTAATAGATGTTCTATAATTGTATAACTGTACTTTTTGGCGACAGGCAAGCCACTGTATGCAGACGCTGTACCTCTTCAATACCGTAAGGCTGATACTCCTGATCGCTCTGATCTTTTTAGTGCCTCCGGCGACTTATGCGGCAGTGGATCTGGATGAGGGCTGGGAATATCGGTGGGGCGATTCTCCATTGACCGATGCGGGGGTGCCGGAGTGGGTTCTGGGTCAGGACCCGGGGCAATGGAGCGCCATCGGCTTTCCATCCAACCCGCCTGATCGCAATGGGCAAGAACATGTATGGTATCGGATCACCCTGCCGGAGGGTGAGTGGCAGGAGCCGGTCCTGTATATCTACAGTGTCGACCTGATTGTCCAGGTCTGGCTCGATGGCAAGAACATATACCAATACGGCACCTTCGATGTTCAGGGCCGGGGCCGTTTTGAAGGTTGGCCCTGGCACGCGATTCCGCTGCCCGAGAATTTTGAGGGCAAGCCGGTCTACTTTCGCATTTTCTCTGATTACACCGACATTGGCCTCTGGGGTGAAATCTCCATTGTGGAGCGGCCGGCCTTAACCCTGTTTATCGTAAAAAACTCCCTGGAAGCACTGGTCATTTCCGGTTTTTCCGCCCTGATTGCCCTGCTAGCGATGTTTTTCGCCATGTTGCAAACGGAAAAGAAGAGTTTCGGGAGTATTGCTCTGTTCTCTTTGTCGTCCGCCATTCTGCTGCTGTCCGAAAGCCAGGCCAGCCAATTGCTCTGGAACGTGCCATTGATGTGGGACTATCTGGCCGCCGGCTCCTACTACATGTTACCGGTGGCCATGGCACTGTTGCTGGAACAGTGGTTCAGTGATCGCAGGCCCTGGTTAATTAATCTGGTCTGGAAAATCCATTTGGCCTACGCGGTAGCGTCGATCACATTGGCGTTGTCGGGGTTGGTTGACCTGTCATCAACATACCCGCTGTTTGATGCGCTGCTTTTAGTGTCCCTGGCTACCATCACGATCGTTGTCGTAGAGCGGTTCAGGCATCTGAAAATTGAGCAACAGATCATCCTCGCCGCTTACGCCGTGTTCTGCACCCTGTTGGTGGTGGACATGGCCGTTGCCCATGGCGTCCTGCCGTGGGGGAGGGTGCCGGTCAGTTGGGGCACGCTGATCTTTTCGCTGGCGGTTGTAATGATTTCCCTTTGGCATTATGCACGAACCCAGCAGGCACTCCATCGGTTAAACCTGTCGCTGGAACAGCAGGTAACAGAGCGAACCCAGAAGGCGGAGGCGTTGGCACGTCGCGAGCAGGCCAGGGTGAGGCTGCTCACGTTCGAGAATGAAAAAACCCGTGTTCTGAACGACATCAATGCGGAACTGCAGGATTGCATAAGTCTCAACCAAACGTTCCATGTGCTGGCGCGGAGGCTCCCTGACCTGTGCAGTCCTCTGCGGGGAAGGCTCTACCAGCGTGTGGACAATGGCAAGGCCTATGAACTGTTGACACGCTGGGGGTATGCGGGAGAACCGGAATCACCGCCCCGCATCGAAACCCCTGATGGCCCGCCATTACATAGCCAGATACCCGAACGCCATATCCAGGGTTTGGATCAGCCGTGGTCCGAGTGGCAGAAGGGCGTGAATGAATCGTTGTGTCTGTGGATTAACTTGCAGTCGGCAACCGAGGGGTCGTTGACGATGGCTCTGTTGTTTGTGGAAGTGCCGGACGGGTTTGCTGCCGACGGCACCGATTACGGTGCGGCCCGATTGTTCCAGGCGCTCAGCCAGGGCGTCCAGAAAATCGGTATCGCGCTTTCGAGCATCAGCCTGCGGGAAGAGCTACAGAAGTACTCATACGAAGATGCGCTCACCGGCCTGAAGAATCGCCGCTATTTTGATCAGCTTCTGGAGCACGAATCCGCCGTGGCCTTGCGCGGTGACCAGCCGCTGTCGCTGCTGATTGTGGATATCGATCATTTCAAGCGCTTCAACGACACTCATGGTCATGAAGCTGGCGACTCTGCCCTGAAAGCCGTGGCTGGTGTGCTGGCGCAGCATTTCCGCGACAGCGATGTGGTCTGTCGTTTTGGAGGCGAGGAGTTTGTCATCATCATGGCCGGCTCCACCGCAAAGGCCGCTTGCGATAAGGCGCGAGAACTCGCTCACGCCGTCCGTGCCATGCCGGTGGAACATGGTGGCTTTGAATTGGGCTATGTAACCATATCGGTGGGGGTGTCCAGTTGGCCCGAGTGCAGCGATTCCCCAGACAGCTTACTGGGACTTGCTGACCGGGCCCTGTACCGCGCCAAGGAGGCGGGCAGGGACCGGGTAGAAATTTCGTAAGCGTCGAAAGAGGGGCTAGTGCCAGATGTTGCTGTCGATTTTTTCGTGCAACTCTGGGTAGTCCTTTGATTTGAAGTGCGGTACCTCGCCCTGTTTGCGCTGGGCAAGATAGTCTTTTGTCAGCTTCACCACCGTGCCTGAAAGCATGACAATGGCAATCAGGTTGATGGTTGCCATCAGACCCATGGATGCGTCGGCGGCGTTGAAAACAGTCACCACCGCCTCGTAACTACCCCAGACAACCATCCCGAGGACCGCAGAGCGAAGCATTGTAATGGCAGCGTTGTTGTCACCGCCAAGATGAATCAGGGCGTTCTCTGCGTAGGTGTAGTTGGCAACGATGGACGTGAATGCAAAGAACAGGATGGCAATGGCGATGAAATAGGCGCCGGACTCACCAATGTGGCTTTGCATGGCATCCTGGGTAAGCTGGGTTCCGGTAATGCCCGAGCCCGGTTCCATGACGCCGGAGAGCAAGATCATCACAGCTGTTGCGGTGCAGATAATGATGGTGTCGACAAATACGCCGAAGGCCTGCACCAATCCCTGGGATGACGGGTGGTGAGGCGCTGGTGTGGCAGTTGCAGCAATATTGGGTGCCGAGCCCATACCGGCCTCATTTGAGAACAGCCCGCGCTTTATGCCGTTGAGCATGGCGGCGGTAATGGAGCCCGCCGCGCCGCCGGCGGCTTCTTCCAGCCCGAAGGCGCTCTTTACGATAGTGATCAGCACGCCCGGCACTTCGGTGATGTGAATGGCCATTATCACCAGGGCAATCAGCACATAGATACCTGCCATCAGCGGCACCACCAGTTCCGCGAATCGGACGATGGAGCGCAGGCCTCCAAAGATGACGGTGCCCGCGAGAACGGCGATCACGATGCCAACCCACAACTTGGGCACCCCAAAGGCACCCTGCATGGCATCGGCAATGGAATTTGCCTGAACAGCGTTGAAGACCAGTCCGAAGGACAGGATCAGGCAGACGGCAAAAACACTGCCTGCCCAGGGCGCCTTCAGGCCCTTGGTTATATAGACCGCCGGACCACCCCGGTACTGTCCCTTGCCATCACGTACCTTGTAGAGCTGTGCCAATGTGCTCTCTGCATAGCCGGTTGCCATACCGACGAGGGCGACCATCCACATCCAGAAGATGGCGCCAGCACCGCCAAGGTACAGCGCTACCGCCACACCAGCGAGGTTACCGGTGCCCACTCGAGAGGCAAGGCTGGTGCACAGGGCCTGGAACGGCGATATGCCGTGGACATCACTGTCACGGGAGCCGCGAATGGCGCGGATCATTTCCCCCATGT
>PBRG01000069.1 GCA_002726615.1 Marinobacter sp.
AGGCGGAAAGTCACGTACTGCAGTACCTGATCGTCCTGGGCCTGATTTTGCTGTCCGCTCGGGGATGCCATTGCCTTGTATCTCCTGTTCGGCTGCCCGGCGGGCAGCCTGATCGTCAAAAATTCATCATCAGTGCCCAATACTATAGTTCAGGGCACAAACCGTGCCAGCAGAGCACGGTTTCATTCGGTAACTGGAAATTGCTAGCTCAGGTCGAGGTGGTGTTCCCGCTCAGCCCGGACCAACAAGTCCGCCATGGTTTTTACATCAACCAATGCGCACATGTGATCGATGACCGTGCCCGCCAGCCAAGGCCGCTTGCTGCGGGCCGTGCGCCAACGTACTTCCTCCGGCTTCAGGGTAAACGACTGCGCAACATCGTCACAGGCCACCCCCCACTCACTGCTGTCCAGCCGGATCACGAAGCGATAGTTGTCCCGTGCGTCTGCCGGTGCCCGGCCCGCCATGATCCACTCCGCCGTGTCCACCACTCTGAGGTTACAGTCCCGGTCCGGGCGCATGCCCATGTACCAGCGGGGGCTACCGGGGATCGGCTTCACCGGCTCTTCTATTCGGTGAATGGCACCAAGCAGGATCAACGGCACCGCCAGTTGCAACCCCGCCACCGTGAAGATCAGGCATTCGAACGGTTTGTCCGACCATTCCGGCCGCCCCGGGGGTTCCACCTCAGGGGGCGACGGAACATCGACGGCCTGCTTGTGCTCAACCGGGGGTGGCTCCACCTCCGGTGCTTTTTCAGCCACCGGGGCCGGTGTTACCGGCTTTCGCAACTCAGCCTTGGCCTCCGCGATCGGGCGGGCCACAACGGACGCGGGCTTCGGCGCGATACGAGTGCGTTCACGAGCCACCGGTTTTGGCGGTTCCGGTTCCTCACGCAGGGCACTATCCGTCGCCGTATGCAGCAGTTCGTCCAGATAGCTGGCGATGGCAGAGCCAGGGTCCGCCACCTGTGTCATTTTTTTGTCAGCCATGCCGACGCTCCGCCACCGAGCGTGTTATTTCCTGTAGATCGCTCAGCAGGCGGGCATATCCCCGGACACCATGGGTTCCAGCATCCATGGACGACGGGGTAGTCCCAGCCTGGCTGGCATCGCGGAACTTGGTGTCCACTGGGATGGCAAAACGCCAGAGCGTATCGCTGTGGGTCTTTCGCAACTGGTTAAGACTCTTCACCGATGCTTGCGTACGCCGGTCAAACAGCGTCGGTACGATGGTGTAGGAAAGCTGATTCTTCTGGGAGCGCATGATCATGGTGAGCGTATGCAACATCCGTTCAAGGCCCTTGATGGCCAGGAATTCGGTTTGTACCGGAATAATGAGGTGCTGGGCAGCGGCAAGCGCGTTCACCATCAGCACGCCCAGCGAGGGCGTATTGTCCAGCAGGACGTAGTCGAAATCGTCCCACAACTGGGTCAGGGCCCGGGATACAATCAGCCCCATGCCCTCAACACCGACCATTCTCCGCTCAAGGGTTGCCAGCGCTGTGCTGGCCGGCAACAGGGATAGCCCCGGACAACTGGTTTCGGTAATCAACTGGGCCGGCAGACCATCCGGTACTTTGCCCTGGTGCTGGAACAGGTCGAACACACTGTGGGCGATGGTATCCGGGTCGTACCCAAACCAACTGGTCAATGAACCATGGGGGTCCAGGTCGACCACCAGCACACGCTTGCCACTCTCGGCCAGCAGGCCACCCAAGGTGACAACCGACGTGGTTTTCCCCACACCGCCCTTTTGATTGGCTACTGCCCAGATGCGCACGCTATGCACTCCATATCCATTACCACATTCATCGCCAACCTCGTCACCACACGAATTCTCCAGAAATACCTGTTCCGGAAACATCGCACGCATACCGTGTTATCGGCCACGATCCGTTCAACTTGAAAACAATCCGGCAAGAGCTTGCCGGGGTCTAAAGATGTACAGACGTTAATACAGATATTGTGCCAACTCGCCTATAGGCACCTTCCGCCATGACTCTGCAACGTGATGATCGGAAAGGTGTTATCGCATCGCGCCACGTATACTGGCGTCGCGGGAGATCAGCAGGACCACGCGTCGATTGCGGCGACGGCCTTCCTCGGTGTCGTTGCGGGCCACCGGTTGGTGCTCACCGTAACCCACGGCGGCCAGCCGTTCGGCTTCAACACCCTCCATCGACAACATGCGTACCACCGCCGCTGATCGCGCAGCGGACAGTTCCCAGTTGGAGGGGAAGGCACCGGTGTTTATCGGGCGGTTATCTGTGAAGCCCTCCACCCGGATGGCGTTATCCCGGTTGCGGAGTACACCGGCGATTTTCTCCACCACGTCGAAGGCATCGTAATGGGGCTCGGCATCGCCGCTGCTGAAAAGCAGGCTGTTGCGGAGACTCAGCTCCAACCACTCGTCGCTGGTTTCCAGGGTAACCACCCCCTGATTGATCAGTTCGTCAAACTCCAGAGCCAACTGGTCCGCCATGGCACGCAGCGCCTCGGTGCGCCCTTCTGCATTCATGGAGGGGTTTTGCGGAGCTTCGGTCACCGGCGGGTTAATCACATCCTCGGCGGCCTGCGGCGTCGAGCGCCGGGGCTGGTCGCCCACTTCGATAGGCTGGAAGGAGCGCTGGGGGGCATTGAAGACGCCTGTCAGAGTTTCAGACAATACCTTGTACTTGCCCTCGTTCACCGACGACACGGAATACATCACGACGAAGAACGCGAACAACAGGGTGATAAAGTCGGCGTAGGAGATCAGCCAGCGTTCCTTGTTGTGAAGGTCGTCGTCCTGCTGCCTGCGTCGTCTCATCAGCTTACCCCTGGCTCCGGTGCCGACACTACAGGAAGCCCCGTAGGCGCAGTTCAATGGATTTGGGGTTCTCGCCATCGGCAATGGCGATGATGCCGTCGATCATCATGTCTTCATAACGGGTGCGTTCCCGCAAAATGCCGCGCAACTTATTGGCAACCGGGAAGAACAGCAGGTTGGCAAGAGCCACTCCGTAGATGGTAGCCACGAATGCAGTGGCGATACCGCTGCCGAGTGACTGGGGGTCTTCGAGGTTGGTCATCACCTGAATCAGCCCCATCACCGCGCCAATGATGCCAATGGTGGGCGAATAACCACCCATGGCCTCGAACACCCGGGCGGATTCCAGATCCCGCTGTTCGCGGGATTCCAGGTCTACCTCCATGATGCTGCGGATGGTTTCTGTCTCAGCGCCGTCCACCAGCAATTGCAGCCCCTTACGTGCAAAGCGTTCAGATTCTTTCTCAGCCAACCCTTCCAGCCCCAGCAAACCCTGCTTACGGGCCTTGACGCTCCAGTCAATGACCTTGCCGATTCCATCTTCCAGGCTGATGTAGGGTGGAAAGAACACCCAGCGCACCTGGGAAAAGGCCCGCTTTAACAGCGGCCACGAGGTCTGGAGGATGGTGGCTGCGAGCGTACCACCAATGACGATCAGCGCAGCCGGGCCATTGAACAGCGAGCTGATGGCGCCGCCTTCCAACAGGTTTCCACCGAGAATCGCCACAAAGGCCAGAATGACGCCGAGCAGGCTGAGAATATCCATCAGCTCACCCCATCTGCCAGGCGGGGGCCAATGTCATCAAGTGCCAGAATTTCGTCGGACAACCCCGCCTTGGCCACGGCCATGGGCATGCCGTAGATCACCGACGTTTTTTCGTCCTGGGACCAGATATCGGAGCCCGACTGTTTCATCAGTCGACAGCCTTCCTTGCCATCCGAACCCATGCCCGTGAGGATTAACCCCAGGGTCTTGCCGGGAAAACTCCTGGCCAGCGAGCCGAACGTCACATCCACACAGGGCTTGTAGTTAAGCCGGTCATCTCCTGGAAGAATCCTGACTCTGCCCTGCCCTCCCCGATTTTCAATCATCATCTGTTTGCCGCCTGGGGCAAGCAGCGCGACGCCCGGCTTCAGCATTTCGCCGTCTTCGGCCTGGCGCACCTCAATCCGACATAACTTGTTCAGCCGTTCGGCAAACGCCGGGGTAAAACTGGCTGGCATATGCTGAACGAGAACCACAGGCGCGGGGAACCCGGCCGGTAACGCCATCAGTACACGTTGCAAGGCCACCGGGCCGCCGGTCGACGTGCCGATGGCGACCACACTGTAGTGCTTCGCCGGCCCACGACGAATCGAACGACGGGCCGGTGTTTCAGGCTCAGGGGCGCTGCTGCGAGAAGGCCTGTCCGGTGCCGCCGGCCTTTCGGGTGCGCTGCGCCTTGCAGGTGCGGGGCCACGGTAAGAAGGCGTCGGGGGCGCAGCAGGAGGCGGCGCCGACAGTTTCGCACCAGGACGACTGCCAGCGACATCCAGTACACGCTCAATGAGTATTTTCTGAAGTTGGCTGGAATCCCGGGCGATTTCCTCAAAATTCTTGGGCAGGAAATCAACGGCACCCGCCTCAAGGGCATCCAGGGTCACCCGGGCACCCTCGTAAGTCAGGGATGAGAACATCAACACCGGCGCCGGGTGTCGCTTCATGATCTCACGGACGGCGCTGATACCGTCCATAACGGGCATTTCATAGTCCATGGTAATGACGTCTGGCCTCAGCTTTTCAGCCAGCTCGACACCTTCACGCCCGTTGGTGGCGACTCCCACCACCTTGATCTGACCGGAAGCGGTCAGGATTTCCGTCAGTCGCTTGCGGAAAAAACCTGAATCATCAACGACCAGGACAGAAACCGTCATCCATTTCTCCTAAACCTGGGCCTGCCGCAATGTTATTTGCCGTAGTTCTGCAGCAGGCTTGGAACATCAATTATGAGTGCAATACGGCCGTCGCCAGTGATGGTTGCACCCGCCATACCCGGCGTTCCCTGCAGGGCCCGGCCCAGGGGCTTGATCACCACCTCTTCCTGCCCGATCAGTTGATCCACCACAAAGCCGACGCGCCGTGTTCCCATCGCCACAATAACCACATGAGCGTTCTCTGGTTCCGGCTGCCCAGCGGCGCCTTTGACCAGCCATCGCTTGATGTGGAATAGCGGGAAGACTTTGTCTCGAACCACAATGCATTCGCGGCCATCCACTATGTTCTTCTTGCTGAGGTCCAGATGGAAAATCTCGACCACGTTCACCAGTGGCAGCGCGAAGGACTGGTCGCCAAGCATGATCATCAAGGTAGGCATGATGGCCAGAGTCAGCGGCACCTTGATGACGATGCGAGATCCTTTTCCCAGCTCCGACTCCACACTCAGTTGCCCATTGAGCTGACTGATCTTGGTTTTCACCACGTCCATGCCGACACCACGACCGGAGACATCGGATATCTGGTCCTTGGTGGAGAATCCGGCGGAGAAAATCAGGTTGTAGCACTCGCTGTTGGTCAGTCGATCGGCAGCATCCTGTTCGTAAATGCCCTTTTCCACCGCTTTTCGGCGCAGCACATCCGGATCCATGCCGGCACCGTCGTCTTCGATGGACAATAGAATGTGGTCCCCTTCCTGCTCGGCAGACAGAGTTACACGGCCCTGGCGAGGCTTGCCCGCCTTTTCACGAACATCAGGCGCCTCTATACCGTGATCAACCGAGTTGCGCACAAGATGGACCAGAGGATCGGACAGCGCCTCCACCAGGTTTTTGTCCAGGTCGGTCTCTTCTCCGTGCATCTCAAGGTTGATTTCTTTCTTCAGGCTGCGGGCCAGGTCGCGAACCACCCGAGGGAAGCGGCCAAACACTTTCTTGATGGGCTGCATCCGCGTTGCCATCACCGCGGACTGGAGATCGGTGGTCACCACGTCCAGGTTGGAGACGGCCTTGTGCATATGCTCGTCTTCACTCTGGGCGCCCAGACGCTGCAACCGGTTACGCACCAGCACCAGTTCACCCACCATGTTCATGATGTCGTCCAGGCGCTTGGTGTCCACCCGTACCGAGGTTTCGGCCACAGGCGCGTTGGCGTCCCGCGCAGGCATCGCAGGTGCTGCACTTGCCTTGCCGTTTTCCGGAGGCACTTTTTCAGGTTTACCCGCCGGCTGGGCGGGCTTGTCAGCCTTGACACTGGCGGGCGTGGCCGCTGGCTGCTTCGCATCAGGCGCCGGGGCTGATCTGGCAGTTTCCGCCGTAGGGCTACCCCCCTTGCCGTGCAGGTCATCCAGCAACTTTTCGAACTCGTCATCCGAAATCAGGTCGTCGCCACCCTTGCTGTCACTTATCTCATCGCTGGAACCTTTGCCAACGGAAGCATTCTGGGCGTCAGGGGCTGCCTTGCTGGATTCAGGCGGACCTGAAAACTGACCCTTGCCATGCAATTGGTCCAGCAGAGCCTCGAATTCATCATCGGAGATGTCGTCTCCGCTGCCTCCGTCACCGCCGGAAGATTCATTGCTGTCGCCACTGGAAACCGGGGCGCTGTCTTTGTCCTCTTCCAGGGCATCCAGCAACCGCTCAAATTCGTCGTCGGTAATATCACCGCCATCGTCTCCATAACTGGCGTCGCCCACCTCGTTCTGTTCATCAGCAGCAGTGGCGTTAACTTCAGAGACGCTCCCTGCCGGTTGCGCCAACGCGTCCAGAGCGGCGATCAGTTCCTGGGGAGCAGGAGTCAGTTCTTCGTGATGGCGTACCTGTTCAAACATGGCATTGACGTGATCCAGGGCTTCCAGCACCACGTCCATCAATTCGGAATCCACCTTGCGCTTGTGGTTGCGCAGGATATCAAAGACATTTTCCGCGGAGTGGCAGCAATTCACTAGGGCATCGAGTTGCAGAAACCCAGCGCCGCCCTTTACGGTGTGGAAACCACGAAAGATGGCGTTGAGCAGATCGCTGTCGTCCGGGTTTTGCTCCAGGTCGACCAGTTGCTCCGACAGCTTTTCAAGTATCTCGCCAGCTTCAACAAGGAAGTCCTGCAGAATCTCTTCATCGGCATCAAGCGCCATGCGTTACCCTCTCTTACTCAGAAACCGAGACTGGACAGAAGATCATCAACATCGTCCTGTCCCGATACTACGTCTTCGCGTTCTTCGGCCTTGATCTGTGGACCAACACCCTGTTCCGCCGATATCTTTTCCCGTTCTTCCAGCTCGTGCACGGTGCCGGTCATCTGGTCCACATGGCTCGCCATCACTACCAGGCTCAACAGATGCTCTTCCACCTCTTTAACCAGAGTGGTGACCTTTTGGATCACCTGCCCAGTGAGGTCCTGGAAATCCTGGGCCAGGAGAATTTCCGACAGATTGTCGTACATCGCCCCGGCATCGGTATTCAGCGTCACGAAAAACGTGTCGATACGGGCATAGAGCTCACGAAATTCAGCCGGCGCCATCTCACGGCGGCGCAATTTCTGCCACTGGTCCCTCAGCTCCGCGGCCTCGTCGCGGAGGGCACTGGCCTTGGGCATAGCCTCCTCAACCAGGTCCATGGTCCGGTTGGCCGCCTTACCGGTCATCTGAACCACGTACTCCAGACGATCCGACGCATCGGTCATCTTCGAAAGGGCTTCGGACTGTTCAGCATTACGGGGGTCAATCTGGAAGTTGCGGATCGCCTCATGGAGGCTGCGAGTCAATCGCCCTACTTCCCGATACAGGCTCTGGTCCCTCACCTCGCTCAGTTCATTGATCAGGGTCATCGCGCGGCCGTATTCCCCAGCGTTGACCTGTTCGACCAACTCGGCCGCCTGGCTGCGGAGCTTCTCCGTAACCTCAGGGTCAAGCCCCTGTGGGTCTTTATTGCTATTGCTCATGGGAGCCGTCCGACTTCTGATTACTGGATGCGTTCGAAGATCTTCTCAATCTTCTCCTTGAGTACGGCTGCCGTGAAGGGCTTAACCACATAGCCGTTCACGCCGGCCTGCGCAGCGGCGACGATCTGGTCCCGCTTCGCCTCGGCGGTCACCATAAGCACAGGCAGGGTCTTCAGGTTATCGTCGGCACGGACTTCCTTCAGCAGATCGAGCCCGGACATCCCTGGCATATTCCAATCGGTTACCAGAAAATCGTACTTTCCGCTCTTGAGCATCGGCAGTGCGGTATTGCCATCGTCCGCTTCGTCAGTATTGGTAAAACCAAGATCACGAAGCAGGTTCTTAATGATCCGTCGCATTGTGGAGAAGTCATCCACAATCAGGATTTTCATATTCTTGTCCAATGGGACCTCCAGTTAAAAACGCCCGGAATTCGTTTTGGCTCCCGGCTCACAGTCTAGCAGGCCAGGTAGTTTAACCGCTTATTGTGTGGCCTTTGGGCCGGTTGTAAAGCGCCGGTTACCAAAAGGCTACAGTAAAGAATGCCTGGTAACGCCGTTCAACGGGGCGACGGCCTGTTCAGTGCCGCCAACCAGAGAGACGTCCCCGCAGACGGAGCGCGGCCTGGCTATGAATCTGGCTGACCCGACTTTCACTAACACCCAGCACGGCACCGATTTCCTTCAGATTCAGCTCTTCCTGGTAATAAAGGCTGAGCACCAGCTTTTCTCGCTCGGGCAGATCACTAATCGCAGTGGCCAGGTTCTTGCGGAAGTTGTCAGACGCCAGGCCGTCCAGTGGGTTATCGCTGCCCTCTGTTTCTTCTATCGGCAGCTCGCCGGATTCATTGAGCTCATCCAGACTAAAAAGTCGACCACTGTTGGCATCGCTCAGAGAGGAATAGTATTCGTCGAGGTCCAGCCCGAGCTCTTCGGCTACTTCCGAGTCTTGGGCCTCCCGGCCCAGGCGATCCTCGACAGCCTTGATGGCTTTGGCAATGCGGCGGGAATTCCTGTGGACGGATCGGGGGACCCAGTCACCCTTGCGAATTTCATCCACCATGGCTCCGCGGATCCGGATGCCGGCGTAAGTCTCAAATGTAGCCCCCTTGTCGGAACTGTATCGCTGTGCAGCTTCCAACAAGCCGATCATGCCTGCCTGCATAAGATCATCCAGTTGGACAGATGCCGGCAGCCGCGCCATGAGGTGAAGCGCTATTTTTTTGACCAGCGGGGCCTGCTCCTCAACGAGCTGGGAAGGTCCGCGTGTACCCGTCCGGTTGTAGATTCCAAGTTCTTTCGCCAATGTCATGTATCCGGCTATTCAGAGTGACAGGATCAAAATCAGACTTCGACGAGCCGCTCCACAAAGAACTCCAGATGCCCCCGGGGCGACGATGGCAGCGGCCAGCTATCCACTTTCTCCGCAAGGCTCTTGATCGCCAACGATGCTTTTGCCCGTGGGTAGGCGTCCAGCACGGCACGCTGCCGCTGTACTGCCTTTTTTACGGCCTCGTCATACGGGACGATACCCACATATTGTAGCGCCACATCAAGAAAGCGCTCGGTAACCCGAGTCAGTTTTTCAAACAGGTGGCGACCTTCCTGCTCATTCCTGACCTGGTTGGCCAGTATACGAAAGCGGTTGGTGCCGTAATCCCGGTTCATGAGCTTTATAAGAGCGTAGGCGTCGGTAATAGACGTAGGTTCATCACAGACGACCAGCAATAGTTCCTGTGAGGCTCGGAGGAAACTTACCACCGATTCGGAAATACCCGCAGCGGTATCAACAATCAGCACATCAATCTGGTCACCCAGTTCACTGAAAGCGTTGATCAGGCCAGCGTGCTCCAGCGTGGAAAGCTGAGTCATACGCTGAGTCCCCGAGGAGGCAGGCACGATTTTAATACCACCGGGTCCATTGACCAGCACATCCCGCAAGTCACAATCCCCGGCAATCACATCCTGTATGTTGCGGTTGGCGGTAATACCCAGAAGCACGTCAATGTTGGCAAGACCAAGATCAGCGTCTAGCAGTACCACCCGACGCCCCATTTGCGCGAGGGCGATGCCAAGGTTTACTGATACGTTGCTCTTGCCAACGCCCCCTTTCCCGCCGGAAACGGCAATAACCTGTACCGGATGTGGTTTGCTCATACTGACTCTGATCTCTTGCCGCGTTTAACCGCAGGCTGTGTTGTTATTAAACAGCGACTGCCTGTTGCTGCTGGAGTTTCTTCAGCCTCTCCACGGCTAAACGCACCAGCGGGATGGACTCAGCGTGGTGCAGGTCTTCCGGGATTTTCTGCCCGTCGGTGTAATACGCCACCGGCAATCCCGTTTCCATGACGAATCCCAGCGATTCACCCAGGGTCAATGCTTCATCGATTTTGGTCATCACACAACCCGTAAGACTTGCCATCTTATAGCAATGCCAGACGGATTTCATGATGCGTGGCTGACTGGTTGCCGAAACCACCAGGTGGGTTCGAATCCGATGATGACTGCGAGCCAACTCCATGAGTTGTTCCTCGTAGCCCTTGTCGGTGCTGGTCAGCCCAGCAGTGTCAATCAGCACCAAATGCCGGTCCGACAGCTCGTCCAGTATGTCATCCAGGGAATGGGTTTCGTCCACAACCCGAACCGGAACGTTCAGTATGCGCCCGAACACGAATAATTGCTCGTGTGCCGCAACCCGATAGCGATCGGTTGTGACCAGTGCCAGAGAGTCGGGACCGTGGCGCAGAACGTAGTGTGCTGCCAACTTGCCGATGGTCGTCGTCTTGCCGGACCCGGTTGGTCCCACCAGGGCATAGACACCACCTTCTTCCGACCACTCGGTGCGCGTCGTTTTTACACCGGCGGCCAGCATTTTCAGAGACTGTTTCCAACCGTCTTCAAGCCGGCCTGCCCGGTGACGCCGGGACAGAGAATTGGCAAGTTCCAGTCCGAGACCGAATTCCTGCAACTTTTCAGACAACCTCTGCTGTACTGCGTTCACCGCTGTTTGTTCGGGTTCACCGCCGTTGCGGGCACTGACCAGGTCACGAAGAGAACTGATTTCCGCGCGCATTTGCGCAAGCTCGCCGGAATAGGCAGCACGTGCGGTCGACGGCTCTTCAACCACAGTATCGTCGTTGGCGAGTGTTTCCTCAGAAAGACCAGCGTCGCCAAACTCACCACCCACACTCGCGCTACCAAACGCCGCACGCTTTTCACGCACTTCACGAATGCGATCGCGGGAGCGGCCGAGTTCGTCCTCCAGGCGGCGATGCTGTTCCGCCTGCAACTCGGCTAGCCGTGAGCCATTCGTGGCTTCCCGTGCGGCATCTCCGAGACGCTGACGCGCCATGTTTTCGTCGTAATCGAGCGCTGTCACAATTTCGACGCCGCCATCAACACGACGATTGGAAAGGATCACGGCATCGGGCCCCATCTGATCCCGCACCTGACGCAGTGCCTCTGCCATGCTTTTGGCAAAAAACCGCTTTACTTTCATAATGATGTCTCCTTCGGGTCAACGCTTCCCAGCGCCTTCCGCCTTTCCAGCCGCGGCCTTTACTGACCGACGGATGCGACAATAGTAATCTGTTTGTTATCCGGAATTTCCTGATACGACAGTACATGCAGGCGCTCGACTCCGTAGCTGGCAAACTTCGCCAGTACCGGGCGCAAGGGCCCGGAAACCAGGAGGATCGCCGGCTTGCCCAGCATCTCCTGGCGCTGGACGCTGTCCTGGAGCGAACGCTGGAGCTTCTCAACCATATTTGGCTCCAGCACCAGCCCGATGTCTTCCTGACCGCCGGATTGTTGACTCTGCTGCATGGACTTCAGCAATAACTGTTCCAAGTCCGGATCCAGAGTAATCACCGGGATCTCCGCGTCGTTGCCACAGATACTCTGGACAATCATCCGGCGCAGTGACTGGCGAGCAACCGTGGTCAGCAGTTTCGGGTCCTGGCTCTTCGGATGGACGTTCACAATGGCCTCCGCAATAGAGCGCATGTCACGGATCGGCACTTCCTCTTTCAGCAGGTTCTGGAGCACCTTCAGCAGCAGGCTGATGGAAATGGTGGTGGGTACCAGTTCTTCCGCCAGCTTTGGTGACACTTTTTCGAGCTGGTCCAGCCATTTCTGGGCTTCCTCATGGCCAAGCAGTTCGTGGGCGTGTCTTTGAAGGATCTGGTTGAGGTGTGTCGCCACCACGGTACTGGCGTCCACGACGGTATAACCAAGGGTCTGTGCCTGGTCTTTTTTGTCAGGCTCGATCCAGCTGGCGTCCAGGCCAAAGGCCGGATCTTTGCCCTCTATCCCTTCGATCTTGCCGAATACCTGACCCGGGTCAATCGCCAGTTCACGGTCCGGATGGATTTCCGCCTCGGCAATGGTGACCCCCATCAGGGTGATGCGATAAACATTGGGCATCAGGTCGAGGTTGTCGCGGATATGGACCGAAGGCATCAGGAAGCCGAGGTCCTGTGAAAGCTTTTTTCGAACCCCTTTGATACGGCTAAGCAGCTGACCACCCTGGGATTTATCCACCAGGGGAATCAGGCGATAGCCTACCTCCAGGCCGACGATATCCACGGTGGCCACGTCGTCCCAGCCCAGTTCCCGGGTTTCTCCCGGCGGCGGCAGCTGGGCACTCTGTTCACCACCCTCACCGCCAGGCGGCAAGTCGCGTCCTGGGCCGGCAGAGCGAGCACCACCGCCCCTGACCGGGAACACACCATCCTCCTCGACGGTCTGGCGTTCCTGTTGCCATATGTACCAGGCAATACCACCCGCAATCGCGCCCAGACCAAGGAATGCTACGTGCGGCATGCCAGGAATCAGGCCCAGAATGATGAGGATAACGGCCGCGATACCCAGCGCCTTGGGGGCGTTGAACATTTGTTGCAGTATCTGCCCGCCCATGTCCTGGCTGGACGTTACCCGGGTAACCATGATCGCTGCAGACGTCGACAGCAGCAGTGACGGGATCTGAGCCACCAGGCCGTCACCAATGGTCAGCAGCGCATAGTTCTGCGTAGCCGTACCAAAATCGAGGCCGTGCTGGAGCATACCGATGGCAATGCCACCGATCAGGTTGATGGCCAGGATCAACAGACCGGCGATGGCGTCGCCCTTGACGAACTTACTGGCGCCGTCCATCGAACCGTAGAAGTCTGCTTCCTGGGCAATTTCAGAGCGACGGTGCTTGGCCTCTTCCTGGTTGATAAGACCGGCATTGAGATCGGCATCGATGGCCATCTGCTTACCCGGCATGGCATCCAGGGTAAAACGCGCGCTGACTTCCGACACCCGGCCAGCACCTTTGGTGACCACCAGGAAGTTGATGATCATGAGGATGGCGAAGACCACCAGGCCAACCGCGTAGTTGCCGCCGATAAGGACCGCCCCGAACGACTCGATCACCTTACCGGCCGCATCACCGCCCTCATGGCCGTTGAGCAGAACAATCCTCGTGGATGCGACGTTGAGCGCGAGCCTCAGCAGCGTCGCCACCAGCAGAACCGTGGGGAAGGAAGCAAACTCCATCGGCCGTAAGGCGTAGACACACACCAGCAGGATTACGATTGACAGAGTGATGTTGAAGGTGAAGAACACATCCAGCATGAACGCCGGCATGGGCAGAATCATCATGCCCAGCAATCCCATCAACATCACGGGAATGCCGATATTACCCCGCGTCAGGGATTTGACATTATTAAGGACTAGCGCTCGGTCCATGCCGGGAAACTCTCCGATTAGCGGTTAACCGCAGGGGTGTGCGGGTCGTTTTTTTGACGCAGACGCATCGTTTGACGGGGTATTCGCAAGATCCGTACCACCCCTTACGGCTTTTCTTCTCACCGCGCCTGACGGACTCGGCAAGATACGGTATCCTTGCGCCATTTGCTGGCGTCTTTACTACGCCCAATCACATCATCGACCCAGACGCAAAGGTGAGCCCATGCCAATTCACGAGGTCAAGCACCCCCTTATCCGCCATAAACTCGGCCTGATGCGCCGCTCAGACATCAGCACCAAGAATTTCCGGGAGCTGGCTCAGGAAGTCGGTGCTCTGTTGACGTACGAGGCCACCAAGGATTTTTCACTACAAAAGAAAACCATTGAAGGCTGGGCCGGCCCGGTGGAGATTGAACAGATCCAGGGCAAGAAAATCACCATCGTGCCAATCCTTCGGGCCGGCCTGGGTATGCTGGACGGCGTACTCACCCTGATTCCCGGTGCCCGGGTCAGCGTTGTCGGCCAGGTGCGCAACGAAGAAACCCTGGAAGCCAGCACCTATCTTGAAAAGCTGGTAGGCGAACTGGATGAGCGCATGGCCATGATCGTCGACCCCATGCTCGCCACCGGTGGTTCCATGATCTCCACCATCGACGTGTTGAAGAAAGCCGGTAGTACCGAAATTCGTGCACTCGTCCTGGTTGCAGCACCAGAGGGCGTGGAAAAAGTGTTGGAGAAACATCCAGATGTGTCGATCTACACCGCATCAATCGATGACAGGCTGAACGAGAAAGGTTACATCCTTCCAGGGCTTGGCGACGCC
>PBRG01000070.1 GCA_002726615.1 Marinobacter sp.
AAAGGCAGCAGGTAGTACCCGTAACGGTCGCGATTCCGAGTCGAAACGACTTGGTGTGAAGCGCTTCGGCGGCGAGACTGTATCTGCAGGTAGCATCATTGTTCGTCAGCGTGGCACTCGTTTCCACCCGGGTCACAACGTTGGCCTCGGCAAGGACCACACTCTGTTTGCAACCGCAAACGGACAGGTCGTGTTTGAGGTAAAGGGTCCGGAGAACCGCAAGTTCGTGAGTATCGTTCCGGCTGCGTAAGCAGCGGCGATCTCGGGTTCTGTCGAACCTTCGGTGGCCCTGATATGATTTGATATCAGAGCCACCTGGAGCCCCGCATAGCTTCCATGAGGCTGCGGGGCTTTTTAGTTTATGCGCAGGGCGCAAAGGGTTGATTGATGAAGTTCGTAGACGAAGCCACCATCATTGTAGAGGCGGGCAAGGGCGGTCACGGTTGCCTGAGTTTCCGTCGTGAAAAATATGTGCCCAAAGGCGGACCCGATGGTGGTGACGGTGGCGACGGTGGCTCTGTGTACCTGGAGGCCGACAGTGCGCTCAATACACTGATCGATTACCGGTTCCAGCGTAAGCACAAAGCCGAGAATGGTCAGCCAGGCTCAGGCCGCAACTGCACTGGCATCAAGGGCGACGACCTCATGTTGCTGGTGCCGGTAGGCACTACGGTTGTGGATATGGATACCCACGAAGTGTTGGGGGACCTGACCCGTGCCGGTGAGCGCCTGAAAGTGGCTCAGGCCGGTTTTCATGGGCTGGGTAATACCCGTTTCAAATCCTCGGTCAACCGCGCTCCGCGTCAGACCACAAAAGGCTCCGAGGGTGAACTTCGGAACCTGCGGCTGGAGCTGAAAGTGCTGGCGGATGTCGGCCTGCTGGGTATGCCCAATGCCGGCAAGTCCACCTTTATCCGTTCCGTGTCAGCTGCCCGCCCCAAGGTGGCGGACTATCCGTTCACCACCCTGGTGCCCAATCTCGGTGTGGTCAGCGTGCAGGCTCATCAGAGTTTCGTCATCGCAGACATTCCCGGGTTGATAGAGGGCGCGGCGGAAGGCGCAGGGCTGGGAATCCGTTTCCTCAAGCACCTGGTGCGCACACGCTTGCTGCTGCACCTCGTGGACGTGGCGCCTTACGACGGGTCTTCGCCAGTGGAAAGCGTACGTGCGATTGAGCACGAGCTGGAAAAGTTCAGCGAAACCCTTGCCAGCCGCGAGCGTTGGCTGGTACTGAACAAAGTAGATATGGTCTCTGAAGTAGACCGTGAGGCACACTGCCAGGCCATCATCGATGAACTTGACTGGAAAGGTCCTGTATTCAGCATCTCCGCACTCAGCGGCGAAGGTACCAAGCCGTTGACTCAGGCCGTAATGCGCTGGATAGAAGATCAGGCCCAGGAAGAAGCGGAGAACCCCGAGTTTGCCGAGCGCGAAGCCGCACGCCGCCGGAAAATGGACGAAGAGGCGCGAGCAAGAATCGAAGCCGAGCGGCAGATCCGTCGCGAAGCCCGTCAGGATGACGATGATGACGACGACTTCGATGACGATGATTACGATGTAGAAGTGGTCTACGCTCCTGAGTAGCGGGTTATGTCGTCAGAGTTAACTGCCAAAGTATTGTCGGACAGGCGGGGGACTTGCTGGTGGATCGACAAAAACATGGATGTTTTTGTCGAGCGTACATGGATGTATTCACCGCGTATCCGCCAGCAAGCCCCCCGCCTGTCCGCTCCCTGAGCTGGAATGTAATGAGTACACGCACCCAATTACGTCATGCCCGTCGCCTGGTAATAAAAATCGGAAGCGCCTTGCTAACCAACGATGGCAGGGGTCTGGATGTTGCTGCTCTCGGGTTGTGGGTGGACCAGATTGCAGAGTTGGTCACTGCTGGCGTTGAAGTGGTGGTGGTGTCATCGGGCTCTGTGGCTGAAGGCATGAGCCGGCTGGGTTGGACCGTTCGCCCTGAGCAACTGCATGAGCTTCAGGCTGCAGCCGCGGTTGGTCAGATGGGGCTGGTTCAGACCTGGGAAGCCCAGTTCAAACGACATGATTTGCACACCGCACAGGTCCTGCTGACCCACGACGACCTGTCTGATCGCAAGCGCTACCTCAATGCTCGCAGCACCTTGAGGGCGCTGCTCGACTTCGGCGTAGTGCCCATCGTCAACGAAAACGATACCGTTGTCACCGACGAAATCCGCTTCGGTGACAACGATACCCTGGGTGCATTGGTCGCCAACCTGATCGAAGCTGATGGCCTGATCATCCTCACCGACCAGCTCGGCCTGTTTGACAAAGACCCTCGTAAAAATCCCGGTGCCCAACTGGTCGATGAACGCCGCGCCAACGACACCGAACTCGACGCCATGGCCGGTGGCGGTGCTGGTGTATTGGGCCGCGGCGGAATGCAAACCAAAGTCCGCGCCGCCCGCCTGGCTGCCCGATCTGGCGCATTCACCGTCATCGTCGGTGGCCGAATCGAAAAGGCCATCGCCCGCCTGCGCGACGGCGAAAGCATCGGCACCCTGTTGCTCCCCGAGCAGGGTCGAATCGCCGCCCGTAAACAGTGGCTCGCCAGCCATCTCCAGACCCGTGGCAAACTCACCCTTGATCAGGGTGCTGTTAACGTTCTCTGCCGGGGCGGTCGAAGCCTGCTGCCAGTCGGTGTGAAAAGCGTTTCCGGCCAGTTCCGTCGGGGTGAAATGGTCTCCTGCGTGGACGAAAGCGGCAAAGAAATCGCCCGTGGTTTGGTCAACTACGATGCCGACGAGGCTAGAGCCATCGCCGGTCGCTCAAGTAACCGGATAACAGAGGTTCTGGGCTACATTTCCGACGAAGAAATGATCCACCGAGACAACATGGTGATCGTGTAGGGGCTCTTCCCAATTCTGGAGGCAGGGCTGGCCACCCGCTCTGAAAACCGTGCATTGCCAGGGATGGCAATGCCGAGCCCCCATGGATGGGTTTACGGCGTGTTTTCGGAGTGGGTGGTCAGTCTTGCTTGTGCTCCGGAACCGGCAGGCAATGTAATCGGCGGGCACAAAAAAACCGGCCTGATGGGCCGGTTTCTTCATTCTCAAGTTCCGAAGAAGCGTTACGCGCTCTTCAGGGCCTTGATGCGGGCGCTCAGACGGCTCTTCTGGCGAGCAATCTTGTTCTTGGCGAACACGCCCTTGTTAACCATGCTGTCCATAATCGGCTGAGCCTTCTGGAAAGCCGCTTGTGCTTCCTCTGGCTTGCCGGCCTCAATGCTGGCCTGGACCTTCTTGATGTAAGTGCGCGCCATGGAACGCAGGCTGGCATTGTGCTTGCGGTTCTTCTCGTTCTGACGTGCGCGCTTCTTGGCTTGCGGGGTATTTGCCACCGTATAACTCCTGAGATCTGTGAAATCCGAAATTCGTGTGAAACGATTCGTAAAAATCGCGGGCGCGCCAAAACCAGCGCGTCGAAATAAATGACGCGGAACTATGCCGCCAACGCCCTAAAATGTCAAGGCTCAACGCTATTTCATCCCGGTATCTCCGGCCCCTGTGGTAAACTCGCCGCTCATCGCCTGAGAGTCCCGTGAAGGCCCTAGGGAATTACCGAAATATGGCCTGCTACATCCCGGGTGCATCCAGTAAATACTGAACCATTGTCCAGGCCAAGAATGTCGTCCGAACCTGAGCAGACAGAAGCACCAAAGGCTTTACCCAAACCGCCAGGGCTGTTGAGGTCATCTGGAGTCGTTGGCTCAATGACGATGCTGTCGCGAGTTCTCGGTTTGGTCCGGGATATGGTGATTGCGCGTTATTTTGGTGCCGGGGCCGGCGCCGACGCGTTCTTTGTCGCTTTCAAAATCCCCAACTTTCTCCGCCGCCTATTTGCCGAAGGTGCGTTCGCTCAGGCCTTCGTACCGGTGCTTTCCTCGTATCGGCAGCAGGAATCGGTCACCGAAGTCCGGCGTTTGGTCAACGCGGTTGCAGGCGTCCTTGGGTTGGTGCTGTTGGGCGTGACGGCAGTCGCCATGCTGGGGGCGCCGCTGCTGACTGCGGTATTCGCACCGGGTTTTCTGGATGACGACCTCAAGTTCGGCCTGGCCAGCGATATGCTGCGTATTACCTTCCCGTATTTGTTACTGGTCTCCTTGACGGCGTTTGCAGGCAGTATTCTCAATAGCTACGACCGCTTTGCCGTTCCCGCGTTTACGCCAGTGTTGCTCAATCTGGCGATGATCAGCGCGGCCATATTTCTCTCGCCCCTGATGGAAACGCCTGTCATCGCTTTGGCTTGGGGGGTGTTTATCGCCGGGGCGTTGCAATTGTTCTTCCAGTTGCCCTTTCTGATGCAGTTGGGGTTGATGCCGCGGCCAAGAGTGGATTACAGGCACGAAGGGGTCCGTCGAATCATGAAGTTGATGGTGCCTGCGTTGTTCGGGGTCTCCGTCAGCCAGATCAACCTGCTTCTGGACACGGTTCTCGCGTCGTTTCTGCAGACCGGCAGTGTGTCTTGGCTCTACTACTCGGATCGCCTGTCGGAGTTACCCCTGGGCGTATTCGGTATCGCCATTGCCACGGTGATTCTTCCCAGTCTGTCCCGCAAACACGCAGCGGAATCGGCGGACCAGTTCGCCGCAACTCTGGATTGGGCTGTGCGGGCGGTACTGCTTATAGGTTTGCCTGCCGCGTTGGCGCTGGCCCTGCTGGCTGAACCATTGATTGCCACGCTGTTCCACTACGGAGAAGTTACCGATCGCGACGTCACCATGGCGGCCCAAAGCCTGCGCGCATACTCCGCCGGGCTGCTGGCCTTCATGTTGATCAAGGTGCTGGCGCCGGGGTATTTCGCGCGGCAAGACACCAAGACGCCGGTCAAAATCGGCATTATCGCAATGGTGGCCAACATGGTTTTTAACCTGGCGCTGATTTTCCCACTGGCACATGCGGGGCTGGCGCTGGCAACTTCGCTCTCTGCGTGGTTGAACACGGCGCTCTTGTGGCGCGGCCTTATCCGTGAGGGCGCTTGGAAATGGCAGCCGGGGTGGACCCGCTTCCTGGTTCAGATCGGACTTGCCAATGCGGCTCTGGCTGCGGTCATCCTCTGGCTACAACCGCCGGTTGGCCAGTGGCTGACGGCCAGTGGGCTCCAGCGGGCCACGGATATGGGTATTCTCGTAGTCTCGGGCGTTGCGGTGTACTTTATTGTGTTGGCAATGACCGGGGTTCGGGTAAGACATTTTCGCCACAGGTAGGTTATAATCGCGCGTTTTCTCACCAGTGAAACCATACACCACTGGCAAACAAGGGTTCGCTTTACATGCGTCTGATCCGGGGCCTGACTAACCTGAAAAGCCTTTCGCAGCAGGACGAAGCGCCGCTCGCGAACGGGTGCGTCGCCACCATCGGGAATTTTGACGGGGTGCACCTTGGGCACCAGACCATCATCGACCAGGTTCATGAAAAAGCACTGGAGCTCGGCGTGCCTTCCGTGGTGATGGTATTTGAGCCCCAACCCCGTGAGTTCTTTCAGGGCTCTGAAGCTCCACCACGGTTGATGCCGTTCCGGCAGAAATTCGAATCGCTGCTGGCGTCTGGCATCGATTTCGTACTGTGCCTGCGTTTTAACGAGCGGTTCCGGAGCTACTCCGGTATGGGCTTTATTGAAGACGTTTTGATGGATGGCCTGGGTGTTCGCCATCTTGTGGTAGGGGACGACTTTCGTTTCGGTTGCGACAGGGCCGGCGATTTTTCGCTGCTGCGGGAAGTGGGTGAGCAACGCGGCTTCACGGTGGAGAACACCCGTACAGTGACGGTGCATGGCGAGCGTGTCAGCAGCACCCGAATTCGAGGTGTGCTTTCGGAGAACCGGATCAACGACGCCGAGGATTTATTGGGGCACCCTTATCGCATTCGAGGGCGAATCGTTTATGGCCGCCAGTTGGGGCGGCAGATTGGCGCACCAACGGCGAACATTCTGTTGCCTCATATGCCTGCGCTGAAAGGGGTCTACGTGGTAAGCGCGACCCTCGAGAATGGCCGTGTTCTGGACGGTGTAGCCAACATCGGTCTGCGCCCAACAGTAGACGGTAAGCAGCCGTCCCTGGAAGTGCACCTGTTTGACTTTGCTGGCACACTTTACGGCCAGCGTCTTGATGTGGTTTTCCGCCATGCCCTGCGGGACGAAGTGAAATTCGACTCGGTGGAGGACCTCAAGGAGCAGATTGCCCGTGACTTTGACGATGCGCGGGCGTGGATTGCAGGCCATGGCTCCTTAGCCACCGGACATTGACCGACATTTAACAACCTGAGCTACGCACCTTTACCATGAGCGACTACAAGCACACCCTGAATCTGCCTGAAACTGCCTTTCCCATGCGCGGTAACCTGGCCAAGCGCGAGCCGGACATGCTCCAGCGCTGGCAGGATCTGGACGTATACGGCAATCTGCGCAAGCAGCGCGAGGGACGGGAAAAGTTCATCCTCCATGATGGCCCTCCCTACGCCAATGGCAGCATTCATATCGGTCATGCGGTCAATAAAATCCTCAAGGATATGATCGTCAAATCCCGCAGCTTCATGGGTTTCGACGCGCCTTATGTGCCGGGATGGGACTGCCATGGCTTACCGATTGAACACAAGGTGGAGCAGGAGATTGGCAAGGCGGGTGTGAAGGTGGATTACAAGACCTTCCGTCAGGCGTGTCGTGATTACGCGACCAAGCAGATTGCTGGCCAGAAGGCTGATTTCATTCGTCTTGGAGTGATGGGTGAATGGGAAAAGCCTTACCTGACCATGGATCCGAAGGTCGAGGCGGGCATCGTGCGTGCGTTGGGCAAAATAGTTGCCAAAGGCCACCTCGTGCGCGGGTTCAAACCGGTGTATTGGAGCGTGGTCGGTCAGTCTGCGCTGGCGGAAGCCGAAGTTGAATACCAGGACAAGACGTCGGTGCAGATCGATGTGCGATTCACGGTCGTCGATCAGGCGCGGGTGCTCGACCTGTTTGGCACCGACAAAGGTGCGGGTGATGTGTCGGTTGTTATCTGGACCACCACGCCCTGGACCATTCCGGCAAACCAGGCGGTTTCGCTGCACGCCGAGCTGGAATACGCTCTGGTACAGACCGATACCGGACACGGACCGGAGCGGATGATCCTCGCAGCGGACATGGTGGATGGCATCATGTCGCGTTGGGGTGTTGAGAACTATGAGGTGCTGGCGACTGTACCGGGCGCCACGCTGGAAAAGCTGGATCTGCATCATCCGGTGTATGACAAGCAGGTGCCACTGATTCTGGGCGACCACGTGTCAACCGATGCTGGTACCGGCGCCGTCCATACGGCCCCGGATCACGGGATGGAAGACTTTGAAGTGGGCAAGGCCTACGGCATTGATACCATCAGCCTGGTCAAGGCCGATGGAACCTATGCCCAGGCCGCCGGTGAGTTTGCCGGGGTGCATGTGTACAAGGCGGACGACCCCGTGTGTTCCGCTTTGGAGCGTGAGGGCAAGCTGGTTCGGGCAGAGAAGTTCAGCCATAGCTACCCCCACTGCTGGCGTACCAAGACACCGCTTATCTACCGCGCTACCCCCCAGTGGTTTATCAGCATGGACAAGGAAAGCCTCCGTGACGACGCACTGGAAGCCATCAAGGGCGTGCGCTGGGTGCCTGCCTGGGGCCAGAACCGCATCGAGGCCATGTTCAGGCAGTCCCCGGACTGGTGTATCTCACGACAGCGCACATGGGGTGTGCCGATCACACTGTTTATCCACAAAGAAACACAGGAACTGCATCCGGATACCCAGAATCTGATTGAGGCGGCAGCGAAGGAAATCGAAAAGGGCGGTATTGACGCCTGGTACGACATGGATACCACCGAGCTGCTGGGCGGTGATGCCGACCAGTATGAAAAGGTGATGGATACCCTGGACGTCTGGTTTGATTCCGGAGTAACCCACGAATCCGTGCTGCGTCCTCGCACCGAACTGGGTCAGTTTCCGGCGGATATGTACCTGGAAGGCTCTGACCAGCATCGTGGCTGGTTCCAGTCGTCCCTGAAAACCTCCATCGCGATGAACGGCGTGGCACCGTATAAGCAGGTGCTGACCCATGGCTTCACCGTCGATGGTAAGGGCCGCAAGATGTCCAAGTCCCTGGGCAACGTAATTGCGCCCCAGGAAGTGATGAACGAGCTGGGTGCCGATATCCTGCGTCTCTGGGTGTCCGCCACCGACTACAGCGGTGAAATGACGGTCTCCAAGGACATTCTCAAGCAGACCGCGGACGGTTACCGTCGTATCCGGAATACCGCCCGCTTCCTGCTCAGCAACCTCACCGGTTTCGATCCTGAGCAGCACGCCGTAGCACCGGAGGATATGATAGCCCTGGACCGCTGGATGGTCGACAAGGCCCTGCAGCTGCAGAAGGAACTGCATGAGGATTACCAGAATTACGCGTTCCTGCGTATCTACCAGAAGGTGTACAACTTCTGCGAGGCCACGCTGGGCGGGTTCTATCTGGATATTATCAAGGATCGGCAATACACCACCCAGGCTGACAGCCGCGAGCGTCGCTCCTGCCAGACAGCCCTGTTCCATGTGGCCGAAGCCTTGGTGCGTTGGATTGCGCCGATTTTGAGCTTCACTGCTGATGAGATCTGGCAGCACCTGCCTGGTAAGCGTGGCGATACTGTGTTCTACGAAACCTGGTATGAAGGCCTGACGGCGCTGCCAGACAACGCCGAACTGGGCCGTGACTACTGGAGCCGCATTTTCAGCGTTAAAGAAGCGGTAAATAAGTGCCTGGAGGAGGTTCGTGGCCGGGGAGAGATAAAGGGTTCCCTGAGTGCGGAAGTAACGCTTTATTGCGAAGGCGACCTTGCCAAGGATCTGCAGTACCTTGGTGAAGAGTTGCGCTTTGTGCTGATTACCTCTGAAGCCACCGTAGCACCGATCTCTGATGCCAATGGGGCGGAATCGACATCCCACGAGGGGTTACTGGTGAAAGTAAACCCGGCCGGACACGCCAAGTGTGAGCGCTGCTGGCATCATCGGGCCGATGTCGGTCAGAGCGAACAGTACAGCGATCTGTGTGGTCGTTGTGTGACCAACGTAGAAGGGCAGGGCGAGTCCCGCTCGTTTGCCTGATGGAAGCCGCCTTGTGGAAAGCGTAATGAACAATACGGAAGAAACCGGCTCCAAGCTCCGCTGGCTTTGGCTGGCGGTGCTCGTTATCGTGCTGGACCTTGGGAGCAAGGCCCTGGCGACGGCCATGCTGACCTATGGCAATCCGGTACCGGTAATGCCATTGTTCAATCTGACCTTGCTGCACAACACCGGCGCGGCGTTTAGCTTTCTGGCCGGCGCCGCCGGCTGGCAACGCTGGTTTTTTGTGTCCCTGGCGCTGGTGGTCAGCGTGGTGCTGGTTGTATGGCTGAAGTCCCTGCGGCGTCATGAAACCTGGTCGGCGATTGCCATCGTATTAATCCTCGGTGGGGCGCTGGGTAACGTTTACGACCGTGTTGTTCATGGCTACGTGGTCGACTTCCTGCATTTTTACTGGAACGACTACCATTTCCCTGCCTTTAACATCGCCGATACGGCCATCACCATTGGTGCCGGCATGATGATTCTGGATATTTTCCGCAAGCCCCGGGAACCGGATGCGGACAACAGGAGCGACAATCGCTGATGAAAGAACTTCCCGTAGATCAGGGCACACGCGTTACGCTTCATTTTGCGTTGAAGTTCAGTGACGGTGAGGTCATTGATTCCACTTTCGAGAAAGAGCCGGCAACGCTGGAAATTGGTGACGAGAACCTGCCAGAAAATTTTGAAGCCTACCTGATGGGTATGACGGCGGGCGACCGAAATAGCTTCGAAGTACCTCCTGAAAAGGCCTTTGGGCAGCATAATCCGAGTAACGTGCAAACGTTCAAGCGGAGTGAGTTCAGCGCGGACATGGTGCTTGAAAAGGGGGTTATGATCTCGTTCGCGGACGCGCGTCAGAGTGAGTTGCCGGGCGTCGTTAGCCGTGTGGAAGGGGATCAGGTTGAGGTAGACTTTAATCACCCTCTGGCGGGGCGTACACTGACATTCGAAGTGGAAATTATTGATGTGGAGCCTGTTGGCCGGGCCCATTAACCGCATTTCGGTCTTCCCACAGGCTTCCGCAAACTTGTTTGATATCTCAGGGCAATTCTATGCAAATCCGACTCGCTAATCCTCGTGGCTTCTGTGCCGGTGTTGACCGCGCTATCGAAATAGTGAACCGTGCCCTGGATGTTTTTGGTGCGCCCATCTACGTGCGCCATGAAGTGGTGCATAACAAGTTCGTGGTGGACAACCTGCGCAATCGCGGCGCCATCTTTGTGGACGAGCTGGAAGAGGTGCCGGACGATAAACTGGTGATCTTCAGCGCCCACGGTGTGTCCCAGGCGGTGCAAAATGAAGCCGCGCGCCGGGGGTTGAAGGTGTTCGACGCAACCTGTCCGCTGGTGACCAAGGTTCACCTCGAAGTGATGAAGTACAGCCGCGATGGGCGCGAATGTATCCTCATTGGCCATCATGGCCACCCGGAAGTGGAAGGGACCATGGGACAGTACGACCATGGTAATGGCGGTGATATCTATCTGGTTGAAGACGAGAAAGACGTTGCTGAGTTGTCGGTAAAAGATCCGTCCAAGCTGTCCTATGTTACTCAAACCACGCTTTCCATGGACGATACTGCCCGAGTTATCGACGCTTTACGAGAAAAGTTTCCAGAAATCCAGGGCCCTCGCAAGAACGATATCTGCTACGCCACGCAGAACCGTCAGGATGCTGTGAAGCAGTTGGCCGGTGACTGTGACCTGATGCTGGTAGTGGGGTCGCCGAACAGCTCCAACTCCAATCGTTTGCGGGAGTTGGCGGAGCGCATGGGAACGCCTGCGTATCTGATAGACGAAGCGTCACAGATTGACCCGCAATGGTTGGAAGAAAAGACTTCGATCGGCGTAACGGCTGGCGCATCGGCACCGGAGGTGTTAGTGAATGATGTTATCGCCAGGTTAAGGGATCTCGGCGGTAATGTGCCCGAGGAAGTCTCGGGGCGTGAGGAAAGTATTGTTTTCTCGATGCCTAAAGAATTGCGAATCGATGCCATCGAAGTCTGATTGTGATGGCATCGTTCGTGTCGTATTCGTTTACCAGCACCCTGCTGCCTGGTCTGCGCCGCGATTGCCCTGCTCATCCAGCGTAAGAGTTCCACAATCATCGTTTGTCTGAGGTCCGGTTGGAACTGCCTGTAAGGTAAACGCATTCCGGGCTACGTTCCCCACAAAGCTGATATCGTAGAACGCGTCTCCGTTCTGCGGCGACTGATCGAATGGCAAAATAGGATTATTACCCCCATCGCGATAATCAAAACCGTTGGAGTATCGACGCTCCATCCATTGGGTGAGTTCTAGCAGGTCCGCCTGCGCAGTTGTTCGTCGGGTTTGCTCCATCTGGCTCTGATAAAGAGGAAGTGCTATTGCTGCGATGATGGCAATGATCGCGACCGCAATCATCATCTCGATCAACGTAAAACCTGAGTTCGAGTGAGTCTTCAAAATCGTTATCCCTCTTAGTTTACTAGTGGTCGCTATTCCCGCCTGGTCAGTTCAGGACTTCTACTTTTTGTACCAGACGAGCACCAGTTTGTTGATCTGTGACGCCTCCGAGCTCCAGTTTGAGACGATCACCCTCTACGAGCCTCTGGACGACTTGTTCCCGGGACCATGAGGCACCGTTGAAGGTAATGACACGTTCCAGCACGAACGAATTATCATCAACAATCAGTATGAAAGAGTCGGGATGGACAGAATTCACCGTTCCCTCAAAAGACACGGTTCTGAGGGATATAGGATTGCCGTCGACAACCGCATCATCCGCTTGAGCGGATGATGCCAGAAATCCACTTGAAATAGCTGTAAGAGCGAATACGGCGATGACAAGAGCTCTGTGTAATTGAAACGGTAGTAAGCGAGTAATCATAGTATTTTCCTGCTACTCAAATAAAAAATAGAAACACTACTCTAGGGGGGGAGGCAGCTTCTTAACGAAGCTGCTCCCAAGTCTGTCGTCCAATGCTTGAGTCCAGAGATCGGGCGCAGAGTCCGTCTTCGCAGGGGTCACCCGGTGAGAGCTTGTCTGGATCCAGACCAGGTATCACCACTTCCGCATCGCCATCTCCGGTTGCAATTGTGCGGTTTTCTCCTCCGTAACCGACCTGAATACCGCTTGGGGCATAGCCGCCCACGATATCACCCGTGTTGAAAGTGCTATCGCTGTTCAGGTCGAAGACGGGAGTCTCGGATGGAACGCCGGTTGTTAACTTCAGATCCATAATAAATCCGGTACGTCCACTTCCACAGGGGTCATCGTCAGGGATGACGGTTGTGAATCGAACCCGGTCCGGGTTAACCCCAAACGGGAAGGTAGCACGGCTGATAACGCGCTCCCCCTGCTTGTTCGAGTTATAGACAAGGTCCAGATACCATCCGTCCTGATCTGTTAACTGGTTGCTGGAGGTCTCTCGTACTGTATAGCTGTTAGTGCCGTTACCAGATTCTCTGTTGACAACAACATCCTCCTGCTTAGTGATCGTCTGTTGCACCAGGTCAGTTCGCTCCAGCCCAGATGCATTCAGATTGTCTTTTATGGCGTAAAGCGTCTGGACGTCGTAGTCGCCCTCATCACCATTTCGCAGGAAGCTACCAGTACCAAATGCTACTACGAGTTCGTCATTATTGTTGGGGTTGAGTGCTACCCGGGGCGCAACCGTAATCGGCTGACTGAAGCCCGCAGGACTCTCAGCGGTGAACACTTTGGTAGCGTTCCAGCCGTTAATGTTCCCCGTCAGGTCGAATCGCCAAAGGTTACCTAACAGATCGCCCCCATAGGCATAGCGGGTAATCGCATCCGTTTCCGGAAAACTGGTGATCGTTGCAGAGGCGAGGCCATTAGCATTTGCAGCATTACCGACACCGGTTTGTAGTTCTTTAATGAGATTGCCGGTTTCCATATCAACAACAAACAGGCTGGACTGATCGCTGGCGCCATTGTAGCCGTTGCCAAAAATGGCGACCCAGGTCCCGTTGGTGAGCCGGGATATCTGCGGATCAGTGACGCCGTACCCGAGGTTGGCGTGTTGGAATTCCCAAAGTACGTCGTCTGCTGGTGAAAACGATCCCGGTTCTGTAATGTCAAGAGCAAATACGGTTCTTCCACCTTTACCCATGGTTCCGAGAAGAATCGTGCGCCACTCTTTGTCACCGTCTCCGTCTTTATCAATGTAGGCATCCTGCACTCGGGGAGTGCCATCCATGAAATATCGATGAGTGTAATTGGGCTGCATCAACTCTGAGATGCGGGCGTAGGTGTTTGAGCCCGAGGGGAGCAGCAACTCTGATGGGATATACCCAAAGAGCTCTTTACCGGTTTCGCCATCAAAGGCATGTAGTATACCGTCGTTGGCAGGTACATAAAGAGCATCGATCCGAGTCTGATACGAAGAGTCTGAGCGGAACGCCCCATAGTCGGAACCTTCGTCACCGCCAAGGCGCGCAAAGCCGTAGTTGGTCTTGCCAACAAACTGCGGGTTGGCGTTGATAACGTCACCCAGGGGCCTGACAACTGTGTTGCCCCCAGCGTCCTGTCCTTCACGATTTCTCAACGTTGCGTGCGCGTCTTTGTCGCCATGAAGCCAGGCAAGCCGGTTACGGCCGAGGTCATCCTGCGTGGCATTGAGCGTGGGGTCGGCGTTCAGCGCATCACGTTGGGCGGCTGAAAGGTTGGACAGTGAACCCGCTGATGAAAACTCCAGTTCAACACCGCTGCTTCCGTTATGGGTAATCAGTTTTCGGTCTGTCGGAAGCGTTTGTCGCAGAATTTCTTCGGCGTCCCAGAGCTCTTTGCCTTGGTCGAAGCTAAACCCTGACAAAGTGCCGGACCAGTCTTCACTGCGGAAGCCAGCAAAGAATCCCAAGGAGTCGGCCCGTAACACTGCGGAACTGACAGCAGCCGAAGAAGCAGATGTCTGGGACCGGGCGATTACGTCGCCAAGGAAGCTCTTGATCTCGTCGGCGAATTCTTTCGGGTTCTGTGCGCTGGCATAACCTCCTCGACCATTGATCGCCGCATGGAGAAGGTCATCAATGTTGGCAGGGCTTCGGTTTGAACCAGGTTCGGGCCAATTGATGGTGATGTTATTGTCTGGGTCAAGTGCAGCAAGTGCGTCGGCTTCTTTAATGGCACCGGTTACCCCCAAGCCAATCGTGAAGGTTGTCATGTGCTGCCAGAAAGCCGGGTCAGTTGATGTGACTGGGACTTTGTTACCGAGGTCTGTTCGCAGGTCGTTTTTCCAATATTCCATGGCTACATCGGCCAGAGTGTTGGAGTGTCCATCGGTAAAGGGCGACACGGCCGTATAGTTGAAATCGGAGCCATCGGGATCTGGGTTGGTGTAGGACGGTCCCGGCGTATTGTCGACATTTCCGACAGAGGGGCTGCTTCCGTTCCAGATACCATCGGTCATGATAAGGGAGAAACTTTGGCGGCATTCAATATGTGCGGTACTGTCATTGGTGCCAGGAATTTCTCCCCATGGGCCCCGATTGTCAGTACGGGAATAGTACTTGCCGACATCTTTAAGGGCCGTTCTCAACGGCGTGCCGCCATTAACGTTTTTGTTGTGCAGCCAGGTCAGAAATTGCTCACGGCGAGCTTCGGTGTATGGTCGAACGCCACTGACCAGGGTGTCGGTGTTGTTTTCGCCGTCGATGGTATTGTTGTTGACGTTAATGGCGCCATAGCCAACCCGAATATTGTCTGGAAGGTCAAAGAAGGCTTCCGTAATGCCGGATTTGGCCGCCAAGGTCCGCGTGCTGTAATAGGAAAACCAGTTTGCATAATTTTGTTTGATGTCGGCGGAGGCACTGTTCAACAAAACGGGGGTATAACAGTCGTCTTGTCGGGGATTGCTATCGCAGCTCGTGGACGAGTTGAACTGCATGTAAAAGCCTTCCTCAATGCTACCGATGCTGTCGAAGCGAATATATTCACTCAGATCATCTGCACCATCGGACTGATCAAATCCGTTTACCCAGGCATTGGTGTAACTCGAATTCGGATAACGAGAGCTACCATCCGGTTTGAAGGGTGGCTGGTAGGTTATCGTCGGGTCGTAATAGACTTTGTTTACCCGACTGGAGTAGTAGTATCGATTGCCACTATTACCACTAAGATTGTCTGGCATGTAACGCCACGCCATGGATCCGGAATCGTCATAGACAAACACCAGGTTTGAATCGACAGATTCCTTCAGGAACAGTGGTACCTGAGCCAAGTTGACCTGTGCCATGGCGGATTGCATGGTGCAGATTGAGAACACAAGGCTGGCGCTGAAAATGCCCAGCTTTGAGTAACTTGAGCGCTTGTGCGATGCTGTCTTGAACGTTTTCATGGCAAACTCTCCAGTTGGAGTCAGCAATTCATTGTGATGTTTGTCTGGCGACGGTTTTTAACACACGCCGTCATTTACTCTGGTGGTAACAAAACCGTAGATTGGAGTACTGTGACTGCTTCATCGCTTCCCCCTTGGGCTCGAGACGTTGCCAGGTAGCGCTCGAAGCAGGGCTGTCCGGGTTCGATCGGGCAAACATCCGCAAGACGCGCGAGATGGTAGGCAGGTTGTGCGCTTACATCCGGGCCGGCGACCCCGGTGCCAGATCGGGCAGGGTTATTGCCATCCCAGTCCCACGGGCTGTCGAGCATTGCCTCGCTAAAGGCCGTCACACGGGTACCTGGGGTGTTCAGAATATCGTTTTCACTCTGTCGTAACGCAGCTTCTGAAGCTTGAAACGAAATCGCACTGTCGTGGGCGTTGCTCGCCATGCGTTCCTGCATTACGGATCCCTGCATGCCACCGATAGCCAGCAGTGAAATGAGCAGCAACATGACAAGCGCCACGATCAAAGTCGCCCCGCGTTGGCGTTTAATAAAAGGGGTAGCTCCTGGCATAGTCGGCTTCACTCGATTCCGGGTCGCTTTCATCACATTCTTCCCCTGAGTGCAGTGGTGCTGACGGAGATAAGCCGAACACGTCGGTCTCCATTGTTTGCCTGGGAGACTTCACTGCCAAGCATATCGAAATTGCGATTATTTTCTTCGTCCAGAACTTCGTCCTGGCTGCGGGTCATGACCGAGAACCGGACGCTCACGATGGTTCTCCAGTCCGCCACCTCGTCGGCAGGGACATAGTCATCCGCAGCGTTGGTTCCAACGGTATCTTCGCCGTAGAGGATTTGCAGTGTTTCAACGCCAGAGACCAGTTCCTGGGGGTTCTGGAGTGGTGTCATCATGCGCCGGAACAAGGCGGGTTCGCCGTTGGTGCCCTGGCCAATGTAATAGGCCATGGACGTAAACTGATAGACTCGGGTTTGAGGGTCGTAATTAAGATTGAAGTTGTTGCCGTTATTGCCCGGATTGACGTTGCCGCCGGCCATCGTAATGGAGCTGGCATTGGCATTGTTGCTCTTCTGAAACATTTCGCCTTCGGAGCAATCGCCACGGGTAGCAAGAATGACAGATCCAGCGTCCACTCCCGAGCTGGCGTTAAGATTGATGCTGTTCCCATTCTGGGGGTTAGCCGGGTTTAAAGGCACTCCAAGAGAGGTCAGGGCGTTGACGATAACGACATCGGAGTTGGTGATCACCGAACCCGCAAGATCAGCGGGCAAGTTCGTGCCAGTGGTTCCGGAGGCCCAGTTATCGGCGCCGGGCGTTGCCATGGCGTTTGCCAGCGCGACGCTGTCTCCTGGGCCGGTTCCGGTGTACTCCCAGCCCTGGAGTGCCTGATCCAGTGGCACTACCAGACCGCCATTCAGACGGTTGTCGACAACCTGGTCAAGCGGGCGGGCCATTTCAGCGAGGCAGCCGAAACTGCCCGCGGAACGGAAATCCGGTGTCAGGACGGCAGAAACAAACCGGGTACTTTCCTGCGCATGGGCGAGGCCCTGAGTTTGACGGTAGGTTTCGTTGCCACTCAGATAGATCTGGATTACTCCAAGCGTAAGAATGAGGCCAAGGGCGGTTGCAATCAGCAACTCAACCAACGACAGGCCTGATTGGCGGGCCATAGGACGAGTGGCGGCGGCAGAGGGAGCGCGGAACTTTGACATGATCAAATCTGAGTCCTCACTACTACGGGGTTCATGGCCTGGTCGTTCTGGTCCCAGTCTATGGTGACTGTAACCACGTTGGTTAAGGGGTCCACCGTAACGGTACGCTCAGCCTCTGGAAGAAGGCAGGCGAGGCTGTTTTCCCAGGCGGCTATATCATTGGCTGCAACGTTGGCATTTGCCGGTACGAAAGACGTGTTGCAATCACCACCATCGGCGCCCTGCGCGTCGTCCTGGGCCAGGGCATAGGCGACGAGATTGTCGGAATTCGCACGAATTCGGTCCAGCAGGTCTTCCGCGAGCAGAACCGCCTGGCTCCGGCTCTGGGATTGGGAGTTCATTTGCAGGGAAACGACCTGTGTAGAGGCAACGCCCAGTATGCCGATGGCAAGAACCAGGACTGTAATGAGGATCTCAATCATGCCAAGACCGGACTGGTGTGCCAGGGAGGCTGGGCAAGCGCGTTGCTTCGCGGTCAGGGTTGTTGCTGGCATCACGGGCATACTCCGTCATCTACTTCGGTTCGTCCGACCGGGCTCACACGGACCTCTCGGAAGGAAATGTCTCCACTGGCACAGCCCACGGGGGCGATGGTAAAAGATCGAGCGTTTTGTGGAACTAGAAATCCGCGCCGGTCAAACACCAGATCGCCTACGTCTTCAGTAAAGGCAAGGTTTCCAGGTGACTCGAACCCGCGAATCTGGTCGTTGGCGCAGTCCCCGGTTTCATCACCTTCGTGCACACACCAACCACTCTCCAGACCACCATCGGTACTGAACGTGACGTTTGTGCCGCGTTTGATGGCTTCTGTTCTTGCCAGTTTAATGGATGACACCAGCAAGTTCGTGCCGGTTGTCAGCCGGTTGCTTTCTATCAGCCTGCCAAAGCCGGGGACAGCGACGGTCGCAGTGATCGCGAGAATGACCATCGTGACGAGTAGTTCTATGAGCGTGAAACCTGCGGTTTTCTTCAACATGCCAAATTCCGTTGGTAAGCCTCAGGTTAGTAAAGCAAAGGCGCCATAGATATTCATTGCCTATTCGATAAACGGTCGAACATCTGGTACGGGCGGTATCCGCGTGCTGAAGATGAGGCTTGGGTCACACTTTTAGGTCGATTGTCGGCCCGTTTTTCACGGGCCGGGGCAGGTGACGGTTGTTCCCCATGGAAGTCTGATACTCCCATCCCCGTCTTCGTCGTGGAGTGTCCGAATGCGTCCGCCGATATTGAGGGCCAGGTAACTCATGTTAAATCCGCCGTTGGTTGAGGTGGAACACGCGACAAGACTTCCCATGGTGCCGTGACTCATACCTTTGGCAGATAACTGGAAGTAGCCTCTTCCGGCTGTTCGGGAATAGAGGCTGGATTGGCCTCGCGTAAGCGTGAACACTCGATGGACTTTTCCGGCATCCGGGCGTTTGTCGTTGTCTCGGTCTGGAAAGACAGAGACAGGGTTATTCCAGTTATCGATACATCTCTGCGCCGGAGACAGTGGGCAGACGGTGGTTAGGGTTTTCTGGTGAACGGCGTACGAGCGAGCGACGGCAAACATCCGGCGAGTGTCGTTAATCAGATCGTTGTGGCGTGTTGAGGAAATAAGCTGAGTCCAGGAGGTGCTGGCTATCCCGGCGAGCATTGCAACCAGTGCGAGTGTGAGAATAAGTTCAACCAGGGTGAAACCCCTGGTTCTGGCGGCGTTTTGCATAGTCAACATCCATGTTGGTGGTTTGGTCTGGGCGCTTCTTTACATCCTGTAGAAAAGCAATATGAATCTTACCTCAATTCAATGAACGGTGGTTGCCGGCGAGAGAGTTCTGAGATGCCGTTCACTCCATTCCCAGCTTTTTCAGGCGATACCGAAGCGCTCGAAAACTGATGCCCAAACGCTTCGCTGCCGCTGTTTTGTTCCATCGGGTGGCTTCCAGGGCCTTCTCGATGGCTTGTCTTTCTATGCTTTCAAGATAGTTCTCCAGGTCAATCTCGCCATCGGGTACAGGGACATCCTCGCCATCTTCGGCCTCGCCTTCCGCAATCACCTGGGTTGGGGACGACGCCTTTTGTACGCCATTTCCAAGATGCAGATCCCCGACATCTATCTGGTCGGCATCGCAAAGTGTAAAAGCACGCTCCAGAACATTCTCGAGCTCCCTTACGTTACCCGGAAAATCGTACTGTTTGAGCCGATCGATGGCGCCTGGGGTTAACGAGGCGGGATCGCATTCATACTCGTTACTTATTCGTTCGAGAATGTGTCGGGCGAGCAAGGGTATGTCGTCGGGGCGTTCGCGTAACGGTGGAACTGCCAGTTCGATGACATTGATCCGGTAGAAGAGGTCTTGTCGGAACGTACCCTCCTGAACCAGCTCCGGAAGGTTTTTGTGGGTCGCACTGAGCACCCGGATATCCACCGGAACCTCTTTGGTATCGCCAACCGGACGGACAGCCTTCTCTTGAATTGCTCTCAGTAGCTTTACCTGCATGGCCAGCGGCAGGTCAGCGACTTCGTCCAGGAACAAAGTGCCGCCATTGGCGGAGCGGAACAGCCCGTCTTTGTTTTCGACGGCCCCGGTAAAACTTCCCTTTTTATGTCCAAAAAATTCACTTTCCATCAACTCCGAGGGGATGGCGCCGCAGTTGACCGCTATAAAGGGACCGTTTCGACGAGGGCCCTGCAAGTGAATCATCCTTGCGACCAGTTCTTTACCGCTACCCGATTCCCCGCTGATAAAAACAGGCGCCTGGCTTCTGGCCAGCTTCCGGGTCTGGCTCCGGAGCTTCTGAATTTCTGTTGATTTGCCGAGTAGCAGGCCTGGTTCATCGTCAGTGTCCTGGGTATTGGCTTCCGCCTCCGACAACCGGAGGGCGCTATTAACCAACTCCCGAAGCCGCGGAAGCTCAACCGGCTTGGACACAAAATCGAATGCCCCGGCCTTCAGCGACTCAATGGCCGTATCCATGTTGCCGTAGGCAGTAATGACAGCCACCGGGGTGCTAGGGGTATTGTGCTGGATCCATTGCACGAGTTCGATGCCGTTGCCATCGGGCAGGTTCATATCTGTCAGGCAGAGTTGCGGCTTGTGCTCACCCAGAAGCTTTTTCGCACAGGTGATGTCGGGGGCAGTCAGGGTTGTTATTCCCATTCGGGTCAGAGTAATTTCCAGGAGGTCCCGGATATCGGGTTCGTCGTCTACGATCAGGGCGGTATGAGTGGTCATTGGATTGTTATCGGTTCCATGTCGTTATTCAGACTACCGGGCTTCCGGATTTGTCAGATCATCCGTCCATGGTGGGCGAATGTAATACGGAAACAACAGCCGGGCTGGTTGTCCTCTACCAGGGACAGGTGAGCCTGATTAGCCTCGCACAGTTCTCGCGCCAGATAAAGGCCGAGCCCCGTCCCACTCTTGTCGGTTGTGAAAAACGGTTCAAAAACAGACACGCGGTGCTCCGGCGCAATGCCCGGGCCGAAATCCCGAACATCCACATAGGCGCGCTCACCATCGGCGGTAACGCCAGCGTACAGTTCGATGCGGCGTTCGCCCACTGACTGCTTGCTGTACCGGAGGCCATTGTCGCAGAGGTTGACCATCACCTGCTCTATCTGGCTGACATCAAAACGCGCCAGGGGCAGTTTCCGTTCGGTGCGAAGTACAATATCGTCGGATTTCTGGTCTTCATTGCTCTGGGTTTGCAGGTAATCGTCGCGGAACGCCGATAACCACTGGCCGACGTCAATTAGGTCGGTGTCGGCGGCGCGTCGTCTCGACAGGTCGAGCACATTCTCGATAATGCCGTTAACCCGGCGGGAATGCCGTTCGATGATGTCCAGCATTTTGCGATCCCCCTCATCCAGGTTGGGGGATTCGTTCATTAACTGGGACGCGTGGCTGATGGCGCCCAGCGGGTTACGAATTTCGTGGGCAATACCTGCAGTCAGTCGCCCCAGGGAGGCCAGCTTCATTTGCTGGGCCTGTTGCGTCACCCTGCTCATGTCATCGATAAATACCAGGATCTGGTCGCCGCGCTGCTGATCGAGTTGAGTGAAATTGGCCTGCACCACGGGCGAGGTCTGCGTGGCCTGGAAAGGTTCCGTTCTGCGAGCTGGGTCTTTCAGCCAGGCGTCGAGTCCCTTTCGCAGCGGTCGCGGCAGGTTTCGTCCCCGGCTGGGTAGTTTCGAGTCCTCAGTGCCGGTGCCAAACAACAATTCTTCCGCAGCAGCATTAGCCAGGCGAATGCGCGCGAACCGGTCGAGAACAAGAATCCCGGTTCTCATGCGTTGGATAATCTGGCGATTGATCTGCTCCAGTTCGGCAATGCTGCGGGCTCGGGAACTGGCAAGCGCTTCGCTTCGCAGCATGCGCCGCGATATGTATTGGAGGATAAACGCTGCGGCAAAATAAAGAATACCGAGGGAGCCGGCACGAACAATTTCATCGGCGGAGTCATCAAACACCAGTACGGACCAGGCCGAGATGCCCAGGGAGCAGATGGCGCCCAACGCCGCGTAGAAGGTGCCAATCCTGGTGGGGGTCAGGATATTACCTGCAGCCACGGAAACGATAACCAGATTCGCCAGGCCATTGGTAATGCCTGTACTGGTGAGCAGGAGCCCATGTAGTAGCAGGATGTCCATCAATATGGATACAGTGATATGGCGGCTTTTGGGCTGAAAGCCCGCCAGCATTATCAACGCGACGAAGCCATTGATGGCGAGATAGCAGACCACCCCGGCCTGGTAATAATCCATTGATCGGAAGCGGGAGTCGAAGTTTATGGGGTCCACAAACAGCAACGCCACCAGTATAACGCTGACGACAACGCGATAGTGGTTGTAGATCCGAAACAGTCGGCCCCGCTGGTTCGAGGGAGGTGCGTCGGTTATGGGTTGCTGATCAGGGGTGATTGGTTGTGCCATCGTCCAGTGGATATCCCGCGAGAATTCTGTTGTCTTGCGGGGTTATAATAGCCTTTTAATGGCAATGAGTTACAGGAGCTGCGTTATGTCCGTGCAAAAGGATGGCCAGGGGCCCGGAAAACTTCGGGTAGTGATGGCCCAACTCGATTTTCTGGTGGGCGATATCCCCGGCAATACCCAAAAGGTGATTGAAGCGACCCGACGCGCGGAGCAGGAGTATCAGGCGGATCTGGTTGTATTCCCGGAGCTGTGTCTTACCGGTTACCCACCGGAAGACCTTTTGTTAAGGCCCAGTATGGATGTTCGCGTTGCAGACGCGCTGGAAACCTTGAGCGGGGAACATCTGGGCCCTGCCATCATCGTGGGGGCTCCGATACGGGAGGGCGCTCTACTTTACAACGCTGCGGTCGCCATCGAGCAGGGAAAAATAACCGGTCGCTACTTCAAGCGGTTTCCTCCCAATTACCAGGTTTTCGACGAGAAGCGCTATTTTGCGAATGGTGTGGATACCCTGGTCATGGATATCAAAGGGGTGCCGGTGGGTATTACCATCTGCGAGGACATTTGGAGCGAAGGGCCGGTGGAAGATGCTGCCACGGCAGGCGCCAGGCTTGTCGTCAACCTCAATGCCTCACCCTACGATATTGACAAGCAGGTGCGCCGCAAGGCTCTGGTGGAACGTAAGGCCTTTGAGAATCGGGTGAGTATCGTTTACGTAAATCTGGTCGGCGGACAGGACGAATTGGTCTTTGATGGTGGCTCAGTGGTTTACGACCATTCCGGCGTACTTGCCGCGGAGGCGCCACAGTTCAGCGAAGGGCTCTATCCAGTGGACTTCATCTGTGAACATCACTGCCAGCCGATATCGCAGCCTGCCTTCGCCGAGCCGTCATTGGAGGAGAATGTCTACAAGGCCTTGGTTCTGGGAGTGAGGGACTACGTCAACAAGAATGGCTTTAAGTCCGTTGTCCTCGGCCTGTCGGGCGGTATTGATTCCGCGGTGACCCTGGCCGTTGCGGTGGATGCCCTGGGAGCTGACCGGGTACGCGCAGTGATGATGCCTTTTCGCTATACCTCGGGTATGAGTATTGAGGACGCGGAAGCCGAGGCTGTGGCCCTTGGTGTCCAGTATGACGTGTTCTCCATTGAGCCTATGTACGATGCCTTTATGGAAACACTGGCGGCTCCGTTCGAGGGCACGCAACCAGACACCACCGAGGAGAACCTGCAGGCACGGCTGCGGGGCGTCCTGCTGATGTCTCTATCCAACAAGTTCGGTTCGCTGGTTCTGACAACCGGCAACAAAAGTGAAATGGCGGTGGGCTACTCAACCCTCTACGGCGATATGGCCGGAGGGTTTGATGTGCTCAAGGATGTCCCCAAAACCCTGGTTTTTCGCCTCGCCTGGTACCGCAACAGTGTTTCGCAGGTGATTCCGGAACGGGTCATTACCCGTCCACCGTCAGCAGAATTGGCGCCGGACCAGAAAGACGAGGACAGCCTGCCGGGATACGACATTCTCGATCAGATCCTCAATCTCTATGTGGAGCGGGATCTCAGTGCCGATGCCATTGTGGCGCAGGGATTCGATAGGGCCGATGTCGATCGCGTGGTAAGGTTGGTGGACGTCAACGAGTATAAGCGCAGGCAGGCGCCGATTGGCGTGAGAATTACCGAGCGGGGCTTTGGTAAGGATCGGCGTTACCCGATTACTAATGGCTGGAAAAGTGGAAAGTAGATTGCCGTTGGGCTGCCTGATTGCTCGGGCAGCCTTGGCAAGCCTTATTCGTCGCCCATCAGGCCGAAGGTAACCACGCTAGACAGTGAGCGATCCTCACGTTTGAGGATGTCTGGCTGGAACTCTCCGTCCTCGTTGAAGGCCGTGCTGTCCGGGAAGTTCTGTTTCAGCATTGCCACGGCATCCGTTGCTCCCTTTTTCAGATCCATGAAGCGGAAGGTCTCGGCCAGGATAATCAGCGCCTCTTCCACGGACGGCGTTGTTGAGTAGTTTTCCACGATGTAGCGAGCCCGATTGTTTGCGGCGATGTAGGCTTCGCGGCTGATGTAGTAACGTGCCGCGTAAAGTTCCAGTTCGGCCAGGCGGTTGCGAATAGCAATCATGCGCTGGCGGGCATCAGGCGCGTATTCGCTGGAGGGGTAGCGGTTCAGCAGTTCGGAAAAGTCCCGGAACGCCTGGCGCTGTTCACCGGGGTCCCTTGCCGAAACGTCGACCGGGAAGTACCGGGCAGCCAGGCCAATATCCAGGTTATAGGACGCGAGGCCGCGCATATACAGCGCATAGTCTGCGTGATCGCTCTGCGGGTTCAGTCGAAGAAAGCGGTCTGCTGCAGAGCGGGCGCCTTCCAGGTCAAGGTTCTGGTAGCGGGCATAAATGAGGTCCAGCTGGGCCTGTTCCGCGTAGCGGCCAAACGGGTAGTAGGTTTCCAGATAGTCGAGATTCTGTTCCGCTTCATTGAAGTTGCCCGCATTCATCGCGTCGCGGGCATTTTCGTAATAGGTTTGCTCCGGCAGTACTTCTTCCTGCTTATCGTTCGATGCGCAGGCACTGATGAATAGCGCTGCGGTGGTGACTAGCAGTAATCGGACAACTGATCTCATGCCGGAATCCCGTATAATGGCAAAATTCGAAACGACGGCCATTGTAACGGGGATCCGTTCACATGTGCAGTGGCACGCGCCGTGGATTCAGAAATTCTGACTCAAACGTAACACTCATACCGGCCCCGGGGGCTCAATGTCATCTGAAAACCGTATTATCGCCAGCTTCTCTGTTCCACCGGAGCTCAGCGACCGCCGCCTGGATCAGGCTGCAGCCGAACTGATGCCGGAGCACTCGCGCTCCCGACTGCAGGGCTGGATCAAGAGCGGCGCGCTGACGGTCAATGGAAAGCCCTGTAAGCCCCGGGACAAGGTGATGCTGGGTGACCGGCTCGAACTGGATGCGGAGCCGGAGGCGCAGGTCAGCTGGGAAGCAGAATCGATAGACCTGGATATTGTGTACGAGGATGAGCACCTGTTGGTCATCAACAAGCCCGCAGGCTTGGTGGTCCACCCTGCGGCAGGCCACGCTGACGGTACCCTGGTCAATGCCTTGCTCAACCATGCCCCGGAAGTGGAGAACCTGCCCAGAGCGGGTATTGTGCACCGTCTCGACAAGGACACGTCCGGTATTATGGTGGTAGCACGTAGCCTGATTGCTCACACATCGCTGGTCGACCAGCTGCAGACCCGGACCATGGGGCGGGAGTACGAAGCCATTGTGGTTGGCACCCTCACCGGGGGAGCGACGGTGGACGCGCCGATCGGTCGCCATCCCCGTGAGCGCAAGAAGATGGCGGTTGTGCCCACGGGCAAGCCAGCGGCAACGCATTATCGCCTGGTGGAGCGCTTTGCAGCGCACACCCACGTTCGCTGCAAGCTGGAGAGTGGTCGTACCCACCAGATACGGGTGCATATGGCCCACGTGAAACATCCATTGGTGGGCGATCCTCAGTATGGTGGTCGGTTACGCTTGCCGAAAGGCACAACGGAGGAGTTGAGAGAGGTGCTTGCCAGTTTCCAGCGCCAGGCGCTCCATGCACGCCAATTGACGTTGGAACACCCCCAAACCGGTGAAATACTGACCTGGGAGGTGCCATTGCCCGATGATATCGAAGGTCTGCTGGCCGCGCTTCGCAAGCACGTTAAGGAGTTGGAGAACCATGACCTCTGAACTGCCGGTGATTGTCCCCGACTGGCCAGCTCCGGCCCGGGTCCACGCCGCATGCACCACGCGGGCGGGCGGGGTCAGTCAGGCGCCGTGGCAGTCCCTGAACCTCGGCACGCATGTGGGAGATCATCCCGATGATGTGGCGAAAAATCGGTCCCTGCTTGGGCAGTGGGCTGAGCCCGGCTTGCAGTCATTCGGTTGGCTTAATCAGGTTCACGGTACCGACGTCGTTGAATTGCCGCAGTCGGGTTCGGTTACAGCGGATGCCAGTGTGACCTCCCAACCCGGGGTGGCATGTGTGGTGATGACAGCGGACTGTCTTCCGGTGCTTTTCTGTAACCCCGCCAGTGGCCAGGTGGCCGCCGCTCATGCTGGCTGGCGCGGCTTGTGTGAAGGTGTCCTGGAGCGAACGGTTGAGTATCTTGGCAACCCCGCTGCTATCCTGGCGTGGTTGGGGCCGGCCATTGGTCCTGAGCAGTTTGAGGTTGGCCCCGAGGTCAGGGAGGCTTTCCTGATGAACGATGCCCAATCGGGTGATGCATTCATTTCCAGCCCTCGAAATCCTACCCATTATCTTGCGGATATCTATGAGCTTGCCCGGCAGAGGCTGGCAATGGCAGGTGTGCTTCAAATCTACGGTGGTGAATTCTGCACGGTAACCGATAGTGAGCGGTTTTTCTCCTATCGTCGAGACGGGCAAACCGGGAGAATGGCAAGCCTGATATTCATCTCATGATGTTCGTCAATTTTCTGACACTTTCGAGTCCGGTCTGCTTGAACTCCCACCAATCGCCCCTACATTAACTGTCAAAGCAGACGCAATGTCGCCGATGGATGTCTCCAATCGGTTAAGTGACAGAGATTTGGGGAACACGGAATTATGAGAATCGACAAACTGACCAGCAAACTCCAGACCGCACTGGCCGACGCCCAGTCCCTGGCGGTAGGCAGGGATCACAACTTTATAGAACCCGTGCACCTGATGCAGGCGCTGATGGACCAGGAGGGCAGTTCCATCAAGCCGCTGTTGAAACAATCCGGTGCCGAGCCTTCCCGGATACGCCAGGCCGTGGCCCGTGAAATCGAAAACCTGCCGGAAGTGCAGGGCTCTGCCGGCGATGTTTCTATGTCGAACGATATGGGGCGGCTGTTCAATATTGCCGACAAGCTGGCGCAGAAACGTGGCGACCAGTTCATTTCCAGTGAATTGTTGCTGCTGGCGGCGCTTGAGGATCGGGGCAGCCTCGGGCGGGTTCTGCGGGAGCAGGGCGTCGACAAATCAGCACTGGAGCGTGCTATCGAAGAGGTTAGAGGTGGCGAGTCGGTTGACGATGCGTCCGCTGAAGAAAATCGTCAGGCGCTCTCCAAATACACCATTGATCTGACCGAACGTGCCGAGGCCGGCAAGTTGGACCCGGTGATTGGTCGCGATGATGAGATCCGTCGGACCATTCAGGTATTGCAGCGCCGTCGCAAGAATAATCCGGTGCTTATTGGTGAGCCCGGCGTGGGTAAGACCGCGATTGTAGAAGGACTTGCCCAGCGCATTGTGAATGGCGAGGTGCCAGAGGGGCTCAAGAATAAGCGTGTGCTGTCTTTGGATATGGGCTCGTTGATTGCGGGCGCCAAGTTCCGGGGTGAGTTTGAAGAGCGCCTCAAATCCGTGCTGAATGAGTTGGCCAAACAGGAAGGACAGATCATCCTGTTCATTGACGAAATTCACACCATGGTTGGTGCGGGTAAAGCGGAAGGCTCCATGGATGCCGGCAACATGCTCAAGCCCGCTTTGTCGCGCGGGGAATTGCATTGCGTGGGCGCTACCACTCTTGATGAATATCGCGAGAATATTGAAAAAGACGCCGCCCTCGAACGTCGGTTCCAGAAGGTTTTGGTTTCCGAGCCCACCGAGGAGGACACCATCGCGATCCTGCGCGGCCTGAAGGAACGCTACGAAGTTCATCACGGGGTGGAAGTCACTGACGGCGCCATCATCGCAGCGGCCCGGTTGTCTCATCGATACATCGCCGATCGCCAATTGCCCGACAAGGCCATTGATCTGGTTGACGAAGCTGCAAGCCAGATCCGCATGGAGATGGACTCCAAGCCCGAAGCGCTGGATCGCCTCGAGAGACGCCTGATCCAGTTGAAAATTGAACGGGAGGCGTTGAAAAAGGAAACCGATGCGGCCTCCAAGAAGCGGCTTTCCGAACTCTCGGATGTCATCTCCGATATTGAGCGTGAGTATGCGGACCTTGAAGAGATCTGGAACACCGAAAAGGCGGCACTGCATGGCTCCCAGAAGATCAAGAGTCAACTGGAGCAGGCCCGGATAGACCTGGAAAATGCCCGCCGTGCCGGCGATCTCGGTCGCATGTCTGAGTTGCAATATGGACAGATTCCGGAGCTGGAGCGCCAATTGGATATGGCGAGCCAGGCGGAAATGATGGAGATGAAGCTGCTGCGAAACCGCGTGACCGACGAGGAAATCGCCGAAGTGGTATCCAAGTGGACGGGTATTCCGGTTTCGAAAATGCTCGAAGGCGAGCGCGACAAACTGATGCGAATGGAGGAAGCCCTCCATGGACGGGTCATCGGCCAGGACGAAGCGGTTGAGGCCGTGTCCAACGCGGTTCGTCGGTCCCGTGCAGGGCTGTCAGACCCACACCGCCCGAATGGTTCTTTCCTGTTCCTGGGGCCGACAGGCGTCGGTAAAACCGAACTCTGCAAAGCTCTGGCATCGTTCCTGTTCGACACCGAGGAGGCCATGGTCCGAATCGACATGTCCGAGTTCATGGAGAAACATTCCGTTGCCCGGCTGATCGGTGCGCCTCCGGGATACGTTGGCTACGAGGAGGGCGGTTACCTGACCGAGGCCGTCCGCCGCCGGCCATACTCGGTGTTGCTGTTGGATGAAGTTGAGAAGGCGCATCCGGACGTATTTAATATCCTGTTGCAGGTACTGGAGGATGGGCGCCTGACGGACGGTCAGGGCAGAACGGTGGATTTTCGCAACACCGTCATCGTGATGACCTCAAACCTGGGGTCGGACATCATTCAACAGAAAGCGGGTGAGGAGAACTACGAGGCCATGAAGAAGGATGTCATGGACGTAGTGGGTACTCACTTCAGGCCGGAGTTCATTAACCGGGTGGATGAGGTGGTGGTGTTCCATCCACTGGCTGAGAGCCAGATCCAGGGCATTGCCCGGATTCAGATTAATGCTCTGGGCAAGCGCTTGAAAGAGCAGGATATGTCGTTGCTGCTGGACGACGCTGCGATGGAGTTGCTGGCGGAAGTTGGCTATGACCCCGTGTACGGTGCTCGTCCATTGAAGCGGGCCATTCAGCGGATGATTGAGAACCCGCTGGCCCAGAGGTTGCTTCAGGGAGATTTCTTGCCCGGCGATACCATTCGCGGTTCAGTCAAAGATCACGGTCTGGAATTCGCGAAGGCGTGATGGTCTGACCCAAAAAAGCGGAGCACGATGCTCCGCTTTTTTGTTATGGATCCGAGAGCTTCGTTGGGATTAGGCTTCGGAAGCCTCACCGCAGTTTTCTTCTGCTATTGTTTCAAACCGCTGTTTCTTCTGCTCAATTTCTTCCGGAGTAAGGTATCGCAGCTCTCCTTCCTCTTCGATGCGAATCCGGCTGTTTCTCTGGATCAGTGCCAGGTTGGTTTGTGCTGTTTCGCAGTTGGCTTTCTGTTGCTTGCGGCGGGCTTCCTCAGCAGCACTTTCCTGTCGCCGTTCGCTTTCCTCGGCTTCTTGGCGTTCGAGCTCTTTTACCCGTTCTTGCGGACTCATGCGGTTGTTCCCGGAAGATTTACCTGTACGTATGTTGACGGACTCTGCCTGTTGGCCGGTTGGCTGTCGATCGCCAAAGTGCGTAACCCCGTCTTCGTCGGTCCATTTATACACGGAAGCCGCGAAAGCCATTGCTGGTGTCGCGGCTAGAAGTACTGCCAGGGTGAGGGTTTTTCTGTTCATGCCGTTGCTCATTCCGCGTTAGCCTCGTCGAAGCACCGCCGGTAACGGTACCGTCTCTATGTTAGCCTATGTTTATCATGCCATTTGTAAAGGTAACTTTCTTCGGTCTGGTTCAAATAGTTGCACAAAGTATGGCAGACCTTCGGTGAGTGTGGGCAGAGAATAGCGTTGCCGCTATTGACAGGGAGTTTAGCGCTGTCAAAATTACCGATTGCCTGAAGACTGGGGTCAATACGGCAGGCAATCCCGAGCGAGTATCCCCCGTTAATTACCACACTGTATGCCCCGCGCAGGCCGCGGACTGGTTGTTGCTTACGTGCAACCCGTTGATTGGCCGTTCTCCGCAACCCTCAGGAGGGCGGCTGGCCAGGAGACAACCTCTTATAGCTGGTGTGGCGGAGTATCCGGTTCAGCTTTCACAAGAAGCATGATGTCCGGACATCCAGGCAACCGGGACGTTTCCCGGCTCATTCACTCGTAGAAGAGGGTAGAACATCGTGGAGTTATTGTCTGGCGCCGATATGCTGATCCGGTCCTTGCAGGATGAAGGGATCGAATACATATATGGCTATCCGGGTGGGGCAGCGCTGCATATTTATGATGCGCTGTTCAGGCAGGACAAGGTTAAGCACATTCTGGTGCGTCACGAGCAGGCGGCGGTCCATATGGCCGACGGTTACGCCCGTGCAACCGGATTACCGGGTACCGTACTGGTGACCTCGGGTCCTGGCGCCACCAACACCATCACTGGCATTGCGACTGCATTTATGGATTCCATCCCAATGGTGGTCCTGTGCGGTCAGGTTGCATCTACGCTGATTGGTGAAGATGCGTTCCAGGAGACCGATATGATCGGTGTCTCCCGTCCTGTCGTGAAACACAACCTGAGCGTCCGTCATCCGGAAGAGATCCCCGAGATCGTTCGCAAAGCCTATTACATTGCTTCAACAGGGCGTCCCGGGCCGGTCGTTGTTGATATTCCGAAAGATATGACGACACCAAACGAACGCTACGAGTATGTCTTCCCCAAGAAGGTCAAGCTTCGTTCGTACAACCCGGCCATCCGTGGCCACGCTGGGCAGATCAAGAAAGCCGTCGATATGCTCATGGCGGCCAAGCGTCCCATTATCTATGCCGGGGGTGGGGTCATACTTGGCAAGGCGACGGATCAATTGACCGAGTTGGTCAGGATGCTGGGTTACCCCATTACCAACACCCTGATGGGTATTGGTTGTTATCCTGCTTCCGATACGCAACACATCGGCTGGCTGGGGATGCACGGTACCTATGAGTCCAACATGGCCATGCACCATTCGGATCTGATCCTGTGTGTGGGCGCGCGATTCGACGATCGGGTGACCAATGCGACAGAGAAGTTCTGTCCCGGTGCCCGCATTGTCCATATCGATATCGATCCGGCCTCCATCTCCAAAACCATTGATGCGGATGTTCCCATTGTTGGTCCGGTGGATGCGGTGCTGACGGAAATGATCACCCTTGTCAAAGAAAGCAAGGAGAAACCCGACGCCGACGCAATTGCCGCCTGGTGGAAACAGATCGAAGAATGGCGGGCGTTTCATGGCATGCGTTACGAAACCAGCCCGGATGTCATCAAGCCACAGGAGGTGGTGGAGGCGCTCTGGAAGCTCACCAACGGAGAAGCCTTTGTAACCTCCGATGTGGGTCAGCACCAGATGTTTGCTGCCCAGTACTACAAGTTTGATAAACCCAATCGCTGGATCAACTCCGGCGGCCTCGGCACCATGGGGTTCGGCCTGCCGGCGGCCATGGGGGTCAAGTTGAACTTCCCGGACGACGAGGTGCTTTGCATTACCGGTGAAGGCAGTATCCAGATGAACATCCAGGAGCTTTCTACCTGTAGTCAGTACGATATTCCGGTAAAGATCATCAATTTGAACAACCAGGCCCTGGGTATGGTCAAGCAGTGGCAGGACATGAACTACGAGTCCCGTCACTCCCAGTCATACATGGAGTCCCTGCCGGACTTTATCAAGCTGGCGGAAGCCTATGGTCATGTTGGTGTCCGTATCGACCGAAAGGAAGATCTGGTGCCTAAGCTCAAAGAAGTGCTGGCGATGAAAGACCGGCTGGTTTTCGTTGACATCTACGTGGATCGTTTTGAGCACGTCTACCCGATGCAGGTGGCCCGTGGTTCAATGAAGGACATGTGGCTCAGCAAGACGGAGAGGGTCTGATCATGCGTCGAATCATTTCTGTTTTGCTTGAGAACGAGCCCGGTGCACTGTCCCGTGTTGTTGGGCTGTTCTCGCAGCGCAACTACAACATTGAAACTTTGACGGTAGCGCCGACCGAAGACGAAACCCTGTCGCGGCTGACGGTAACAACCACCGGCTCGGACAAGGTCATCGAACAGATCACCAAGCAGCTCAATAAGCTGATTGAAGTGGTCAAGCTGGTGGATTTGACCGAGGGCTCCCACATTGAGCGCGAGCTGATGCTGGTTAAGCTCAAGGCGACCGGGTCCCAGCGTGCCGAGATCAAACGCACGGTCGACATTTTCCGTGGCCAGATCGTGGATGTCACCAGCTCCGTCTATACCGTCCAGTTGGCCGGTGCCAGTGAGAAGCTGGACGGCTTTATTCAGGCGGTGGGTACCTCGGGTGTGCTTGAGGTCGTTCGCAGCGGGGTTTCGGGCATCGCCCGTGGTGAAAAGGTCTTAAGTCTGTAACAGGCGCTGACATCATTCTTTACAATGACGGCCTTTAAGAGGCCAATACAATATATATAGAGGTTTTCCATGCAGGTTTATTACGATAAGGATTGTGATCTTTCCATCATCCAGGGCAAGAAAGTTGCCATCATCGGCTTTGGCTCACAGGGCCACGCTCATGCGTGCAACCTGAAAGAGTCCGGTGTGGATGTAACGGTTGGTCTGCGTCCAGGTTCTTCTTCCATTGCCAAGGCGGAAGCTTATGGCCTGAAAACCAGTGACGTGCCGGCAGCAGTTGCCGCAGCGGATGTGGTCATGGTGCTGACGCCGGACGAGTTCCAGGCGCAGCTGTATAATGCCGAGATCGAGCCGAACCTGAAGCAGGGCGCCACTCTGGCATTTGCCCACGGTTTTGCGATCCATTACAACCAGATCGTGCCGCGCAAGGATCTGGACGTGATCATGATTGCCCCGAAAGCGCCGGGCCACACTGTGCGCACCGAATTTACCCGTGGCGGCGGTATCCCCGATCTGATTGCTATCTTCCAGGATGCTTCCGGCAACGCCAAGAACCTGGCGCTCTCATACGCCAGCGGTATCGGTGGCGGCCGCACCGGCATCATCGAAACCACCTTCAAGGATGAGACTGAAACCGATCTGTTTGGTGAGCAGGCCGTGCTTTGCGGTGGTACCGTTGAGTTGGTAAAGGCGGCTTTCGAAACACTTGTGGATGCCGGTTACGAGCCCGAAATGGCATACTTCGAGTGTCTGCACGAGCTGAAGTTGATTGTTGACCTGATGTACGAGGGCGGTATCGCCAACATGAACTACTCCATCTCCAACAACGCGGAGTATGGTGAGTACGTGACCGGTCCTGAGATCATCAACGAGCAATCCCGCGAAGCCATGCGCAATGCATTGAAGCGCATCCAGACCGGTGAATATGCCAAGATGTTCATTCAGGAAGGCAGCAGCAACTACCCATCCATGACGGCCCGTCGCCGCATTAATGCCGAGCATCAGATCGAGACTGTTGGTGAAAAGCTGCGCTCCATGATGCCCTGGATCTCCGCGAACAAGATCGTGGACAAAGACAAAAACTGATCCGATACTTCGGACTGGTTTGGAAAACGCGGCCCGGGTGGCCGCGTTTTTCGTATATACTCCGCCTAAATGCTTTCCGGAGTGATTGGAATGACTGATGAAAAGAAGCAGGCCGAAGCACAGGCTGAAAAGAAAGATGTCCGGGGGCGGTCAGACGCCTCTGGTCATGAGCATGACATCGAGTCCGGTGAGGTCGTCGAGGAAGAGTTAGTAGAGGGAGCGCCGGTTCGTCGCAAGGGGATATACCTGCTGCCTAATGCGCTGACAACGGCGTCCCTGTTCTCTGGCTTCTACGCGATCGTTTCCGCCGCAAATGGCGTATTCGACAATGCAGCGATTGCGATCTTCGTATCCATGATCCTGGATGGGCTTGATGGTCGGGTTGCCAGGTTGACCAACACCCAGAGTAAGTTCGGCGAGGAGTATGACAGTCTCGCGGATATGGTCGCTTTCGGTGTGGCGCCCGGGATGGTGGCGTTCTTCTGGTCGCTGAACAACCTCGGCCAGGTTGGTTGGGCGATTACCTTTATCTATGTGGCTGGTGCGGCTTTGCGGTTGGCGCGATTCAACACCCAGATCGGCTCCATGGACAAAAAGTTCTTCGTTGGACTGCCCAGTCCCGCAGCTGCGGCGTGTGTTGCTGGGTTGGTGTGGTGCTTCCACATTATGGAGCCCGCTAGTTGGCTAACCCTCATGACGATTATCGTGGTTGGCGGTTGTGGTGTACTGATGGTCAGCAACATTCTCTATAAGAGCTTCAAGGACCTGGATATGCGGGGGCGGGTGCCGTTCGCAGCAATACTCCTGGTGGTGCTGATGTTTGTGGTTGTCGCGCTTGATCCGGCAACGGTCCTGTTTAGCGGGTTCCTCCTTTATGCGTTGTCTGGGCCGGTTTTTGCGCTGTTTAGAAAATCGCGTCGCGCGGCAGGCGAATCTGCGTGACGTTGGTCTGAAAATGAGCGTTTTGCTCGTGGTTTGAGCAGCGTTATAGGTGCTAACCGAAACAGGGTAAAAATAATTGGTTAACCTCGTTGACACATTCTCAGGGCTCTGTAGAATGCGCATCTCTTTCGAGGGGAACGCCACTGAGGCGGGCCAGAAATTGAAAGGCAACCGTTTGAATTTATTGGCAGTTTTTCGGTTTTAAATCGAAGTCAAAATAAACGGTTGACAAGGCGGTGATTCGATGTAGAATACGCCACCTTGATCGGGCAAGCCCCGAACGCTCTTTAAAAAGTTAACCAAGTAATTCGTGTGGGCGCTGGCCGAGGTATTTCGG
>PBRG01000071.1 GCA_002726615.1 Marinobacter sp.
TCGTAAGAGTGGTCGTAAGTTCAGCAGGACCAGTGCGCATCGCAAGGCCATGTTCCGTAACATGACTGCGTCACTGGTTGAACACGAGCTGATCAAAACTACGCTCCCGAAAGCGAAAGAACTTCGCCGGGTAGCGGAGCCTTTGATCACGCTGTCAAAGAATGATTCGGTCGCGAATCGTCGTCTGGCGTTTTCTCGCCTGCGCGACGATGCGGCGGTTGCCAAGCTGTTCAATGAGCTTGGTCCCCGTTACAACGAGCGTCCGGGTGGTTACCTTCGTATCCTGAAGTGTGGCTTCCGAGCCGGTGACAATGCCCCTATGGCATTTGTAGAGCTGGTTGGTCGTCCGCTGGACATCGAAGCAGAAGAAGTGGACGAAAGCGAAGATTAAGTTTTTCGCCAAGCCCAATAAAAAAACCGGAGGTTGATGCCTCCGGTTTTTTTATGTCTCATTCCCCGTAGTTTTTATTTGCGATCCCGGGCTAAGACGCCCTTCAAGTACCGTCCGGTATGTGATCCTGGCGCTTCGGCAACATGCTCTGGCGTCCCTTCAGCAATGATCTGACCGCCACCGGAGCCGCCTTCGGGTCCAAGATCGATAATCCAGTCCGCCGTTTTGATCACATCCAGATTGTGCTCGATCACCACGATGGTGTTGCCGTGATCCCGTAGTCGCTGCAGTACGGTCAGCAGTTGCTGGATATCGTAGAAGTGTAGGCCAGTGGTGGGTTCATCAAGAATATAGAGTGTCTTGCCGGTGTCGCGCTTGGACAGTTCCTTGGCTAGTTTGACGCGCTGAGCCTCGCCTCCGGAAAGGGTTACTGCACTTTGCCCGAGGCGGATATACGACAGCCCGACGTCCATCAGCGTTTGTAGCTTGCGGGCGAGGAATGGAACCGGGTCGAAAAACTCGCGGGCTTCTTCAACGGTCATCTCCAGCACTTCGTGAATGCTCTTACCCTTGTATCGGACCTCCAGGGTTTCGCGGTTATAACGTTTGCCCTTGCAGACATCGCAGGGAACATACACGTCCGGCAGGAAGTGCATTTCTACCTTGATTACGCCGTCGCCCTGACAAGCTTCACAGCGACCGCCCTTAACGTTGAAGCTGAAACGGCCCGGTTTGTATCCGCGAGAACGGGCTTCCTGGGTACCGGCAAACAGTTCACGTATCGGGGTGAACAGTCCGGTGTAGGTTGCCGGGTTGGAGCGGGGTGTCCGGCCTATGGGGCTCTGGTCGATGTCGATCACTTTGTCGAGCTGGTCCAGGCCTTTCAGTGAGTCATAGGGCGCGTGGCTCAGGCTCGTGGCTTTGTTGAGCTTTGCAGCACACACCGGATACAGGGTGCTGTTGATCAGTGTGGACTTGCCGGAGCCGGAAACGCCGGTGACACACGTCATAACGCCCAACGGTAAGGTTAGCGTGACACCTTGCAGGTTGTTTCCGGTCGCGCCTGCCAGTACCAGCGGTTTACCTTTTCGGGTATGGCGTTGTTCAGGGATCGCGATCTCTTTTTCTCCGCACAGATACTGCCCGGTGAGGGAGTCCTTGGAGGCGATGATGTCTTCGGGGGTGCCTTGGGCAATGATATGGCCACCATGGACGCCTGCACCTGGCCCGATATCAATCACGTGGTCCGCAGCCCGGATGGCGTCTTCGTCGTGCTCGACAACGATAACGGTATTGCCCAGATCCCGAAGATGGAACAGGGTGGCCAGCAAGCGATCATTGTCCCTTTGGTGCAGGCCGATGGACGGTTCATCGAGAATGTACATGACGCCCACAAGGCCGGCACCGATCTGGCTCGCCAGTCTTATGCGCTGGGCTTCGCCGCCGGAAAGCGTATCGGCGCTGCGTTCAAGGGTCAGGTATTCCAGGCCAACGTTAACCAGGAATTGCAGCCGCTGCCGAACTTCCTTGAGGATTTTCTCGGCGATTTCACCCTTGCGGCCCGGTAGGGCGAGCTGTCCGAAGTAGTCGTGGGCGTCGCCAACGGGCATATGGGTAACGTCCGAGATATTGTTTTTCTCAACAAAAACATGCCGGGCGCTGCGCCGAAGCCGTGAGCCGCCGCACTCCTTGCAGGGCTGTGTGCTGAGGTTGCGCGCGAGTTCCTCTCGCATGCTCTGCGACTCGGTTTCCCGGTAGCGGCGCTCCAGGTTCGGCAGGATGCCCTCAAAAGGATGGGCCTTCTCCATGATGTGGCCACGCGAGTTCACATAGCGGAACGGGATATCGTCGGCTCCCGTGCCGTAGAGCAACGCCTGACGAAAATCCTCCGGCAGGCCTTCCCAGGGGGTGTCCATATCGATGCCGTAATGTTCGGCGACACTGGTCAACATCTGGAAGTAGTACACGGCCCTGCGGTCCCAGCCCTTGATGGCCCCCTCGGCGAGGGTGGCCTCCGGGTGCTGGACGATCTTCTCGGCATCGAAGAACTGCTTGACGCCCAGGCCGTCGCAAGTCGGGCAGGCGCCTGCAGGGTTGTTGAAGGAAAACAGTCTTGGTTCCAGTTCGCTGATGGCATAGCCGCACTGGGTGCAGGCGTAGCGGGCGGAAAAGGTGTGTTCTTCTCCCTCATTGTCCATGGGGGCGACGAGTGCGATGCCATCAGCCAGGCCCAGAGCGGTTTCAAAGCTCTCAGCTAGCCGTTGCTCAAGCCCTGGTTTGACCTTGAAGCGGTCGACCACCACATCAATCTGGTGTTTCCGTTTCTTGTCCAGGGTTGGAACGTCATCGATATCGTAAACACGGCCGTCCACCCTCAGGCGGATAAAGCCCTGGCTGCGCATTGTGTCGATGACCTGTAGGTGCTCGCCCTTGCGGTCACGGATGACTGGCGCGAGGATCATCAGTTTGCTGTCATCGGGCATGGCCAACACCTGATCCACCATCTGGCTCACCGTCTGGGCCTCTAGTGGCAGATCGTGATCCGGGCAGCGGGGCTCACCAGCGCGGGCAAACAGCAGGCGAAGGTAGTCGTAGATTTCGGTGATGGTACCGACGGTAGAGCGGGGGTTGTGGGAGGTGCTCTTCTGTTCGATCGAAATGGCCGGTGACAGACCTTCAATATGATCCACGTCGGGCTTTTCCATCATCGACAGGAACTGTCGGGCGTAGGTGGACAGTGATTCCACATACCGGCGTTGCCCCTCGGCGTAAAGCGTGTCGAACGCCAGGGAGGATTTACCGGAGCCGGACAGCCCGGTGATAACGATCAGCTTGTCCCTCGGCATATCCAGGTCAATGTTCTTCAGATTGTGGGTTCGTGCCCCTTTGATCTGGATATGGTCCATAACACCTCGCTGTCAGAAAAAAACGAAAATTATACCGCGTTTGGCCCCCGGCAGGCCAAGTGCCCGGGACTTTTAAGCACTTAAATGCGCGATGCCCTGCCCGCATGGCTTCTGTTACAATGCGCAGCGATTTACCGAAGGGCAGGCGTCCCTTCTGAACTCTAGTTTCCAGACACCGTATCAGGTCAGGCATCTCATGAATTCACTGGAAAGACGCTCCGTTGCAGCACTGGCATCCGTGTATGCCATGCGGATGCTTGGGCTCTTTATGGTGATGCCAGTGTTCGTTCTGCTTGGCAGCGATCTCGACGGCGCGACACCTGCGCTGATTGGCCTCGCCATCGGTGCCTACGGTCTGAGCCAGGCGCTACTGCAGATTCCGTTTGGCATGCTGTCTGATCGCGTTGGCCGCAAGCGGATGATCTACATCGGGCTGGTGCTTTTCGCTGCAGGCAGTTTGCTGGCCGCCTCCACAGACTCCATATACGTTGTAATCGCTGGCCGGATTCTTCAGGGCGCAGGCGCCATTGCCAGTGTTTTGATGGCGTTGTTGAGTGATCTGACGCGAGAGGAAGAGCGAACCAAGGCCATGGCAACGGTTGGCATCTCCATCGGTCTGTCGTTTTCCGTATCGCTGGTTCTGGGGCCCTTGCTGGGGGCTGTCTCTGGTTTATCTGGCATTTTCTATGCGACGGCCGTGCTGGCCCTGGTAGCGATAATGGTTGTCAATCGGGTGGTGCCAACACCCCATGAGCACAAATCCAGCGCGGACACCCATCCGGCCAAGGCGATGTTGCAGACCGTCCTGTCCGACGGCCGGCTGCTGAGGCTGGATTTCGGGATTTTTGCATTGCACCTGGTGTTAACTGCGATGTTCCTGGTATTCCCAACCCTACTTCAGAACCGGCTGGGGCTTCCCGCTTCGTCCCACTGGTGGTTTTATCTGACGGTTATGGTGGCCTCTTTCTTTGCCATGGTGCCGTTTATTATTGTTGGGGAGAAGAAGCGCCGGATGAAACCTGTTTTTTGTGGCGCCATCGCGCTGCTTGCCCTATCAACGGCCTGTGTCGGTGCTCTTGAGAGCGGACTTGCGATGGCCTGGGGTGTGCTGTTCTTCTTCTTTATGGCGTTTAATCTGCTGGAGGCAAGTTTGCCATCTCTGGTCAGCAAAGAATCGCCGGCGGCGGCAAAAGGCACCGCTATGGGGGTCTATTCCACATCCCAGTTTTTCGGGGCGTTTCTGGGTGGCGCGGTTGGTGGTATTCTGCTCGAGCAGTTGGGCCTCCAGGGCGTACTGTGGTTCATGGTGGGCGCGCTGCTGATATGGCTCGCGGGAGCGCTGACGGTGTCGACCCCGGGCCATACCACCAGTTTCGTGGTACAGTTGCAGCCAGTGGTTTACAGTCAGTTTGATGAGATTGACGACACGCTGAGAGGCATCCCCGGGGTGCAGGATGTTGTCATTCTGGAAGAGGCGGAAACCGCCTATCTGAAGGTGGATCGTCAAACATTTGATGAGCTGTCGCTTGCGGACTTCCCTTTTGTCCGGCAGGGCGGCCATTCTTGAAATTCGGAGGTCTGCAAGGAAGGCAGACCATCCCTGAAAACAGAGTCAGGAGCAGATCATGGCACGAGGCGTAAACAAGGTTATTCTGATTGGGAATCTTGGGCAGGATCCGGAAACCCGCTATACCCCGAACGGCAATGCGGTGGTGAACCTCAACCTTGCAACCGATGAAAGCTACAAGGACAGGCAAACAGGCCAGCTGGTGCCGAAAACCGAATGGCATCGAATTGTGATGTTCGGCAAGATTGCCGAGGTGGCCGGCCAGTACCTCCGCAAGGGCTCAAAAGTCTACATCGAGGGTAAGCTGCAAACGCGCAAGTGGCAGGGGCAGGATGGTCAGGATCGCTACACCACCGAAGTGGTGGTGGACATCAACGGCCAGATGCAGATGCTCGACAGCCGTGGCGGTGAAGGCGGCGGTATGAACCAAGGTGCTCCCGCTGGTCGTCCGCAGCAAGCGGGTAATGCAGCGCCCGCCGCTGCAGGCCCGTCTGGGCAGCAATCCGGAGGCGGGGGGTACAATCAGCCGTCACAGGGCAGCATGCCAGAACCGGTTGATGACTTCGACGACGACATACCCTTCTAGAGTTAGTTACAAAAAGCCCCCGCCAAGCGGGGGTTTTTCTGTTAACGAGTTGCAAAAAGCAGTGAAATAGAACAATAAAACATAGAATTACGTCTATTTATTCAACTACCATTGAGGCCACAATAACAACTATCCATTATTTAGGTATTGAGGCTTTCGAGTGGCCCTGAGCTTTATAAAAAGCTTTCTGAAACGTTCTGACACGCGGCAGCACGTCTATCTGGAAATTCGTCCTGATGGCATCGCCTGGGCAGAAGCCGGAGGTAGTGTCGGTTTTGCTGATTGCTTACCAGCAAAGCGGGGCTCCGTTCTCCGTGGGTTGGTCGGGGCGCGCGCCTGGGCTGGTGTCGATACCACTCTGGTTTTACCGATGGAACAATACCAGGTTTTCCAGTTGGAGCGCCCGGAGGGCGTTGAAGACTCGGAGCTCGGTGATGCCCTGAAGTGGAAGCTCAAAGACATTCTCGATTTTAACCCGTCCGATGCGGTTTGCGATGTATTTTCGTTTCCGGAAGATGCTTCTCGTGGCCGCGGGGATCTGGTTAACGTGGTTGCAGCCAGGAAATCTCTCGTTAGTGAGCTGGTTGCGCTGGTCGAGGAATGCGATCTGGCATTGATTTCCATTGATATCGCCGAGTTGGCTCTGCGTAACCTGGTGCCCCGCATTGATCCCGATCATCGGGGGACGGCCGTGGTGCACATGCGCGAGCGGTTCGGGCAGATGATCGTCTGTAAAGGGGAAACCCTGTACCTGTCGAGACGGCTGGATGTGACGTCGGATGACCTTCGGGATGCAACGCGGCAGGAGAACGCCGTGCAGTCTTTGGCCCTTGAGATGCAACGCTCCCTCGATTATTACGAAAGCCAGTTGGGACAGGTGCCTCCTGCCGTCATTCGCCTGGTGGCGCGTGATAACCTGATGCCATTGCCCTCCATGCTTGCCTCCTATGTGGCCGCCACAGTTGAAACGCTGGATTGGGAACCTTACGGCCTTGATGAGCCCCTTGATAGCCGCTGTCTGGTTGCCTGGGGCGCAAGCCTGTTCCCGACCGGAAAGGGGGCAAAATGATTCAGCAGGTCAACCTCTATACCGACGAACTCCGCCCCCTAAAGCAAAAGCTGCAGGCCCGGATGGCGCTTTCCGTTCTGGCCCTGACGTTGGTTGTGATTGTGGTGTCCGCAGGGGTTGTCCGATATCAGGCGTCGGACTTGCAGGCGAAGGTCGATTCGCGGCAGTCGCAGAACGATCAGCTACAGCGCTCGGTGGAGCAACTGACCGCCGAAGCGGAAGCCCGCCAACCCGACCCTGAGGTTGAAGCCGCCCTTGAGCGGGTAACTGCGACGCTGGCACGAAGGCAGCGATTGCTGAGTCGTGTGGAAGACCTTGTGACCAGCGAGGCAGCGGGGTTCTCAACGCAGCTGTCGGCATTGGCCCGACAGGTACCCCAAGGGCTCTGGCTGACGCACATCCGTCTGGACGGTCATCAGGGGAATGTTGCTTTGGCGGGCAGGTCGCAGACGGGGCGGCTCGTGCCGGTATACCTCGAAAAGCTCAGCGGGGAGCCCGCCTTTGTGGGCAAGACCTTCGGTAGCTTCCGGCTTGACCGAGAGGAAGACGGGCGCTGGATTGAGTTTCAGGTTGCCACGGACAGGAACTGGGAGGGTGCAGAATGAAACAGGATTTTCGCCAGCAATTTGATAGCGGCGCTGCCTGGTTCAACGACCGCCCTGTTCGCGAGCGGGCAATAATGACTGTAACCGCCGTGGTCCTGGTACTTTTTGTTGGCTGGGAAGTGTGCGTGGCGCCGGTGATGGGCCGCAACGACCAACTCCGATCTCGCCTGGATTCTTTGGCCAACACCCAGGCGTCGTTGCGCGAGCAGCAACAGGTGTTGACCGCGCGTTTGTCTTCCGACCCGTCTCAGCAAATGCGGGACAGGCTCGCTGCGCGCCAGCAACGTCTTGAACAGCTTGATGAGGAGCTGGCCGAAACCACCGGGCGGCTGATCGCGCCGAGGGCCATGGTGGGATTGTTGCGGGACATCCTGGCGGCCCAGGACGAACTTCAGCTGCTGGGTGTTGAATTGATGCCACCTGTGCCCGTATTTGAAGACGGACCAGGCATGCCAGAAAACGCTGACAGCAACGACGACAATGAAACCCGTGAGCCGTTGCTGTTCGCGCACGATGCGGAAATCGCCATTCGTGGAGGCTATATGGACGTGCTGGCTTACCTTGAGACCCTTGAAGCCATGGACGCCCGCCTCGGTTGGGTGCTGCTTGACTATGATGTCAGTGAATATCCGGACAACGAGATCCGGGTTCGGATTCGGACATTGAGCCTGGATCGTGCCTGGTTGGGAGTCTGAAATGAGGATGCTGCTGATCATATTGATGTTGGCTTCCGGGTATGCGTTTGCACTTGAGGACCCAACCCGGCCGAGCGGCTTTTCCGCCAGTGCGCCACAGTCGGAACCGGCTAGGGAGTTTTCGCTGGCATCGATATTTATTGGCAATAATCGCAGGTTGGCGGTTATCGATGGAGAGGCCCGCAGGGAAGGGCAGGCGTTTGAGGGGGTTCGCATTCGGCGGATTTACCCCGACCGGGTTGAGCTGGTTGATCAGGGAAGAGTGCGCGTTCTACGCCTTGAACCCCTTCCGCAAGTGCGGAGTTCGCAATGACAGACAAACGAGCTGCTATGACACTGAATCGAACGTTTTTGACCGTGCTGCTGGCAACCTCACTGGCCGCCTGCAGCAACAACCCGCTGATGCGCACCAGTCAGGCCACCTCGACGGACGCTGCACAGTCGATTGATGACGCGCTGGCGGAGGCCGAAGCCAAATCCGCGTTGCAGCGTGCCGAGCGGGAGCAGGCTGCACGGGCAGGTGTTCCGGAAGAAGTCAGTGCGGCCCTGATGCCGTCGCTGTCTGCTGACACGGATGACGAGGAGCGGTTCGATGTCGATGCCCGTGGTCTTGCCGCCGGCCCGTTTTTCGAAGCGTTGGTGGAAGGTAGCCGGTATAACGTAGTGGTTCATCCCGGTGTTGACGCGGTTGTTGACCTGAGGCTCCGGGACGTGACTGTCCCCGAAGTTATGGATATCGCCGGAGACCTCTATGGCCTGGATATTCAGCGCAACGGGCGACTGTTTCAGGTAAAGACTGAAAGCGTTCAAACTCGGATGTTTCCAATCGACTACCTGCACTTCAAGCGCAGTGGCGGCTCTGAGACCCGTGTCAGTTCAGGGCAGGTCAGCAGCTCACGTGACAGTTCAACCGGTGTGGGCGCGTCGCAGGGTGATTTTGACAACGCCGACACTGCGAACCTTGTGGGTACCCGAATCTCCACCGAGACCGAGTCCGATTTCTGGACCGATATTCAGCGCGCGCTGCAAATGATCGTAGGGTCGGAGAATGGCAATCAGGTGATCATCAACCCCGGCGCCGGACTGGTGATGGTGCGCTCCGATGGAAAGTCCTTGGCGCAGGTGGAGGAGTACCTTCGCCGAACTCAGTTGATCATGCAGCGCCAGGTGGTACTGGAAGCCAAGATCCTGGAGATTGGTTTGAACGAAGGCTATCAGCAAGGCATTAACTGGGCGGATATCCAGAGTGCGTCTAGCGTGACCGCATCAGATGGCTTGCCAGAAGACTTTACCGCACAGGCTCTGGCAGGGCAGGTGATTACTACCTCAGATATTGGTGGGTTGTTCTCGGCCAGTGTTCGGGCGGGCGACTTTACCGGGTTGATCGAATTGCTTGGCGAGCAGGGCAACGTGCAGATTCTCTCCAGCCCCCGAATTTCGACCGTCAACAATCAAAAGGCGGTGATCAAGGTTGGCACTGACGAGTTTTTCGTAACGGACATCGACTTCAACAACAACAACTCGGCGGTGACAGCCACTGACCGGACCTCCACCTCAGTGGAACTGACCCCGTTTTTCTCCGGGATTTCGCTGGATGTTACCCCACAGATTTCAGAAGACGGCGCCATTACCCTGCATGTGCACCCCTCCGTGAGCGAGGTGAATGATCAGGAAAAGGTGATCACGGTGGGAGATCGGGACGTCACCCTTCCCCTGGCGCTCAGCACGGTTCGCGAGACCGACAGTGTGATCCGTGCCGAGAGTGGCCAGATTGTGGTGATCGGCGGGTTGATTCAGAACGCCAGCGAGGACAACAACTCGGCAGTGCCCTTCTTTAGTGAAATTCCCCTGTTGGGAGAACTGTTTAAACAGCGCCGGTTCCAGTCTCGTAAGAGCGAGTTGGTCATCCTGTTGCGCCCCGTGGTTGCCGGCAGCCAGCAGATGAATGCGGATGTATCAGCCAGTCGCGACCGGATGCGGGTTCTGCGGGAGCTGCTGGAGTCTTCCGAGTCTGTGAAACCCCAACCGGAGAAAGCCAGGCGCTAGCATGTACGAAGCTCATTTCGGACTGCAGGAAGCACCGTTTGCATTGACGCCCAACACCCGGTATTTCCTCCGGGCACGTAGCCACAGCGATGCGCTGGAGTTGCTGTTGGTGGCCTTGCGTGAACGGGAAGGCTTTATAAAGATCACCGGCGAGGTCGGTACCGGCAAAACCCTTTTGTGCCGGTTGTTGCTCAATGAACTGGAGCACGATGCCCATACGGCCTACATCCCCAACCCTCACCTGACACCGGAGACCCTCTACGAGGCTGTGGCCGAGGAACTGGGTGTGGACGTTGCGCGTTGCGCCAACACCCACCAGATACTGAAAGCCCTGAGCGAGCGCCTGATTGCGCTGGCCATGGATCAGCGGCAGGTGGTGCTGGTGATTGATGAAGCCCAGGCGATGCCCGAGGAAACCATCGAGGCCCTGCGTCTGTTGACTAACCTGGAAACCGAAAGTACCCGGCTGCTGCAAGTAGTGCTGTTCGGACAACCGGAACTGGACCAGATACTCCAGCAGGACAGCATGAGGCAGCTACGGCAACGGATTACCTTTCAGTACCGTCTGGCGCCATTGGATAAGGTGTCGGTGGCACAATACCTCAGGCACCGTCTATCCCAGGCCGGGTACAACGGCGGTGATCTGTTTGCGCCCTCTGCATTGCGTTTGATTTCCCGCTCATCCGGCGGCATCCCGCGGTTGGTCAATATTATCGCCCATAAGTCCCTGCTGTCGGCGTGGGGTCGAGGCGACCGGCAGGTGAGCCGCTGGCACGTGATGCAGGCTGTCAGGGACACTGACAGCGCCCGCGTGCCCAGCCTTCTGGTGAGGTGGCTATGAGTTTGCTCAATGATGCATTGAGAGCCGCCGAACAGCGCCAGGACCGGCCTGTGGCATCCGGGGTCTATGCTGGCGGTCAGTCGCCGGTCAGCAATCGCAGGCCCGTGTTTTTGATTGTGTTGGTAGTTGTGGCGATCGTTGTCGCAGGTCTTGGTGGCTACTGGCTGTTTTCGGTTGACTCCTCTTCTGCCCCCGCAGAACCGGCAGAAGCCGCAAAGCCCGTGTCGTCGCCAGCGATGGTTGAGCCGGAACCGGTACAAATACAGTCATCCACCCCGCAAACACTCGCATCACAAAACCAGGCGCCAGAGCCGTTGCCGCCGGAAACCACGGAACCCGGCATCACGGAACCCGACACAGCGGAACAAGTGCCGGCCCAGACCTCTCCCGTCTCGGTGGCGAAAAGGGAAGAGGTAGAACCGTCCTCAACAGAGACAGAAACTCAGGAAGCGGAACCCGAACAGACTGCCATTGCTGACGTGAAACAGGTGCGGGAAACGCCTGCTGCGACCGATCGGAGCGCTGCGAGGGAACTGGAAAAGTTGGTGGCGCAGGGCCGTATTACCGACGCAGAGCGTCGTCTTGCCGCCCTGATCCGGGAGCAGGGTGCTCCCCGCAGCCGCTATGTTGTTGCCAGGGCGTTGCTGGTTGATGGCAAGCAGGATCAGGCCCTTGGTTGGCTGCCCGCCGAGGTTACCGCACAAAACCCGGCGTTGCGTTTGCTCAGAGCGAGGGCCTTGCACGCCAATAATGATCTGGGTGCGGCCCTAAACACACTGACGTCGAGCATTCCGCCCGTGGGGGGGCATGCCGAATACCGCGTTACGCTGGCAACGTTGCTACAACAACAGGGTGATAGTGCAGAAGCCGCCCGGCACTGGGCGGCACTGATTGCCTGGGATGACAGTCAGGCTCCCTGGTGGGTGGGGCTGGCGATTGCCCTGGAAACGCAGGGCGAGCGGGCCGGAGCGGCCAGGGCCTACCGGCAGGCAGCCGAACTTCCGGGGTTGCCCCGGTCGTTGGCCGACTACGTAGAGCAACGCCTGCAGGCATTGCGGGCAGGATGATCCATGACTGAAGCAAAGAAAAAAATCCGCATAGGCGACCTGCTGGTCCAGAACGACGTTATCACTGAGCAACAGTTGATGACTGCCTTGCGTGAACAGAAAAATACCGGGCGCAAGCTGGGCCGTACCCTGATTGACCTGGGCTATGTGGAAGAGGACAACCTTCTCAACATCCTGTCGCGCCAACTGGATGTGCCATTCGTTCAGTTGCGCCACTTCCAGTTCAACAACGAGCTGGTCAAGAAACTGCCGGAAGCCATGGCTCGCCGTTTCCGCAGTATCGTATTGGCGGAACAGAGCGGTGAGCTGCTGGTAGGCATGGCTGACCCGCTCGACATCTTCGCCTACGACGAACTGGTGCGGGTGCTGAAACAGCCGATCAAGCAGGCCGTTGTGCGAGAAAGCGAACTACTGAATACCCTCGATCTGGTGTATCGCCGTACTGACGAAATTGCCTCGCTGGCGGAAGAACTGGAAGACGAGCTGGGTGACGACGCTTTTGACCTGGCGGACCTCAGCGCCGAGTCTGAAAGCGCGGAAGCACCTGTGGTAAAGCTTCTGCAGACGCTGTTTGAAGATGCCGTTCAAGCCCGCAGCTCCGATATTCACATTGAACCTGACGAGACCGTGGTACGTATTCGCCAACGGGTGGATGGCGTGCTGCAGGAACAGGTGATGAAGGAAAAGCGGGTCAACTCCGCTCTGGTGCTACGCCTTAAATTGATGGCTGGCCTGAACATTTCCGAGAAGCGGATTCCCCAGGATGGCCGCTTCAATATCCGCGTAAAGGGCCGCAGCATCGATGTGCGGGTTTCCACGATGCCGGTTCAGTACGGCGAGTCGGTGGTCATGCGTTTGCTGGACCAGAGCCAGGGCATGTTGAGCCTGGACGTCACCGGCATGCCGGAAACGCTGCTCGAAAACTTCCGCCGCATGATCAAGAAGCCCCACGGCATGATCCTGGTCACCGGACCGACCGGTAGCGGTAAGACCACAACCCTTTATGGGGCGCTAACCGAGCTTAACCGCCCGGAAGTCAAAATCATCACCGCAGAAGACCCGGTAGAGTACCGGCTGCCGCGCATTACCCAGGTACAGGTAAACCCGAAAATCGGACTGGAATTCGCCAGTGTACTGCGCGCCGCGCTGCGCCAGGACCCGGACGTGATTCTGGTGGGCGAGATGCGAGACCACGAAACCGCCGAGATTGGCCTGCGGGCGGCTATGACTGGCCACCTGGTGCTTTCGACGCTGCACACCAACGACTCCATCAGCAGCGCCATGCGACTGATCGATATGGGCGTGGAGCCATTCCTGGTGGCCAGTTCCCTGCTTGGTGTCGTTGCCCAGCGGCTGGTGCGCAAGGTCTGTGAGAACTGTCGCGAGGCCTACGAGCCCACCAGTCAGGAAAAAGTCTGGCTGAACCAGTTCGATCTTGATCCGCTGGACCTGGAGGCCGGATTTGTTCATGGCCGTGGCTGTTACCAGTGCAGCAATAGTGGTTACCGGGGGCGTCTGGGTGTGTACGAAATGCTGGAAATGAACGAGGGGATGCTGGACGCGCTGCGCCGCCAGGACATCGCCGGTTTCACCCGGGAAGCCCGCAGAAGCCACCTTTTCCGACCGCTTGGTCTGTGTGCGATGGACTTTGCCTTGCAGGGCATTACCACCCTGGAAGAGGTTGCCCGGGTGGCGGCTACGTCTGAGGGCGAAGTGTCCCTCGAAGACGTGCCGGTGCTCTCTCAATCCTCTGATAGCAGCGGCCCCGACAATCTTGCCTCCAATGAGGGAGGTGCCTGATGCAGTTTACGTATCGGGGTAAGGACAGCAGGGGAACCGTGCAACAGGGTGCTCTGGCTGCGCCGAGCCCCGAGGCGGCAGCGTCCGAACTTATGCGGCGGGGCATCACACCCCTGGCGATCCGCGAGCAGGCACAAAGCGATTCCATCGGCGATCGGCTGAATAATCTGCCGCTGTTCCGCAAGAAAATCACCCTGGACGAGTTGATTGTGTTCTGCCGTCAGATGCATGCGTTGACCAAGGCCGGCATCCCGTTGATACGAACCATGCGCGGCCTGGCGGATACGACGCGCTCGCCCGCGCTCAGCGAAGTGCTGGACGACGTAACGGATCGTCTTGAGGCCGGCTCCACGATGGCCACCGCCATGCAGGCGCACCCCAAGGTGTTTTCGGATCTGTTTATAGCCATGATCCACGTGGGCGAGAACACCGGGCAACTGGACGATGCCTTCAAGCGGCTGTCTGAGATCCTCGAACTGGAACGCGACACCAAAAGGCGGCTCAAGCAGGCCATGCGGTATCCCACCTTCGTGGTGATTGCCCTGTTTGCGGCTCTGATGGTGGTGAACTTCCTGGTGATTCCTAAGTTCTCGGCGGTATTCAACAAACTGGGCGCCGACCTGCCATTCCTGACCCAGGTACTTGTCGGCACCTCCAACTTCCTGTTGGGCTACTGGTACATCGTACTGTTCGGTATGGCCGCAACGGCGCTCTTGGTGAGGCAGTGGAAAAACACCGAGCAGGGACGCCTGACCTGGGACCGCTACAAACTGAGAATGCCCATTATAGGGCCGCTGCTGGAGCTGATCACCCTAAGCCGGTTTGCCCGTAACTTCGCCAGTATGCTGTCTGCGGGCATGCCCGTGACCCATGCCTTGACCGTGGTTGCAGACGCCACGGATAACGCCTGGATCTCCAGACACATCAAGGAAATGCGGGTAGGTATTGAACGCGGTGAAAGCCTCCTGCGGACAGCCCGGCAGAGCGATATGTTCACGCCGCTGATCCTGCAGATGATTGCGGTGGGAGAGGAAACCGGTTCGGTGGACGACATGCTGGTGAACGTGGCGGATTTTTACGATGAAGATGTGGACTACGGCCTCAAACGACTTGCGGAATCCATCGAACCGATACTGATTGTGGCCATGGGCATTCTGGTTCTCATTCTTGCACTGGGCGTGTTCCTGCCCATATGGGACCTGGGGGCGGCCGCCATGGGGCGTGGATGAATGACCAGTCAGAAGTATTCGGCGATGTCGGTGCTGACCAACGCACATCGGCTGAGATTTCTGGTTGCCCTGTGCATCCTTTTGACCCTTTGGTGGGTATTGCTGGGAGTCGTGGAACGCGAAGCCGGCAGGGCAGAACAGCAAGGTACACGGCTGATGCTTAACCAGATCAGGAGTGTATTGGTCGTAAAAGGAGCCGAGATTCGCCTGCAGGAAGGGGCCGACTTCAGAGCCTGGGTGGGCAGAAACCCTTTCGAGTGGTTCGGATCGGAACCGGCCTGGTATGACGGAATCTGTCATGACGGTCGGCCAGAGCCGGGCCGATGGTGTTTCAAGCGGTTACAAACCGGCGATAAAGGCTACAAAAAAGACACAGCAGGCGCGGAGGGACGGGTTATATTTCAACCACGCCAGCCGATATCCCTTGGGGACAGACAGGGAAGCGTCGACACACCCATGGCCTGGGTTGTGGCGGTAGAGTTCACGGACAGGAATGGCAACGGGCGCCTTGATGGACAGGATCTCCAGTCCGGACTGAGGTTACAGCCGGTGGAGACAAACGATCGTGCCGAACATTGATAACAAGCCTCAGGGAGGCCACGCGATGAGGATAATGACAATAAATGCCCGCCAGACAAAGGGGTTTACCCTGATTGAGCTGGTGGTGGTGATCTCCATACTCGCCATTCTTGCAGCCTTTGCGTTGCCAAGGTTCGCCGAACTGTCGGACGAGGCCCACCGGGCAAGCATCCAGGGCACCTCGGGCGCCTACGCCGCCGCTGTTGCACTGGTTCGTGCCCAATGGACCGCCAGTGGCGCCGCTGGTGCACAGACCGACCTTCCCGGCTTTGGCGAGGAAAACGTCGACGTGAGCGCCGATGGCTGGCCAACGGGCGTGAGTGGCAACACCGACCCGACGGCCATGAGTGCCACAGAGTGCCAAAACCTCTGGCTGGCCCTGATGCAGTCAAACGCGCCGACCGTCGCAACGTCGGGCGATACAACCGATTACACAGCAAGTTCAAGTGGGTCTGTGTGCACCTACGAGTACAACCTCGATGGTGGCACCGACAACATTCAATACGACGCCGACTCTGGCGAAGTGATTCGGGTTATCAATTAATCCTTTTATAGGCAGCAAAAGCAGGAGAAGACCATGAATATGATGAACCAGATGGCCGCAAGAAAAGAGAAAGGTTTCACCCTTATCGAACTGGTGATGGTGATTGTGATTCTCGGGATTTTGGCGGCGTTTGCGTTGCCGAGGTTTGCGGACTTGGGAGGTGATGCAAGGAGGGCGACATTGGAAGGCGCGCAAGGTAGTGTGAAATCTGCTGCTGCCATTGCTCATTCAAAATGGCTTGCTCAGGGAAGCACAGGCAGCGTCGCGTTAGAGGGATCGACAACTGTGACCATGTCCCCAGAAGGATATCCGACTTCGGATGCAGATGGCATTGGCGCAGCGGCACAATTGTCAACCGAAGACTATACGTTGACAGACGGCACTGATGTGGCGGCCGATCCTGCGACAGTTTCTCCTGTCGGGGCAACCACCGCAGCTTCATGCATTTTCTCGTATGATCCGACGACCGGCCAGACGTCTGGCTTTGACGCGGACGGTTGTTAACGACAGACTTTATTTGAACGCGCATCATAGGTCGGATTCCACTTTTGCTAGCCCGGCCTACATACTGCGCTGGAGATACGGGCAATCCGGGAGTGGGGCATGAGAAAAAGAATCGCCCCGATGTCATCGGGGTTCACCCTTGTCGAGCTGGTCATGGTCATCATCCTGATCGGGGTTCTCTCCGCTCTGGGGGTTGGCCTGTTTGCCAGCCGTTCCGCCTTTTCTCCCTTGCTGGCCACCCAGCAACTTGCCTCCGCCACGCTGCTAGCCCAACAAGCAGCGTTGGCAGGGAATCCTTCTAACAGTCTGTCCATCGCTCAGAGTGCCGAGCACTTCCGGTTTACCGTCGGGGCGAGGACGTTCGAGCTGCCGCGGGCGGGAACATCTTTGTCTGTTGCCAGTGGCTTACCACTGACCGTGACATTCGGAGCAGACGGTTCACCGGGGACCGGAACCAATATCGAGTTTACCTTTACTGGCGACAGCACCTTTGAATCCTGCCTGAGTTCCCTCGGCGCAGTCTATCGCGGGAGCTGTCAGCCGTGATGCCTGAACAGCGTGGTGCCACCCTGGTGGAGCTGGTGATGACCATCGTCATTATCAGTGTGGCCATTGCCGGGGTGGTGGGGGCCTTCGCCCTCATCAGTGGTCGCAGCGCCGATCCGTTGAACCAGACCAGAGCAGTAGAGCTTGCGCAGCTGTACATGGATGAGATTCTTACCCGGAAGTACGACGACTCAGTGCCTCAGGGAGGTGTGCCGAAATATTCAGGCGGCTGCAATATAGGAGCAGAAGCCGGTGAAGAACGCGGTACCTACGATGACGTCGATGATTACAACGACTTGACGGATAGCCCGCCGAAAAACGCTCGCGATAATGATGGTGAAGTGCTTGATGGCTATGCCGGCTTTTCTGTTTCAGTCTCGGTGGCTTGTGCCGGTGCTGATGTGGGGCTCTCCGGCTCTGAGGCCAAGCGGATCGATTTAACGGTTCTCGCTCCGGGAGGGCAATCGTTTTCATTTTCGGCCTATAGGGCAAATTTCTGATGAGGCGTGTGGCAGGGTTTACCCTTGTGGAGCTGGTCATCGTGATCGTTCTGCTCGCTATTGTCGCAACGATTTCGGTGCAGTTTGTGGCACTCTCCACCCGTGGTGCCGTTGATGTGGCATCCCGTCAGCAGCGAGCACTTTCTGGCGTGGTTGTCAGCGAGCATATCAGCCGCGGGTTGAGGGAAGCCCTGCCGACATCGGTTCGAACCAATCCGAGCGGGTCCTGTATTGAATGGATGCCGATTATTGCTGCGTCGAACTACGAGAATCTGCCCGGTGGGCCAACTCCGGATTCGTTTGAAGCAGTGCCGCTTCCGAATGGAGGCTCCGCAAGGGGTCGGGTTGTGGTCTATGGATACGGCAGTAATCTTTACGACGTGACTAGTCCCGGCCCGGTGTCGCCGTTGGCGACTATGCCTGCCGGTGCTTCGCCGGTGACGGTCGCCCTGGACTCGCCTCATCGTTTTTCCGCTGAATCGCCGGAGAAGCGATTTTATATTGTTGGTGATCCGATAGCGCTCTGCCAGTCTGGCCGCTGGCTGTATCGATACAGAAACTACGGTATCAACGAGCCGGTGGCATCCGGATTGCCAATCGCGTATCCGGGGCGCGAGGTGCTGGCCGCCAACCTTGCGGCGACATCACTTTTGTTTGAGGTTACGCCCCCTACCTTGCAGCGTGGTGCGGTAGTGTCCTTCCGTCTGGTGCTTGAAGATACTGACACCGGAGAATCCACCTCCATCAGTCAGGAGGTACAGATCCGCAATGTTCCCTGACAGATCCCAACAGCAGCAGGCTGGTGCAGGCTTGCCCGTTGCCCTCTTCGTAATCACCGTGCTGTCGCTGCTGGTTTTGGGTATGTCTCAGATGCAGCAGACCAGCGGTGAGTCAGTCAGCCTGCAGATTCAGTCACAGAGGGCATTCTTTGCGGCTGACAGCGGTGCGCAGGTCGCGGTTCATGACGTGCTTGAGGCATCCGACTGTGCCGGGCTGAACAGCCCACTGGTTTTTAATGATGCAGATGGACTTCAAGGCTGTCGTTCTCGCATGACCTGCGAGTCGGTAACGGCCAATATTGGCGGTTCCGGTGGTAACACGGTGTTTACCATAACCAGTACCGGGCAATGCGGTGCTGGGCCGGATCAATCAACCAGGGTGGTGGAGGTGCGTGTACGATGATGTCTATTCTGCGCGAATTACCACGGATCGTGGTTATTGTTCTGTGTTCGATGGTTGTTCCAATGGCGTATGCGGCACAATGCAGCGATGTGTTCAGTCAACCGGATGGCGTGAATGACAACCTGCAGGCATCGGGAAACACCCTTGACCTTACTGGTGTGAACTGGGCCAATGGCTCCTGGCCTCCCTCAGGAATTCCCCAGTTGGGAGGAGAGGAGTATGTGTCCGCTCAGCCAGGAGGTAGCTATGAACTTGTGCTTCAACCTGGGGCGCAAAAGGTCATATTTGTCAACGGCAACCTGACAATTGATCGCGGTACCCGGTTGAACGAATCCGGCTCTCCGGACCAACTGCTTATCGTTGTGCGCGGAAGCCTCAGCATTGCAGGCGGAGGGAACAGCGCAAACAACCAGGTCGTGATTAATGGTCTGATATACGCAGCTGGCTCGGCGTCGATTGGGAACAACGTCTACATCGACGGAGCGGTAGCCGCCGGAGGCGCGATTTCCACCGGAAACCGGGATATTGAATTTTCTGACTCCGATGTCAATACCGACCTGTTGGAAGGGTTATGTGATTCAGGAGCAGCGGGGCCCGTAGATTTGTCGGCCAACGGTGAGTCAGTGGGCCCAGTGTTGGTAGGCGTCGACGATAGCGTTTCCTTCTCTGCTGATGTGGCGAGTTGCCCTCCAGTGCCGATTCTCTCGACTCAGGATTGGCGTGAAACCTGGCTGGTCGACGGACAGCCGGTGGCTCAGTCTTTATCTGGATCGTCCAGCTGCTCAAGGTCGCCGCTTACCCGGACAGATACGTTTGATACGGAAGGACAATACACGGTCCAAGTGACGGTTGAGTACCGGAACTGTTTTCTAGGCTTCTTTTGTAGTGGGTGGCAGGAGCACGGTGGCGACGTGATCACAATGGATGTGAGCGACGACGATGCGCTCACTTGCTTCACCGACGATTATCTCGACGGCAGCCTGTCTGCAGATGATTGGGTGACATCCGTGTCGCGTGGAAATTTCACGCCAAGTGTTGTAAACGGACGTCTTCGCATGACGGAAGCCCGTTCAAACCAGGCCACGGCTGCAACTATTCAGCGCGAGATTCCGGGTGCGGAAAATCTGGTGATCATTGAATTCGATTACTACGCCTATGGGGGAAATGGCGCGGATGGTCTGGCGGTCGTACTTTCTGATGCGAGGGTGACGCCTCAGCCTGGAAGTTATGGCGGGTCCTTGGGATACGCCCAGAGGAGCAATGGAGATCCGGGATTTGCGGGTGGGTGGCTTGGTATAGGTCTTGATGAGTTTGGTAACTTTTCTAACTCCAACGAAGGGCGTGTTGGAGGGGTGGGGTTCAGGCGTGATGCCGTTGCCGTCAGGGGGGCGGAACAGAGTGGTTACCGGTATATGCGGGGAACTGGCACTGTGTCTCCGGGTATTGATCAGCCAGGAAACAATCCGTCTGCCCATCGTTACCGGATCACCGTAGATTCGCGTGTTTCCGGCGAGGCCCTGGTATCGGTGGAACGTGATGTGTCCGGCACTGGTGACAATTACCAGGTCCTTGTGGAAAGTTTTAACGCGCTGGACGAGCCGGGGCAACCCGCTGTGCCAGAAAATTTCCTGTTGTCGTTGACGGGCTCTACCGGCGGATCCAACAACATCCATGAACTGGATGGTTTCCAGTTGTGCGCCCTCAAGATGAACCCGGTGGGCGCCCAGGTTGATCATTTTGAAATCCTTCATGACGGCGTGGCTCTGACCTGCCAGCCCGAAACGGTCACCATACGTGCCTGTGCCACTGTCCGGTGCAATGATGACGAACTCTTTACCGATCCGGTTGAGGCAACGCTTGAACCTACTGAAGGCTGGCAGGGTGGCAATCCCGTGACGATTGTTGGTGGGACTGGCGAGTTCGTATTGCAGAATACAGTCGCCGGTAAGGTCTTCCTTGATGTGGTGGGCTCGCAGCCATCAACTCGTCCTCAATCCGTAACGCTGTGTCAGCGCAGCAACAGTCCTCTGTCTTCTGAAAACTGCAAGCTGGAGTTTTTTGAGTCAGGGCTGGCTTTTGATATTCCCGATCTGACATCCCATAAGCCTTCGGGCCCGGTGCAGGTTCAAGCCGTACGGCAGGACGATGCGAGCCAGGCGTGTGTTCCGGCGTTTGAAAACGTTGAGCGGGAAGTCCAGTTCTGGTCAACATATGTGGATCCCGGCCCGGGAGGGCGCCCTGTTGATCGCCCCTTATCGGTGGACGGCACGAATATCAGTGGAGACCAGGGTACGCCTACACCTCTGAACCTCTCATTTGGTGATGACGGTATTGCCGAAATTGAAGTCAGCTACCCGGATGCCGGGCGTCTGAACCTCAGTGCCCGGTATGACGGCTCATCCGCGAATAACGACGAAGGCTTGTCGATGCCAGGCAAAGATGCCTTTGTCAGTGTACCGGCCGGTTTTTGTGTCAGTAGCGCAGGGGCGTGTGCGGCGGGAGATTCGTCCTGCGGCGCGTTCGTCAGGGCCGATGAGCCTTTCGATCTATCGATCACCGCTGTTGGCTGGCAGAGCGACGTTGATACCGATCTTTGTAATGCAAACCCTGTTACTCCCAACTTCCGGATGTTGACGGTCCCCATTGCCTCGGAGCTGGTTGAGCCCTCTGGTGGTGTCAATGGAACTGTGTCTCCCTCCAGCTATTCCCATACCCGGTCATTGGAAGCGACTGAGACGGTCAGCGTAAAGATGTCGGAGGTTGGCGTGTTCCGTTTTACGGCGACGCCAGCAACCGGTGGGTATCTTGGTAAAACGGTGCCTAAGGGCATCAGTGAACCTACGGGGCGTTTTTACCCCGATCGTTTTAACGTCACCATTGACGAAGGTGCGCTGGGGGCTAATTGCGGTGCCCCAACGCCTTTTAATTACACCGGGCAGGACATTTCATGGATATTGGCGCCAACACTGACAATTGAAGCCCTGTCGATGGATGGAATTCGGACCCGGAACTACACCGAACCCGGATTCCAGAAGTTGGCCAGGGAGGACGTGATTCGAACTTTTCCCGTCGAAGACAGCTCGGCAGTGAACCGTGAGAATGAGGGCATTGAGGTCAGTACCAATGTATCCGCAGGGGAGTTGGATGCGGCCGAGCCCGAGTCCGGTCTATTGCAGTTCAACTACGGCGCTGGTGATACCGTTCGTTACCTAAAAGTCCCTGAAGCGCGGGTTGCCCCCCTTACGCCGCCACCTTCACCCCCCGGCCTTCCTGGCCCTTCGAATCATCTTCTCACCTATGGTGTGACTGATATCGTCGACGCTGATGGCGTCAGTGCTGACAGTGCGCCGTATCAGTTCTCACCGGCAGCGGATTTCGACATCCGGTTCGGCAGGTTGTCCATGGACAATGTATACGGCCCTGAAAATGTTCAAGAGTTACGGATGCCCTTCCGGCTGGAATACTGGAATGGCTCGCGGTATGTGACCAATACCGCCGACAACTGCACCAACTGGACGACAGCGACCATTTCGAGCCCTGCCAATCACCACGCCCTGGTTGCGGGTTCGGGCACGTTTACCACGGGTGAGGCAGGACCCTTACGGCTTCAGGCAACCGGTTCCCAAGGCACAGATCGCCTGACATGGATCGTTGATGAATGGCTCCGCGAGGACTTGGACGAGGATGGTACTGCCGAGGCTCCTTCAGCCCTGGCCACCTTCGGTGTGTACCGCGGCCACGACCGGGTTATCTACTGGCAGGAAAAATAAAAAGGAGGATGCTCAGTCCTCCTCCCCCTCCGGATGATCCATCCCGAGCTCATTGATCTTCCGCGTCAGGGTATTCCGCCCCCAGCCAAGTAGGATGGAGGCATCACGCCGTCGCCCACCGGTGTGTTTCAATGCCGTCTCAATCATGATTCGTTCAAACTCCGGCACGGCGGTATCCAGAATGCCTTTGTGGCCGCGTTTGAGTTCCTGTTCCGACCAGTTGCGCAGGCCTTCCTGCCAGGTCTGTCCAGTTGCGGGAGCCTCTGCCTGCTGAACAAGCTCCGGGGGAAGGTCGTCGATGTGAACTTCGCGTCCACTGGCCATCACTGTCAGCCAGCGGCACGTATTCTCTAGCTGGCGGACATTGCCGGGCCAGGGCAGGGTGGTGAGGTATTCCTCGGCTTCCGGGCGCAGTATTTTGGTTTCCACTGCCAGTTCCCGGGCTGCACTCTTGAGGAAATGTTCCATCAGCCGCGGGATGTCCTCCCGGCGTTCCGCCAGTTTTGGCAGGTGCACCCGGATGACATTCAGGCGATGGAACAGATCTTCCCTGAAGGTGCCCGCCTGTACGAGCTTTTCCAGATCCTGGTGCGTGGCGGCGATGATGCGGACGTCCACCTTGATGGGCGTGGTGCCGCCCACCCGATAGAACTCACCATCGGCCAGTACCCGCAATAGCCGTGTCTGGGTGTCGGCGGGCATATCACCGATCTCGTCCAGGAACAGGGTGCCGCCGTTGGATTGCTCGAAGCGGCCCTGTCTTGCGGCGGCCGCGCCGGTGAAGGCGCCTTTCTCATGGCCAAACAGCTCAGACTCAATCAGGTCCTTTGGAATCGCGGCCATGTTTAGCGCGATAAAAGGGTGGCTGGCCCGGGGGCTATGGTTGTGAAGGGCCTGGGCGACCAGTTCCTTACCGGTACCACTTTCACCATTGATCAGGACGGTAATGTTGGAGTGGGACAGCCGGCCGATGGCCCTGAACACCTCCTGCATCGCGGGTGCTTCACCGATGATTTCGGCATTCCGCTGGGCACTTTCCGCTTGCGGTTCCGAGGTGGCCCTGCGCTCGTGGCTGTGAGCCACGGCCCGCTTCGCCAGCGCAACGGCGTCGTCCACATCAAACGGTTTTGGAAGATATTCGAAGGCGCCGGTCTGGTAACTGGTTACAGCGCTTTCCAGGTCGGAATGCGCGGTCATGATGATCACCGGCAGGTCCGGGTGCGCGTCGACGATCTGGGAGAGCAGGGTAATGCCGTCGACGCCGGGCATGCGGATGTCGCTGATGATGGCGTCAGGCTGTTCGTGTTCCAGCCTCATCATGATGCTTTCGCCACTTTCAAATACCCGGGGCTGCATACCGGCCTGGTTCAGGGCGCGCTCCAGCACCCAGCGTATACTGCGATCATCGTCAATTATCCAGACGTTTGCCGGTTGGCTCATTGGTTTTCCTCCAGGGGCAGGAAGATGATGAAGTCGGTTTTTCCGGGCTCGCTCTCACATTCAACAAGCCCGTGATGTTGTCCGATGATGCTTTGGGTGATGGACAGGCCGAGGCCCGTGCCGCTGGCTCGCCCACTGATCATCGGGTAGAAAACGTTCTGCAGCAGGTCCGGTGGTATGCCCGGGCCGTTGTCGATCACATCCACGCGGCACACCAGGCGATGGCGTTTGTGGCCGATGGTGAACTGTCGCAACGCGCGTGTGCGAAAGGTGATGGTCGGCTGTTCGTCGCCGGTTATCTCTGCCAGGTTCTCGAACGCGGCTTCCATGGCGTTACGCGCAATGTTGAGAAAAGCCTGGATCAGCTGTTCCTTGTCGCCCTGGAATTCCGGCAGGCTGGGATCGTAATCCCTCCGGAAGTTCAGCCGGCCGCGGCTCTCGGCTTCCAGAAGGGTTTTAACGCGCTCCAGAACCTCATGAATATTGGTGGGCGCCAGTTTTGGCGCCTTGTTCGGGCCGAGCATGCGATCCACCAGGGTTCGCAGCCGGTCCGCTTCTGCAATGATTACCTGGGTGTATTCTTTCTGGTCTTCGTTGTGCAGTTCGCGGTCCAGCAACTGGGCGGCCCCGCGAATACCACCAAGAGGGTTTTTGATTTCATGGGCCATGCCCCGGACCAGTATCCGGGTGGTTTCCTGCTGGGAGATAATGTCCTCTTCCCGGCTGATCCGTAGCAAGCGGTCTCTGGGCTGAATTTCGATCAACAGTTCCGTTGGCTCAAGGCTTATGGGGGATACCGAATAATCAACCGTCAGACGCAGCCCGCTTGCCAGTATGAATTCCGCTTCGCGTCTGGTGTACGACTGGCCGTTCTCGGCCGCCGCATGCAGTGTTTTCAGGGCGTCCTCAGAGTCGATCAGGATGTCGTTGATCGGGGCGTCCTTACTTCTGGTTACGCTGGTTTCAAACAGGCTTTCGGCTGCCGGATTCAGGTACTGGATTCGCAATCCGTCACGCAGCACCAGTACGGCTGTGGTCAGGCTGTCCAGTATGCTTTTGTATCCGGCCGGTATTGCCATTCGTTTGTCCCTTTTGATAGGCCTTGCGGGTTGCTAAGGTGGTTTTGCAAAAAGCGAACCACATTGGCTGTTAGGAGGATGAACGTGGGCATTATACGGGCATGCGGGGTCGCAGGCCTGTGAACACGCTGTGGTGTAGTGCAGAAGTATAATTGCGCACAGCCTGCCCCCGGATATCCGCCCTGGGAATGATCAGAGTATGGCTTTTTTATGGTGCGGTCGCACTAAAACAGGGCAAGCAAGAGTGGCGTGATCGTTCGCTAACCGCTACAGGTTTGCGTTTGTGTAGCGCCCCGGCCTGAGACGGTCGGAGCGCCGGAATGGTGCATCAGTTGTTGACGCTGGGCCGGTGAATGGTGAACGTAATGGTTTCGCCGCTCTTGACGGTAACTCCGTTGCTGTCGACGATATTGACGCCGGCATCGTGGGTGCCGCGAAACACATTACGCACCATAACGCTTCCGGAAGCGCTCTGGCCCACTGGTTGACCGTCGAGAGTGACTTCGTACTTGTGGCTGCCCCGAAGACCGGGTGAACTGGTCACGCGAAATTCCACATCGCCGCTGCCACTGTGAAAGGCCTGATCGTCGCCCGGCGCAAGAAAACGGACGCTATCGTAGACGGCCCCTTCCTGCTGCACTTTTTCACGCAACCGCTCGGGTTCTCTAACCGCTTCGAGTTTGGGCAGGGTGACCGTGGTGACAGGCTTGACCTTGATCTCCTCAGCAGGCGAGCCTTCCGAGGGTTCGTCGGTATAGGTAACGTTCCCTTGAGCATCCACCTGACGATAGACCTCCGCGGAAACCGGAAATGCCGCAAGGGCAACAATGCCCGTGAGTAGTGCGAGCCGTACGTTCATAGAGACAACCTGTTTGATTGTTTTACCCGATTATCAGTGCCCGTCCTGAGTATTTCAACGCCATTACCCAGCAGCTTGGTTACATTCCGTTAAGGCTGGTCGAAATGTGCGACCGTACACAAAAAAAGCCCCGCGCAAGGCGGGGCTTCTCTGACTACTACTTGGGCTGCTTGTATTTACGAGCAGCTTAGCAGGAGTAGTACAACTCAAACTCGACCGGATGTGTGGTCATGTTGAGTTTTTCAACTTCGCCACGCTTAAGGTCGATGTAACCGCCAATCATGTCCTCAGTAAAGACGCCGCCACGAGTCAGGAACTCATGATCCGCTTCCAGGCTGTCCAGAGCTTCCTGGAAAGTTTCGGCAACGGTCGGGATATTCAGGGCTTCTTCCTTTGGCAGGTCGTACAGATCCTTGTCCATGGCATCGCCAGGATGGATCTTGTTCTGAATGCCGTCCAGGCCAGCCATCATAAGGGCTGCGAAGGCCAGGTACGGGTTGGCAGAAGCGTCCGGGAAGCGTACTTCGATACGACGGCCTTTCGGGCTGTTGACGTAAGGAATGCGTATTGATGCAGAGCGGTTACGGGCCGAGTAGGCCAGCATGACCGGAGCTTCAAAACCCGGAACCAGGCGCTTGTAGCTGTTGGTGGAGGCATTGGTGAAGGCATTGATGGCCTTGGAGTGCTTGATAATACCGCCTATATAATACAGCGCCATTTCGCTGAGGCCGGCATAGCCGTCACCTGCAAACAGGTTTTTGCCATCCTTGTTCAGAGACATGTGTACGTGCATGCCGGAACCGTTGTCACCAACCACTGGCTTGGGCATGAAGGTGGCCGTCTTACCGTACGCGTGAGCGACGTTGTGTACGCAGTACTTCAGGATCTGTACTTCGTCAGCCTTGCGAGTCAGGGTGTTGGCGCCAACGCCGATTTCACACTGGCCAGCAGTACCCACTTCGTGGTGGTGGACTTCAATTTCCAGGCCCATGGATTCCATGGCGGCACACATCGCGCCACGCAGGTCATGCAGGCTGTCTACCGGCGGGACCGGGAAATAGCCGCCTTTAACGCCAGGACGGTGACCAATATTATTGCGATCGAAATCTTCGCCGGAAACCCAGGCTGCTTCTTCGGAGTACAGTTCGTACATTGAGCCCTGCATGTCGACTTTCCACTTGGCGGAGTCGAACACGAAGAACTCTGGCTCTGGGCCGAACAGAGCGCCATCAGCAATGCCGGTTGACTTCAGGTATTCTTCGGCGCGCTTGGCAACCGAGCGTGGGTCACGCTCGTACCCTTGCATGGTGGATGGCTCCACAATGTCACAGGTGATGTTAACGGTCGTTTCTTCCGTGAAAGGATCAAGGACAGACGTTTCGTCGACCGGCATCAGAATCATGTCGGATTCGTTGATCCCCTTCCAGCCAGAGATGGAGGACCCGTCAAACATTTTGCCGTCGGCGAAGAACTCTTCGTCTACCTCGGTTGCGGGCAGGGTCACGTGCTGCTCTTTACCGCGGCTGTCAGTGAATCGCATGTCGACCCATTTGACTTCGTGTTCCTTGATCAGATCAATCGTCTTGGACATTGTGCAAGCTCCGTCAGTTATCCCGCAGTGCGGGCGATTTCTGTGTGCGTTGTTGCCGGATCGTTCAGCGGTGCTGACCCCCGATCTTTCTTTCAGGTTGGGAAGCTTATCAAAAGCTGTTCCGACTTACCTGCAAATTCGGCTACTGAGGATAAAGCAATAGCCTTGCCAGTTTTTTGAGCATGCTCCACAAGAGCGCAATTGGAGAGTTTTCGGGCTGTTTTGGAGCGATCGCCTTAATAGCGGGAGTCAAATCGCCCTCTTGTGGTGCATTAAAATGGTGCGTTCATCGGCATAATGCGTCAAAATGGTGCGTGTGCGAAGGTGGCCCGATAGTCACTTTTCTTCATATAAACGCAAGTGAGTTTGCTATATACTGCGCGCCACTTCATTTTCGCCCCGGATGCTCAGTGTAACCGCTGAGTTTCATCAGGGTGCACCCGGGCTGCCCAGCCTGGCAAATGAAATTCATTTTACGGATTTGAGACGGCATGTAAGGGGCTTTGCGCTTACTGAAGACCTCTCAGGTCATTCAGTGCATGCTGCAGGATTATAGTTGTGATTGATAAACTTCGTAATATCGCCATCATCGCCCACGTTGACCATGGCAAGACCACGCTGGTTGACCAGCTTCTTCGTCAGTCCGGCACGCTGGACCGTAAAGAGCTCGAAAACGAGCGTGTCATGGACTCCAATGACCAGGAAAAAGAACGTGGTATTACCATTCTGGCCAAGAATACGGCGCTGAAATGGCATGACTACGACATCAATATCGTGGACACCCCGGGTCACGCCGATTTCGGGGGTGAAGTCGAGCGTGTCATGAGCATGGTCGATTGTGTGTTGCTGGTGGTTGACTCCATTGACGGCCCTATGCCGCAAACCCGTTTCGTCACCCAGAAAGCATTCGACGCGGGTTTGCATCCGATCGTTGTGGTGAACAAGATTGACCGCCCCGGGGCTCGCCCGGATTGGGTGGTGGATCAGGTGTTTGACTTGTTCGACAACCTTGGTGCCAGCGATGAGCAACTGGACTTTCCGATTGTCTATGCCAGTGCCCTGAACGGCATTGCCGGAATGGATCATGAGAAGCTGGACGACAACATGGACGCGGTTTTTCAGGCCATCGTTGATCACGTGCCTGCGCCCAACGTTGACCGGGACGGTCCGTTCCAGATGCAAATTTCCCAGTTGGACTACAATAGCTTCCTGGGCGTCATTGGCATTGGCCGCATTATGCGCGGCAAGGTTAAAACCAATTCTCCGGTGACGGCGATTGGTGCCAACGGCAAAAAGCGCCAGGGCCGCATTCTCAAGATCATGGGCCACTCGGGGCTGCAGCGGGTTGAAGTCGACGAAGCGCAGGCGGGCGACATTATCTGTGTCAGCGGCATGGATGAGCTGTACATCTCTGACACCTTATGCGATCAGTCCGCTGTTGAAGCTCTGCCGCCGCTAACGGTCGACGAGCCAACGGTTTCCATGACTTTTCAGGTCAACGATTCACCGTTCTGTGGCAAGGAAGGCAAGTTTGTCACCAGCCGCAACATCAAAGAGCGGTTGGAAAAAGAGCTGCTGCACAATGTTGCTCTGCGAGTTGAGGAAGGTGAGTCTGCAGATAAGTTCAAGGTATCGGGTCGTGGCGAGCTGCACCTGTCGGTGCTGATCGAGAATATGCGCCGGGAGAATTTTGAGCTTGCAGTAGGGCGCCCGGAAGTGGTTATCCGTGAGATCGACGGTGTCAAGCAGGAGCCGTATGAGAACGTCATCATCGATATCGAAGAGCAGCACCAGGGCGCGCTGATGGATCAGATGGGGCTCCGCAAGGGTGAGATGACCAACATGGTGCCGGATGGAAAGGGCCGTATGCGCCTTGAGTATACGATTCCGGCGCGAGGGCTGATCGGTTTCCGTAACGCCTTCCTGACCATGACATCCGGCTCGGGTATCCTGACCTCAACCTTCAGCCATTACGGTCCTATCAAGAGCGGTGATGTCACCAGTCGTCAAAACGGTGTGCTGGTGTCAATGGCGACGGGTGCTGCGTTGACTTACTCGCTGGAAACACTGCA
>PBRG01000072.1 GCA_002726615.1 Marinobacter sp.
CCGCTGCCTCCAGGTAGTCATAATCAGCCATTTCGAGCGCGACCGCGATCATCTCGCGGATTGGTGCTTCGTCATCGACGATCAGGACAGTTTTTCCAGTCATGAGCATTAACCTGTGTCATACCGAGTATTGTTGCTGCCTCATTACAACCGGGTAGTGTTACAAGTATATGACAGTAACAGGCTGTGACTGGATTTGTGCGACTAACTGATTATCCGGTCAATCAACAAACCGGTGAAAACGGCAAAGCCCGCCCAGTTATTGTTGAGGAAGGCCTTGAAGCACCCGTCGCGCTCTCGAAAGCGGGCCAGGTGCTGTTGAAAGACAAACAGGCACGCCATGGCGACGAGCCCAAGATAGTAGAAAACGCCGAGTTCAGCCTGCTGGCCCACCAGGATGAGGATCAGCACCACCAGAGCCTGCAGGATTGCTATAACTGCCCGGTCGGCTTCTCCGAACAGGATGGCCGTGGATTTGATGCCAATTCGGATGTCGTCATCACGATCCACCATGGCGTACAGGGTGTCGTAGGCAACGGTCCAGAGTACGTTGGCGGTAAACAGCAACCAGGCCAGTTTTGTGACCTCACCGGCCTCGGCCGCCCAGGCCATGGGAATGGCCCAGGAGAAGGCGGCCCCAAGAAACAGTTGCGGCAGATGGGTGTAGCGCTTCATGAACGGGTAGATGAACGCCAGTACGGCGCCCCCGAAGGACAGATAGAGTGTCAGCGTGTTGGTGAACAGAACCACCATCAGGAAAGCAGTCAGGCAGAGGCCCGCGAACAGGGCAACGGCTTCCCAGGCTTCGATGCGACCGGAGGTCAGTGGGCGGTCTTTGGTACGTTTGACGTGGCGATCCACCTTGCGGTCGGCAAAATCGTTAATGGCACAACCGGCAGCCCGCATCATGAATACGCCGAGGGTAAAGACGATAAAGTTGCCAGTGCTGGGGAAACCATCTGCGGCCAGCCACAATGCCCAGTAGGTGGGCCACAGCAGGAGGAGGCTGCCGATGGGGCGATCGACGCGCAGCAGTCGGGCGTAGTCTGCAAGTCGGGCCTGGATGTGATCTGGCACGGCATTGGGCAGCATAGGTCTGGTCCGTTCGGGATGATGTTCCTGAGGCTGAGCGGGGATTATAGCCAGCGGTGGGGTTCGGTTAAAAGAGCCGCAGCGTCAGGGGCAGAGCGTGGGCAGGAAATACTCCCCGACCAGGAGGGTATGATGACCGCTGAAAAAACGGGAGCGGCGGGCCGCCATTGGCTGATGGCGATTAACCCGATGGCAAAGACCGGTTTCGAACGGCCCCCGCTGCCACTGTGGGTTGCTGAACAGGTACGCGCCGAGGGGGCGGCGTCCAAGATTGCGCAGGCGGCGTCCACGCCCTGACAGGGTTGCCAATGGAATGATCGTACGGGCAAGCACCCAGGGGGTGTTGTCGCCGTTCAGACAGACCTCGCGGATCCACGCGTTCTGGCGTACCGGAATACCCAGGGTATGAGCCTCCTCCACAGTGGGACGGGCAAAACCCTCCTGGAGGATATCCACGTGAAAGTGCTCACGGCATCGAAGTTGAAGCGCCCGGGTCAGCGACCCTTCCAGCGTCAGCCAGTGGCTGAGCGGCCCATGGATGGTCGGGTTTTTCAACGCGGCTGCCGAAAAAGAGCGGTACCAGTCCGTAGCGGGGGTGGAGATGGCGTTGTCGCCTTCAAGCACGCTGGGTGCGTACCGGTCAAAGTCCCTTGACGGCATAAATTCCCGGGGCGTTGCGCCAATAACCTTTGTAATCCATGCCGTAGCCAAACAGGAAACGGTCCTCAACTTCCAGGCCGGTAAAATCTGCCTTCAGATTTGGCTTTGCCTTGCGATCGTGTTGTTTATCGACCAAAACGGCCGTCAGAACCTCGCTGGCGCCATGGGCGAGGCAGTAATCTGCAATGGCGCAGAGTGTCGTACCCTCGTCGAGGATGTCATCAACGATCAGTACCGTGCGGCCATTCATGTTGGCTTCCGGTTGCAGTTTCCATTCCAGGATGCCGCCGGTGGTTTCCTGGCGGTAGCGGGTGGCGTGAAGGTATTCCGCTTGCACGGGAAACGTCAGTCTTGGCAGTAGGTGGCCGGTGAGGATCAGGCCGCCATTCATCACGCAGAACAACAGGGGATTGGTGTTTTTGAGGCGCCCGGTGATTTCGTCTGCAAGGGACTGGATGGCAGCCTGTACCTGCTGTTCGCTCACCAGGCAGTCGGCCTCGGCCATTACCTGATTCAGTTCGGCGACGGTGTCGGTCATAGCGCTGGGGTCCTATCTTAAAACGGCCGATTATACCGGAGGAGGCACGCTGAAGGGAGGGGCGTTTCCCGGTTCGCCGGGTGGAAATTCTGGTGATTGGCAGAAAACCCGTTGAATAGCCGTCGGCACCGGCATTGGTCAATGCGGCAGCGGTGGGTATGATGGTTTCCCGGTATGAATAGTGCCAACTCGGTGCATGAAAGACTTGTGCGTATAATTGTCTGACAATTATTATCGCACTCCAATGAGTTTCGGAGGAATGACATGAAGAAGTGGCAGTGCGTTGTCTGTGGGTTTATTTACGATGAGGCGGAAGGTTGGCCGGAAGACGGTATCGAGCCTGGAACCGCCTGGGAAGACGTGCCAGAAGATTGGGAGTGCCCGGACTGCGGCGTGGGTAAGGAAGACTTCGAGATGATTGAGATCGGCTGATACGCCGCTACCGCTGAACAGGTTTGGAGAGCAGTAATGAACACAGACGCGCCTATCGTGATTGTGGGTACCGGATTGTCAGGCTACTCGCTGGCGAAGGAAATCCGTAAGCAGGACAAGGACACACCGATCGTCATGATAACGGCGGACGATGGCTACAGTTACTCCAAGCCCATGCTTTCCACCGGCTTTACCAAAGGCAAAGAGGCCGATGAGCTGGCGCAGGCGTCGTCGGATGCAATGGTGGAGCAACTGAACCTTCAACTGCGTACATACACCACCGTGACCGGCATTGATCCGGACGCCCACGAACTGGTGCTGGGGGACGAACGGCTAGGGTACGGTAAACTGGTGTTGGCCTGGGGTGCTGATGTGATTCGCCTGTCCATTGCCGGTGACGGCCATGAGCGTGTCTTTTCCATCAACGACCTGATGGACTACCGTGCCTTTCGCAGGTCCCTGAAGGGCAAGAAGCGGGTCGCCATCATGGGCGCGGGCCTGATCGGTTGTGAGTTTGCCAACGACCTTCGCAACGGCGATGTCGAGGTGGATGTGATTGCGCCTTCTGATGCCCTGATGCCGGGACTGCTGCCACCGGCCGCTGCGGAAGCGGTTCGTGATGGGCTGGAGGGAATGGGTGTCCGTTTTCATCTGGAAACCGTCGTGGAGCATATTGCCAATAACGGGGATGGCGTTCGTCTGACCCTGGCCAATGGCGAGGAGTTGGACTCTGACCTGGTCATTTCCGCAGTCGGGCTGAGACCACGAACGGAACTGGCCGCTGCGGCGGGCCTGGAGACCCAGCGTGGCATCGTGGTCAACCGCGCCCTGGAGACATCGGTGCCCGACGTCTACGCACTGGGTGACTGCGCTGAAGTCGATGGCCACGTGTTGCTGTATGTACTGCCGCTGATGGCGTGCGCCCGCGCGTTGGCAAAGACGCTGGTGAGTGAACGCACTGAAGTGAAATACGGCACCATGCCGGTCATGGTCAAGACCCCCTGTTGTCCAACGGCAGTGTGCCCGCCACCGGCGAATGCGTCCGGCAACTGGGAAGTGGATGCGAACGGTCAGGACGTTCGTGCCCTGTTCAGGAGTGAGTCTGGCGAGGTTCTGGGCTTTGCGGTAACTGGTGGTTATGCGGTGGAGAAGCAGACCCTGTCGAAGGAAGTGCCGCCGATTCATAGCTGATGGACGCGATCAGGATTGCGAAAATCCCCGGCTTGCGGTAGAAATTCATTCGTGAGCTAACGATATTGACAGGAGCTGGCATGCTTGAAGTGACCAGAAAACTGGTGGATCTGCTGGATCTTTCCCCCATCGGTGATGACCATTTCCAGGGGGACAGTGAAGATCTGGGCTTTCCCAATGTGTTTGGCGGCCAGGTTCTGGGGCAGGCGCTGATGGCTGCCAGTCGCACAGTGGAAGGACGCCTGCCGCACTCGCTGCACGCCTATTTCCTGCGCCCTGGAAATCACAGCATGCCCATCGACTACGAGGTCCAGCGGGTTCGGGACGGTGGCAGTTTTTCCGTCAGACGCGTGATCGCACGTCAGGGTGGCAAGGAGATTCTGACCGGCTCCATGTCGTTTCAGGTGGCCGAGGAAGGCTTCGAACATCAACTCGACATGCCCTCGGCACCGGATCCGGAAAGCCTGAAATCCGAGCAAGAGTACGGCGAACTGCTGGCACCTCATGTTCCCGAGCATCTCCGCGACACCCTGACCCGGGATCGTCCCATCGAAATCCGGCCTGTGGACCCGGTCAATCCATTGAAACCGGAACCGCGCCCGCCCTACAAACAAAGCTGGTTCCGTACCCAGGGCCACCTGCCGGACGATCCGGTGCTGCACCGCTGCCTGCTGACATACGCGTCCGACTTTTCCTTTCTGGGGACGTCACTGAATCCTCACGGCGTGTCGTTTATGAACAAGAACATGCAGATCGCAAGCCTGGATCATTCCATCTGGTTTCATCGTGAGTTCCGTATGGACGAGTGGTTGCTCTACGACAAGGACAGTCCCAGCGCTACCGGCGGACGCGGCTTCAATCGCGGTAATTTCTTTGATCGCCAAGGCCGGCTGGTGGCATCGACCACCCAGGAAGCCCTCATCCGTGAGCGGGGTTAGGTCAGCGGAGATAGTCAGCCAAGCTTGCGGCTTCTGCCATGATGTTTGTATTTGCCCAGCCAGACGATGATGTCGTCGAACGGGAGTGGTGGCGTCAGGATATAGCCCTGTACCATGTCGCAGCCCATCTTTTCCAGTAGTTCCATTGTCTCTGTACTCTCCACACCCTCGGCTACAACGGCGTAGCCCAGGCTGTGGCACATCTCGATGGTGGTCTGGACAATGACGCGGTCACCAGCCTGGGACGTAAGGTCGGTGACCAGTGAGTGGTCGATTTTGATCTCGCTGGCGGGCAACCGCTTGATATACGACAGCGATGAGTAGCCGGAACCGAAGTCATCAATGGACAGTGGGATACCTGTGGTGTGCAGGGAATTGAGAGCGCGCAGAGAGTTGACCGGGTCCTGCATCATTGAGGTCTCGGTGACTTCCAGGATAATGGCCCCGCGATGAATGTGGTAGCTGCTCATCAGGCGCTGGACGTAGAGCGGGAAGTCTGGTTCCCGTAAATTGTTGGGGGAGATATTGACCGAGATATTGAGCGGGTAGCCCTTCTCCAGCAATCGCCCTCTCAGCTCCAGTGACTGTTCCAGTACCCAGCGTGTCAATGGCTTGATCAGTCCTGTCTGCTCGGCCAGGGCAATCAGCTCGTCGGCGGGTATTGGCTTTTTCCGGTCGGGCCAGCGAATCAGCGCTTCGAGGCCGACCACCTCCCTGGTTTTCAAAGACAGTTTTGGTTGCAGGTATAGGGCAAGTTCACCGTGCTGGAGGGCATGTTGCAGTTCGGACACCAGGGTAAGCCGGTCAGCGCTGTAGGAGTCCCGCGCAGGCTGATAGTAGGCCAGCCCACGGTCTCGGGCGTCGTCCGAGCCCTGCGCAATAAAGGCACGCCGGATCAAGGTATTGGTGTCGGTGGCGTGATCTGGATAGATCGCCGAGCCCGTGTGAGGGTCCAGTGGTAACTGCATGCCCAGGTAGTCCAGCGGTTCACGGATTTCCTCAAGGGCACGAACAATGGCACGAGGTGTTTCCGAAATAACATCCGCTTCCACGATAAACCCGAAGGTGGCCGACTCCAGTGACGCCAGGTAGAAATTCTGCTGCTCGGTGGTCTCAACCGTACAGATTCCGGGCAGTTCACTGACGATACTGTTGAAGCGTCGGGCGGCAAGCTCGAGCAGCCGGTCGGTATTGCGATGCCCCAGGGTTTTGGTAATGGCTGGAAGGTTGCTTAGGTGAATCACCGCGATGGAGAGGCGTTTGTCGGGCTCTCGGTTGATCAGTTCACTGATGGTCATTTCCAGGCAAGCGCGATTGGGCAATCCCGTGAGCGGGTTGTGGAGAGCCTGTTCGATCAGTCGAAGCTCTGCCGAACGCCGTGCCGCCATGGCGGTGATCTCTGCTTCGCGGGCGCGAACCTTGTCTTCACGCTCCTGGTAGAGCCGGGCGGCCAGGGCAATGGTCAACAAGATGGCCTCGAGAGCGGAGCCGATTTCAATGCCGTAGGCCGTTACGAAACTGGTGGGCACGAAACCGTACTTATTGGCGGCGGTGATGGCGCTGCCCAGGGTGAGCAGGCCCCAGGCAATGGTGTAATAGCCAGCCTGGGGGTTGCCACGAATCCATTGCACGGGCCCCATGACGGTCAACAGCAGGCAACTGGGAATCGCCAGGGCAACCGTGAGCTTGCTGGCAACGCTGTAGTCGGTAATGAACGTCGTCACCGCCACCGCGATATTCACCAGCACCGTATACCACACAAGTTTGTCCATGCGTGGGCTGGTGACGCGCAGGTTGAGGAAGGCGCGGGAGAATAACAGGGTGAATATCAATGCTATGGGCACGGTCAGCATCATTGCCTGGTTGTGCAGCCAGGGCGACTCTGGCCAGAGCAATTGATAGGTGCTGCCATTCAGGCTGCCAATAAACATCAGGTAGCTGAAGGTCGACAGCACGTACAGCAGGTACATGCGCTCCCGTAGGGCCAGGAAGATGAACAGGTTGAAAACGATCACCATGATCAGGATGCCGTAATAGATCGCGTGCATCTGGTCTTCGATGGACGTTGCTTCAAAGTAGGTTCGAGGGTCCCACAGCCTGACGGGGATCTGCATGGCGCCCTGAGTCCGAATCCGCAACAACACCTGGTAATCGTTTTGCGGATCGGTTTCGAAGGAAAACAGAAAGTTGCGGTGTTGAATCTGGCGCTGGGTAAAGGGTAGGCGATCGCCCGTTGATAGGCGCTGCCTGACGGCACCATTCTCCATCAGGTAGAAGGTGACATCGTCGAGTTGCGGATAGCGTATCTCCAGTAGCTTGCGGTCACCGGGTATGGCGGATACAGGAACGCGGAGCCACACGGTGTCGCGAATGTAGCCGAAGTTGGGGCTTTCGTTTTCCAGTGACTGCCACCGGTCGGAAGCAAGGGCTTCCCTGAGATCCATCTGTTCCGAAGGTGCCACCCGGATGTAGTCCATATCCGGTTCTGCAAAGCCGGGCGAAGCCGCGTTTGCCTGGGTTCCGAAAGCCATTATGACCAATGCGCCCGCCAGGGCGAACAACTGAGCAATATGGCGCACGTAGTACCGATCTTGTCGTGATTGACTGGGCCAGTATGGCGTTAACTTCAGGGGCGCTCAAGGCTGATATCGCCAGTTTCCGTAAGTGCCTGTGTCAGGATTCCAGTTGTTCAAGCCATTCCCGTACCCAGGGGATGGCTTCCATCTCCGGTTCGGTGGTTTCCAGCGCATCGATCCTTAGGGTGTCCCCCACTTTCCGGGCTGAAGTTTCGTATAAAACCTCTTCCATCAGCTCACCGGCGCCACAAAAGGTGTCACCGTAGGAACTGTCACCCAGCACAATGACCCCAAACGGACGCGCCGGTTGTTGGGGCAGGTGCTCCCGCAATCTCAGGTAGAACGGCAGCAGGTTAGGAGGGAGTTCTCCCTGGCCGGTGGTTGACGTGCACACCAGCAGCGGCTCGTCGTTCCCGGTGATGTCCTCCAGGTCGGGTTCCTCAAGGATCGTGATCCGGTGCCCTTCCGGTTCCAGGGTTTTCTTCAGGGTACGTGCCGTCAGCAGTGCGCCACCATAAACGCTGCCGACCAGAATCCGGATTGAAGCCATGAATGGTCCTGTTGATTCGAAACGACAGCCATCTCGTGATGACTGTCTGCGTTGGGGCCCGATCATAGCTGGTGATGTGATAACGCTCAAGATCCGGCTCCGGAGGGGCTGGTATCCCCGGAGGAGGTTCGTACTCTGGGGGCAACGCGATTGCGCCCGTCTTCCTTGGCGTTGTACAGGTGGACGTCAGCCTGTTTCAGCAATTCATCCACCGAGCCGGTTTTGGCGATGGAGCAGATGCCAGCGCTGATGGTGACGGGCATGCGCCTGCCACTGTATGAGAATTCAGCACAGGCGACTTCGGAACGGAGCCGTTCTGCGAGCGTGAGAGCCTGTAGCAGTGAGGTGTCAGGCAACAGGATCAAAAATTCCTCTCCACCCCAGCGTGCGGCCACATCCGTTTGGCGGGTAACGGTTTGCATCAATTTCGAGAAGGCCCGCAGTACGTAGTCGCCGGCGTCGTGTCCGTAGTCGTCGTTGATACGCTTGAAGAGGTCCAGGTCGATCAGAACTATGGAAAAGTGGTGGCCGGAACGCCTGTACCTTGAATACTCCTCGCTCAGCCGATGCTGTATATCCCTGCGGTTGGACAGTCCCGTCAGTTCATCAGTGCGGGCCGCGTGTTGGTGAGCGCGGGCCAACTCCATCAGCTCATTGCGTGCTTTCAGGCGACTGGCTTCCAGCACGAAACAAAAGATGGACTCAAAGGTCAGCGTCGCGAAGAAGCGGATTTTGAAGTCTGTGCTGTATTCGGCGGTCACCAGCGGTAGTTCAGGGAACTGGAAAACCACAACCGCCAACAGGCAGCAGAACAACAACACCGCTGTGCCGGTTTTCAGGTCGGTCAGGTAGAACAGCAGCGGCGGGAACACGTAAAACCAGAGTGGGCCGGTGTTGCTCTCGCCTCCCGTTATGATCAGGTATCCGAACAGCAGGCCGACGATGGAGATCATGCCAGCCTTTTGATGGCGTCGGTTGCCAGAGCGGGCAAACGCCAGCATGTTCATTGCCACCAGGCCCGCGAAGAACCAGAGCGAGAAGGCATGGTGAGTGTGGGTGGCAAACCACGCCTTGGCGCCAATGCCCAGCAGAAACAGGATCGCCATGGCTGACAGGCCGGTCAGCAGGCGGGATACGCGCTCTTCTTCACCTTCGTCGGCTATTTGCTGGCTGGTATCGAGAAGTCTGGTCATGACACTTTTTGTTGTTGTCGATCTGTTGTTAACGCCCTGCCCAGGTTGTGTGGGCCGGGCTCGTGACTCAGATTAGTCGAAGCGGGAAATCTGTACAGCGACTTTGGTCAAGCAATTATCATTATGACCGTTATGTTTCAATTTCATGGCAAAAAATTTATAGTTGCCGCCGTAAGTAATGTGAAACTCCAGCTTCCCGTCCCCTCCCTGTTGCGAGACCTGACGTATTATGGCCGGCAAAAACGGATTCCTCGATACTCTCCTGACCAGCCCTTCGACCGAACGCTATCGTGTTGGCTTCAGCTTCCTGTTCCTGCTCTGCATATTTTTGGCGGTGGGACAGATCAGCGATGGCATGCCCAACAATATGTTGCTGATGGCAGCCGCAGTCATTGGCGGCTATATGGCCATCAATATCGGCGCGAACGACGTCGCCAACAACGTAGGCCCCGCCGTGGGGTCCGGGGCGCTGTCGCTGGGTGGTGCAGTCCTGATTGCCGCCGTGTTTGAGGCTGGAGGTGCCATCATCGCCGGTGGCGACGTGGTCTCTACCATCAAAGGGGGCATTATTGCCGCTGAAAGGCTCGATGATGTCAGCGCTTTCGTGTGGCTGATGACAGCCGCGCTTCTTGCCGGCGCACTGTGGCTGAACCTGGCCACCTGGATGGGGGCTCCGGTGTCCACCACCCACTCCATTGTCGGGGGCGTGCTTGGAGCCGGGATTGCGGCCGGCGGCTGGGGCATTGCGGACTGGGCGGTAATGGGAAAGATTGTAGCCAGCTGGGTGATTTCTCCTGTTCTGGGGGGGGTGTTTGCAGCTCTTTTCCTTTTTGCTATCAAAAAAACCGTGCTGTATCGAAAGAACGTGGTGTCTTCGGCGCGAACCTTCGTGCCATGGCTTGTGGCGATCATGGCCTGGGCCTTTGGTACGTACCTGATGGTTAAGGGAGTGAAGAAGGTCGTTGAGGTGGATTTCCTGGGAGCCAGTCTGGTGGGTTTCGGGGTCGCCGCCGTTATCTTCTTTATAATGAGGGGGGTGGTTGGCCGTCGTGCTTCCACGATGGAAAACAGTTCCGAGGGCGTAAACAGCCTGTTTACCTGGCCGCTCATTTTCGCAGCCGCCCTGCTCAGCTTTGCCCATGGCGCCAATGACGTGGCCAACGCCATTGGCCCTCTCGCCGCCATCAACGATGCGCTTTCGGCCGGGGCGGTGGTGACCGCAGCGTCCATTCCTTTGTGGGTGATGCTGGTTGGTGCCCTTGGCCTGGCCGTCGGCCTTATGTTGTTCGGCCCACGCCTGATAAAGACTGTGGGGACTGAGATCACAGAGCTGGATAAAACCCGGGCGTTCTGTATTGCACTGTCGGCGGCGCTTACTGTCATCATCGCTTCTCAGTTGGGGCTCCCGGTCAGTTCCACTCACATTGCCATCGGTGGTGTGTTTGGTGTTGGTTTCCTGAGGGAGTATCTGAAGTCCAATTACGCCACCCAGCTTCACAGCATCATGGACAGTCACGAGGAGCCTGAGCGTGAGCGTCTGCGTCCGTTCCTGGAAGATTTCCGTAATGCTTCGGTTGAACAGATGGAAAACCTGCTCCAGCAGGCCAAGAAAAAGAAGCAGGTGCCACTCTCCAAAAAAGAGCGTAAGCGGCTTAAGAAAATTTACCGTGAGGAAATGGTGAAGCGATCTCACCTGACCCGTATTGTCGCAGCCTGGATAATCACGGTGCCGGCATCCGCCTGTATGGCGGCCACCCTGTTCTTCACTCTGCGTGGGCTGTTGCTGTAAGGGATAGTCACGCTGGTTGTCAGGTGCCTGTTTGGCCCATACTATTCTTCAATACGGGAGGTGTTTGCCTCCCATACGTTGCCACTCTGTCCGGGGATTGATTCATGAGTTCAGCAGAAGAAAGCCGTCAGGCGAAGGTCATTGACGAGCTCAGGGTATTTATCAAGAAGGTTCTCAGTGACCCCACAATTGCCGTTAAATCAGTGGAAATTGCCCGTAAATACCGCAATCAGCCCAATTCCAACGAACTTATAGCTCGGGAGATCAGCGCCAACACTACGATTCGTATTCCGGAAAGTTGGAGCCGGGCGGATCATATGTTTCTCGATATTCTGGACGAAGTTCTGGATGACGAGGAGGCGCTTTACTGATCTATTCTGGCCTGCATTGGTCGTAGTGCAGGTGAGCAGGGCGCGTCAGGCCTGACGCGCCCCTGGTTGGTGCTGCTTCAGTACGGCATCGGCCATCTGGTCCAGGATGGTGAGCTCGTCCTGAATGTCCTCATCCGATGATAACTCCCTCTGTTCTTTCAATATGTCCGCAAGGATCTCTTTCGTGGTCAAGGGGTTGGCCAATACCACCCGGAATACGATACAGGGGTGGTGAAAGTAGCGTGCTGGTTCAAGCCGCGTCCGGGAGACAAAGGCTTTGCCACGTTCACGCTGAGTCTTCTGGATAAACTTGGTGATGCGGTTCAGGCAGGTGTTCAGGCGTTCTGCCTGGAGTGAGTCCGCAATGGTCAGGGCCTGCTGCACTTTCTCCGGGCAGTAGCGGTAGGTCAGGATGTTGAGCTCTGGCTTGGTGATGAGCTCAAAGTCCGTTTCCGTGTTGATCATCTCCGCAAACGTGGCGGCCTTGTCGATGCCCTGGTCGATGAGGATTTCGTAGCCTTCCCGCGCCAGGATTCTCAGCCCCGACTGGATCAGCATCGACATGCCCGGCCTTGAGCCTTCCAGGGTGGTGCTGCCCAGATCTCGCGAGCCCTTACGGATAATGTACTGCGCGTGGTGTTCAACGGCGCTTGCCAGTCCCGGGTCACGGAACACGACCAGGCCGGCCCCCATGGGAACGTAAAGCTGTTTGTGGGCATCGAAGGTGACCGAGTCGGCTTTCTCGATGCCTCTGAGCAGGTGCCGGTGTGAGCGGGAGAACAGGGTTGGCCCTCCCCAGGCAGCGTCCACGTGGAAGTGTGCGCTGAATTCCCGGGCGATGTCTGCCATGGCATCCAGAGGGTCTACGTTGCCGGTTTCAGTGGTGCCTGCAATGCCGCAGATGGCCATGACCCGGATTTTCTGGCGGTGCAGTTCCAGGCATTTTTCGCGCAGCGCATCGGTGTTGATCCGGTTGTCGTCATCGGTGTCAACCGGCACCAGGAAGTCCCGGCCGAGGCCGAGCACATCGGCGGCTTTGCGCAGTGAGTAGTGGCCACGGCGGGAAACCAGAATCGCGGCACCTTCGCAGCCGTAATAACGTAACGCACGGAACAGTCCTTGCTGATGGATGCCCCGGAAACTTCCTTCGGCAGGAAAAGCGTTGTTGCGGGCAACCCAGAGTGCGGTCAGGTTCGCCACGGTGCCACCGGAGCACATGGCGCCGAGAGCGTAACTGGGGTCGTGCATCCACTTGCGGTAGAAGGCGCCATCCTGTTCGTACACCAGGCGGTGGATCATGCCCAATACCTGACGCTCCATGGGCGTGAATGCCTTGGAGGTTTCGGTTTTGACCAGGTTCTGGTTGAGGGCAATCATGATCTTGGACAGTGGCAACATGAAGTAGGGCAGTGCCGATGTCATGTGGCCGATAAAGCTCGGAGACGCGGTATGTACCGAGTTTGCGACGAGCTTGTCGAGCAGGAATTGGGCCTGTTCGGAGACGAAGATAGGCTTCTCGGGAATGGCGTAGTCTGAGAAGTCTTTCTCGACTTCGGAAAGATCCCGCTCGACCGCAACGATGTGTTCCTGCAGGAAGCCGGCAAGGTTGCGGGATATGTTCTGGTCAATCCGGCTCAGGGTGGATTCAGGTGCCTCGGGCACAGTGAATACACGGTACATGGCCTCTACCGAGGCCTGGGCCGATTTTTTCTTTCCGGTCATAGGTGCCACACACTATCAGTGGTCATTCACAGAGCCTGTCCCGGCCGTTCTGTTCTCCCTGAGGGGGCGTAGTATACGGTGTCGTGAAACCATACGCTACAGCATGGCCTGTGCCCGGCGGGAGGGTCAAAGTATCTCGCGATGTACATCCAGTATGGCAGCGTCGATGCGTTCCTGTATCGCTTTTTCAATCTGGTCGAGACGCTGGGCGATCTGTTGCGATGAGCCTCCGAGGGCGGCGATGGTCCAGGTGGCGCAGTCGAGGGCGTCCTGGTCGGCGGTTTCGGCAACGGCCAGGTCGGGTTCTTTGCCCCATACGGCTTTCAGGGCGGTGAAGACTTTGCGCTTGGCTTTGAGGTCTTCGCAGCCGTAGAGCTGGAAGTGCAGGGTCAGGATGCCCACGTGGGGCGTTATGACTGTTTGCTGGGGCGTGTTGCCCTCTTTTAGCAGCCTTCTTAGAGCTTCAGACATAAGTGTTCCGGCTTTGGTGCTGGAACCGGAGGAGGCGGCCTTTCCAAAACACGCTCAAGCACATCCCTGTGGCGCTTGAGCTCCGCCATCCATGGC
>PBRG01000073.1 GCA_002726615.1 Marinobacter sp.
CTGCTGAGGGCAACGAAGCCATCGACAGCTCAACGGCCAGCCTGATCCAGCTATACCGTTCGCATCACGGCTCATAAAAGCCAGATTAGAGGGTGGAGGCCTGAGAGATGTGCCGGCCTTGCCAGGTAAAGTCCACCGGCCACAGCTTCTGATCACGGTCATAGACCTGCCACAATGCCTGGTAGCACTCACCGCAAACCGGATGAACGGCGGTCGGCGCAATCTCCGCCAGCGGCAGTAGCACGAAGGCGTTTTTCAGAATCTCGCCCCGGGGCAGCTCGACACCATCGACTCGGCCCACCTCGTGATCGTAGGTGAGAATATCCAGATCCAGGGTTCGGGGGCTGAACTTTGGCACATCCCGCCGTCGACCATTATCCGCCTCAAGTTGTTTGAAGCGGGCCGACAGCTCCGCCACACTCAGGCCGGTATCGACACCCACCACCAGATTGTAGAAGGGCGAACCATCAAAACCGACGGACTCGCTCTCGTAGACAGAAGAGATGAGCAGTTCGTCAAACCAGCCGGCCAATGCATCCAGCGCCGCCGTGACATAGCGCACGCGGTCAATGTTGCTACCGATACTGATATACACCCGCGCCATCAGCGGCTCCCCCGTTCAATCTTTACACCCACGGCCACTGCAGCCGGAACGGCGCCGGGCTTACGAAGGGTCAACTTGACCCAGCGCACGTTGAACTCGCTCTGCAGCAAACCTGCAATGCCTTCTGCAGCGGTTTCCAGCAATTGCGGGCGAGCCTCGACAAGGTAGCCTGAGACCCGCTCGCTGACCAAAGCGTAGTTCAGGGCGTCACCGACATCATCCGAGGCTGCTGGGGCCCTGTTATCCCAGGCCATCTCCAGGTCTACCAACAGTCGCTGTCTGACTTCACGCTCCCAGTCGTATACGCCGATGATTGCCTCAACGGCCAGGCCTTCGATCAGTACACTATCTGTCAACAGAGGCACTCCCGGGCTTACACTCTTTGCTGATTGAATAACGCGCAGGCAGCGGATACTGTGTAAAATCTGACCTGCCTCGTCGCGGGGCCGGCATTTTCTCACAAATGACCAGTACGCGTCTTTGCGTCTTTTTCACTTTGCCAATGATCGCCACCGATGAGCTATCTGAGTGACCCGGTACTGACCGTTCTACTGTGCGCCCTGGCCTACCTGGCAGGCTCGATACTGTTTGCACTGCCGGTCTGCCGCGCCTGGCACCTGCCGGACCCACGCGCCCAGGGTTCCGGAAACCCCGGCGCCACCAACGTCTACCGTACCGGCGGATGGCCGCCGGCAGCACTGACGCTGTTCCTGGATGCCGCCAAGGGCTGGCTTCCGGTATGGCTTGCCCACCAGGCAGACCTGACCATTCTTTCCCAGGCCATGGTGGCGCTGTGCGCAGTGACCGGGCATATGATTCCGTTGTTTTATCGGTTCAAGGGTGGAAAAGGCGTGGCGACTGCGCTGGGCGCGGGGCTTGCGCTAGCGCCAGCAACCACTCTTCTGCTGGCCGCCATCTGGGCCCTGGTGATGTGGCGCTGGAAGATATCAGCGCTCGCCTCGATTGTAGCCATTGTGAGCGGCCCCATCATCAGTGCGCTGATCGAACCCGACACCTTGCCGCTGTTCGGCCTCCTGGCCATCCTGATTGTGGTACGTCACCGCAACAACCTGATCCGTATGGCCCAGGGCCGTGAACCGGGCTTCTAGTCCACCAACCCGTTCGTCCGTAGCTCGCCAACCGGTGGCAGTGTATTCATCGGCCAGCGCGGCACCGCCACAATCCGATCGCCATCCTGCTGACCTGCGTTCATGCGCTGACAACCCGCGTAGGCAATCATGGCGCCATTATCCGTGCAGAACTCGGGGCGGGCGTAGAACACGGCGGCACGAAGCTTCTCTGTCATTTTCTCAAGCCCGGCACGCAACCGCTTATTGGCACTCACGCCGCCGGCAATCACCAAACGCTTGCAACCGGTCTGCTCCAGGGCACGGCGACATTTGATGGTCAGTGTATCCACCACCGCTGCCTCGAAGGCCAGGGCAATATCCGCGCGGGTCTGGTCATCCAGCCCCCCAGCACGCTCTGCGGCAGTTACCGTATTGAGGGTAAACGTCTTCAGGCCACTGAAACTGAAATCCAGCCCCGGCCGGTCGGTCATCGGACGCGGGAACCGGTAGCGTCCCGGCGTGCCCTTCTCAGCCAGCGCAGCCACCCTCGGTCCGCCAGGATAATCCAGCCCAAGCATCTTGGCGGTTTTGTCAAAGGCTTCACCGGCGGCATCGTCCACCGACTCACCCAGCATTTCATACTCGCCAATACCCTTAACCAGAACCAACTGGGTATGGCCACCGGAGACCAGCAAGGCGACGAATGGAAACGCCGGTGGGTTATCCTCCAGCATCGGCGCCAACAAGTGGCCCTCCATGTGATGCACCCCCAGCACGGGAACACCCAGGGCGAACCCCAGGGCATGGGCCACGGAGCCACCGACCATCAGCGCACCCACCAGCCCGGGGCCGGCGGTGTAGGCAATGCCTTCGATATCAGCGCGAACCCGGCCGGCGTCGGCCAGCACCTGATCACACAACGGCAGCAATTTGCGGACATGGTCGCGGGAGGCCAGCTCCGGCACCACACCACCGTAGTCTGCATGCATATCAATCTGGCTGAACAACGCATGCGCGAGCAGCCCACGCTCACTGTCATAGAGGGCAACGCCGGTTTCATCACAGGAGGTTTCAATACCGAGAATCAGCATAAGTAAGGGCCACAACTCCGGGCAGGTAAACGTAAACGAGGCATTTTAGCAGAAACCCGAAACCCTCCGTCAGTTTCATCGAACAAACATTGACCTTGGCCATGGGCAGGCGCTATCATTGCCGGCCTTAAATACGCACTGGTCGAGTTTTAGCCAATCTGACCAGGTATCGAGTCGATTTGACAGACAGGTCGATCAGACAAAACTGAAACCGAATCAATCAGGTAGGTGATTTTCGAATGCCAGCTGTTAAAGTGAAAGAGAATGAACCGTTTGACGTAGCCCTTCGTCGCTTCAAGCGCTCCTGCGAAAAAGCAGGCGTTCTGTCGGAAGTACGTCGCCGTGAGCACTACGAGAAGCCGACAGCCGTGCGCAAGCGTAAGGCAGCTGCAGCCGTCAAGCGTCATCTCAAGAAGCTTCAGCGGGAACAGCGCAAGTTCGAGCGTCTGTACTAAGCTTTACCGGACGCCGCTTGACTGCAAGCCTATAATCGCCTGTATAGCCACAGGTTGCACAGAGCGATACCAAAATGCCGCCGAGGCCTGGCTTCGGCGGCATTTTTGGCTGTACTTCCAGGCCCGGCACTTTCCGCGCGACCGGAGACATCATGAGTGGACTGATCCCGCAACGCTTTGTTGAAGACCTGCTCGACCGGGTAGACCTGGCAGAGCTGATCGGATCACGTATCACCCTGAAAAAGGCCGGCGGCAACTACAAGGCCCGCTGCCCCTTCCATGATGAGAAAACGCCGTCTTTCAACGTTCGGCCGGACAAAGGCTTTTACCACTGCTTTGGCTGTGGCGCCCATGGCGATGCCATCAGTTTTGTCCGCGAATTCGACGGCCTGGGTTTTACCGACGCCGTAGAGGAACTGGCCCGCCGAGCCGGCATGGAAGTGCCCTACGACCAGAGCGCGCGCCAGGAAATGCAGCAGGCGCGAACACTGACGGACGCCCTGGATTACGCCAGCCGCTTCTATCAGTCCGCCCTGAAGGGCCAACAAGGTGAATTCGCCCGGGACTACCTCAAACAGAGGGGCCTGGACGACAGCATTATTGAACAGTACCAGCTGGGCTACGCCCCTGGCACCGGCACCGCCCTGTTTGACAGCGCCAGCAAGGACCTGCAGGGGCCATTGATTGAAACTGGCGCCGTTTCTGACCGCTACGGGCGGCCCAGGGACCTGTTTCGCAACCGGGTGATGTTCCCGATCCGCAACAGCCGCGGACGGACCATTGCGTTCGGCGGGCGCACACTGGGTGATGACAAGGCCAAGTACATCAATTCTCCGGAGTCTGATGTTTTCCATAAGAGCCGCGAAATCTACGGCTTATATGAAGCCAAACAGTCGATCCGCCAACTCGACAGGCTGCTGGTGGTGGAAGGCTACATGGATGTCATTGCGCTCGCGCAGAATGGCATCCACTTTGCCGTGGCCACACTGGGCACAGCCACAAACCAGGACAGCCTGTCGGCACTGCTGAAGCAGGTACGGCATCTGGTGTTCTGTTTTGATGGCGACCAGGCCGGTTACCGGGCGGCCGATAAGGCCCTGGAAAATGCCCTGGAATTGCTGACCGATGGCCTTCATCTGCAATTCCTGATGATGCCGGACGGTGAAGACCCGGACACGTTGGTGCGCAAGGAGGGCCCCGACGCGTTCCAGGAACGCATCAACGGCGCCACGCCCCTGTCTCGCTACCTGTTCAACAGGCAGAGTGAAGGCTTGGACCTGACGCTGCCGGAAGACCGGGGTGAGCTGAAGGCACGGGTAGAGCCGCTGCTGAAGAAAATGCCCAGGAGCACCCTCAGGGATGCCATGTGGCATGAAATGCTGCGACTGTGCGGCAACAGCCGGGGCGACTGGCAGAACCGCCGCCAGCCAAACGGCAAGGGCGGATACGGCGAGCGCCGGGTGCAGGAACAACGGATTGACGTAAAGCTCAGCAAGGATACCCAGCTTTGTCTGGCCCTGCTGGAAGCACCTGACATGGCCAGCGAAATTGCTGAACTTTGCCGCAGCAGCCGCCAATACCGGCAGGCCGGCCAGTTCGCCGGCTGGATTCTGGAGCAGGCCATCAAAGACCGGCGCTCCCTGGTCCGCGAACTGGCAACGGATAACCGCGCCAGAGAACAGTTTTACAGCCTGTTCGATGGTATTGAACACATCCCCGCACGGGAACAGACCCTGGCTGGCGCCAGGGAAATGCTGAATCCGAACCGGGAAGTAGCGCGCAAGCAGCGGCTGGCGTCTCTGCTATCGGAAAAACGTAGCCTGGCAGACCTTAGCGCCGAAGAGCGACAGGAACTGAAGGCACTGACTGGACAGAACGACGACTGACCAGCGCCAGAAAACAGAGCCGGCGGGCCAAAAAACGCAATAACTGCCGCCGGAAACGGCACTGCACTTGAAACTTGCAGTATTGATCACCATCTAACCATCCGGTGGCAGAGCAACCGCGCGACAGCTATAATGGCTGTTTCACTTTTTTCCTTTTACCAGCGAGTTCACAGGGTGTCTATGTCAGGCAATTCGCAGAAATCACGTCTTAAAGACCTCATTGCACGAGGCAAGGAACAAGGTTACCTGACTTACGCCGAGGTAAACGACCACCTCCCGGAAGATATTGCTGACCCGGACCAGGTCGAAGACATCATTCGCATGATCAACGACATGGGCATCCAGGTGTCTGAAGTGGCACCGGACGCGGACACGCTGCTGATGACCGACGGTGACTCCACCGCAGACGAAGCAGCTGCCGCTGAAGCCGCCGCTGCACTCGCAGCCGTGGAATCCGACGCTGGCCGCACCACGGACCCGGTCCGCATGTACATGCGCGAAATGGGCACTGTGGAGCTGCTGACCCGCGAAGGTGAAATCGTCATTGCCAAGCGCATCGAGGAAGGTATCCGTGATGTGATGGCCGCCGTGGCCCACTTCCCCGGCATCACCGGCACCGTTATCCAGGCCTACGACCGCATCATCGAGAACGAAGGCCGTCTCAGCGACATCGTCTCCGGCTTCCTCGATCCCGACGGCGCCGAGCCGTTCATGGAGGAAGACACTACCCCGGATACGTCCAGCACGTCAGACGACTCATCCGACGATGATGACGATGACGACAGTGAAGAAGAAACCGAAAGCGGTCCGGATCCGGAAGAAACCCGCCTGCGCTTCGAGCTATTGAAAGAAAAACTCGACGCCGCGGACGCTTGCCTGGCCAAACACGGCCGTGGCCACAAGAAAACCCAGGAAGCCCTGAACGAGCTGGGACAGGTGTTTGCGCCGTTCAAGCTGGGCAACAAGGCCTTTGATGAGCTTGTAAACGTGGTTCGCTCCACCAACGATCTGGTGCGCGAGAACGAGCGTGCGATCATGAAAATCTGTGTGCGTGAGTGCAAGATGCCGCGCAAGGATTTCATCAAGTCGTTCCCCGGCAACGAAACCAGCCTGGACTGGGCCGAAAAGATGTCCAAGGGCAAGAAGCCCTACGCACCGCTGATTGCCGAGCGCATCGACGAAGTCGTGCGCCTGCAGAAGCGCATTGCCAACATCCAGACCGAAGTGGACCTGGACGTTTCCGACATCAAGGAAATCAACCGCCGCGTCTCCATCGGCGAAGCCAAGGCCCGCCGTGCCAAGAAGGAAATGGTGGAAGCCAACCTGCGTCTGGTTATCTCCATTGCCAAGAAGTACACCAACCGCGGCCTGCAGTTCCTCGACCTGATCCAGGAAGGCAACATCGGCCTTATGAAGGCCGTTGACAAGTTCGAGTATCGTCGTGGCTACAAGTTCTCCACCTACGCCACCTGGTGGATTCGTCAGGCCATCACCCGCTCCATCGCGGACCAGGCACGCACCATCCGTATTCCGGTGCACATGATCGAAACCATCAACAAGCTCAACCGCATCTCCCGTCAGATGTTGCAGGAGATGGGCCGCGAGCCCACGCCGGAAGAGTTGGGCGAGCGCATGGAAATGCCCGAGGACAAGATCCGCAAGGTATTGAAGATCGCCAAGGAACCGATCTCCATGGAAACCCCGATCGGTGATGACGAAGACAGCCACCTGGGCGACTTCATTGAAGACATCCAGGCCCTGTCGCCCGTTGACTCCGCTACCGCTGAAGGTCTGCGCGAAGCTACCCGCTCCGTGCTCTCCGGCCTGACCGCCCGCGAGTCCAAGGTGCTGCGCATGCGCTTCGGTATCGAAATGAACACCGACCACACCCTGGAAGAAGTAGGCAAACAGTTCGACGTAACCCGCGAACGCATCCGCCAGATCGAAGCCAAGGCCCTGCGCAAACTGCGCCACCCTTCCCGCTCCGACCACCTGCGCGGCTTCATTGACGACCAGGGCAACGGTTAAACACCACAACAGTAGCGGGCGCCGCCGCTCACCGGTATAATGGCGCCCGCTTTGTTGCTCCCGCCCGGAAGCGACATCCCAATAAGCAAACCTTTAAACAGCATCCGCTGAAAAAAGGGCCTATAGCTCAGTTGGTTAGAGCAGAGGACTCATAATCCTTTGGTCCCTGGTTCGAGTCCAGGTGGGCCCACCATTTCATACCTTTTTATTCCAATTCAGAAACCCCGAGTGGTGTCGGCATTCTTTACACAAAGCCTCCGGCATACGATCAGGCTCTGACGCCAGTCCATTGAAAATTCCCAAGTTCTAGTTTCTGGCCATGCTTTTGCTTGCTTATCATATAGCACCTGCCATTGAACGGCGGGATATGTTTGAAAATTTTTGCGAGGAATGTCGCTATGAAAATGAGAACTTTAGCGGCTTTGGCCATAGGGATGCTGGGATCCAGCTCTGTGCTGGCTGTGCCAACATTACAACTGGACATTGATGGCGGCACTTATTTGGGGGGCACAGAAGAAAGTACTGTGACTAATGCTGCAACATTCGATTTGTGGGCTTTAGGCAAGGTACCGAGTGTAGATACGACTATTGACTACTACCTGTCAATTGCGCTCCTGCCTCAGAGCCAAAACATCGGAGATCCCGCAAACCTTGGCGGTATTACCGTAAATGGCACGGCACTCTCCTCGCTCATAGGTGATTCTGAGTACGGTACCCCACCGATCGAATCAATCTCAAACGGCGGAGAACTTGGTCCACACGGAATTTTCGATACTTTGTATTATCAAATTGCCTTCAATTTTGATGGTTTGCCGACAGTAGCGTCTTACAACGTTCAAGACGATACTGCTGGACCTGCCGGTGAGGAGTTATTCAAACAGGTTTTTCAGATAGACGCATCATCATTGGCAATGGGTTACGGTCTTCATTTCGACCTTTACACTTACGGTGAAACTAACGGCAACCGGACAGCGATCACGGACTTCGCTCCCTTCTCCCACGATGCTGCCTACTGCGTCGACCGTAACTGTGAGCCGGTAGAAGTGTCTGAGCCCTCAACTCTAGCGCTATTTGGCATAAGCCTGATTGGGCTAGTTGCGATCAGGCGCCGCCTTATCACCTCTTAGTGTCAGGCTAGTCAACATATCAAAGCTTACCCGTCACACGAAGGTCCCTCACTTGGGACCTTCCTTATAAACTGCTTCTGATACCTGCGCCCACTCACCATATGACAACGTGTTTCAGAAAGAGCCACCGTCCTCAAATAAGCCTCTGACCGTTGCTGACCTTATGATCAGTGCTAACCAGCGTTATCGCACCCTCATCATTCTTTATTCCGGTCACTAAGCACTCGGACATAAAGGGGCCAATCTGTTTGGGCGGGAAGTTGGTAACGGCGAGTACCTGCTTACCCAACAACGCCTCAGGATGATACAGGTCAGTAATCTGAGCACTGGATTTACGAACACCCACCTCTGGCCCAAAATCGACTTTTAGCTTGTACGCTGGCCTGCGGGCTTCCGGAAATTCGCTCACCTCAATGATGGTGCCGATGCGCAACTCCACGCTCTCAAAATCTTCCCAACTGATCATGCCTGGTGTGTCCCCTGTCTGTTAAAGAATGTGGCTATTTTCTGTGGTCCGCGAGCAGGGTCCCGACCGTGAACGCGATGTCCTCGTGCTCGGTATCTCGCCACGGTTCTGCGAGGGATTCGGCTTCCCACTGCTGCATACTGCCTAACGCCAGAACTCTCTCAACGTAGGCGGCGGCGCCTTCGCTCAGGTCCAGCCCGTAGGTGCGTACCCGATAGACGACAGGGGCAAAGAAGGCATCCACAGCGGTAAAGCAGTCACCGGCGAGGAACGGGCCACCGAACTGCTGCAGGCCATGGGACCACAGGCTGTCGATGCGACCGATATCCTTTTGCAGGCCTTCACTGACCGTGTTCATGCGGATACGCAGGCCCACGTTCATGCTGCAGATATCCCGTAGCGACTGGAATCCGGAATGCATTTCAGCAGCCGCACAACGTGCCCAGGCACGGGCCTTCGAGTCTTTAGGCCAAACGCCTTCGTGGCGCTCGGCCAGATACTCACTGATGGCCAGCGAGTCCCATACGGTTGTGCCTTCGTCCGTCAGGCAGGGTACCTTGCCGCTGGGGCTCAGGCGCCTGTACGCCTGCCAGGTGGGCTCGTCACCAAACACAATGAGCTGTTCATTAAACTCAATGCCCAGCTCCTTCATCAGCACCCAAGAGCGCAACGACCATGACGAGTAGTTCTTGTTCGCAATATGAAGGGTGTACATCCCTGTCTCCATCCAGGTGGGGTGGTTTATCCGGAAATCAGTTTTGCCGAATACCGTGGCTTCGTATACAACTACACTATGGCCATTAAAAATAACACAAGGAACGCACTATGCCTTTCTCTTCCGATCACATTGATGAACTTAACCTGCTCGCTATGTTCGACCTGTCATCTGCGCAGGAGGGCATCAAGGTTCACCAGCATTCGGCTGCACCAGAGATGGTGACAGCAGCTGAACGCCTACACCAGAAGGGGCTGATCACTCAGAAGGATGGCGGTTACCTGACAAGCCTGGGCAGTGAAATGGCGGAGCATGCGCAGAAAGTATTGTCGGTACTGTCCAGCAGCTGAGCAGCCGGCCGGCTTATCCACCGGGTGCCCGAACGGGTGCCCTTTTTGGTGCCCACCTCCAAAACCTGCAACAGTTCACACCCCTTCGTTACAGAAATAAACACCTTCCGGCCTTATAAAACTCTGTATTTCCAGCATTTTCAAACCATCTTTAACTAGAGGGTGGTCGTTTCGACACCAAAACCTGTCAAAGAAGCCAACGTCCCGATAAGACAAGAGCACTACACTGCTTTTCGAACAAATGTACCAACAATAATTGCCAGCCCTGTTACCCGGCTCCGGGGGCACGGCAAAGGTCCATAACAAAGACAAACGAATGGAGTGTGTTTCATGGTTTCAACCTCCCGCTTTTCCCTGCGTGCGATAACACTCGCCGTTGCAGCCGCCTCGGCCGGTTTTTCATTGAATGCCTCTGCCAGCATGGGCAACATCGGTACAACCTATGGCGTGATGCCCGTGGACGTGGCCACCGCACAGGCCCTGTCGATGTTCAACGAGCAGGTGTCAGCCACCTATTACAATCCGTCCTATTTAACCAGTGACGAGCGTGGCGAGCTTACCGGTGGCATTCTTCATGCGGAGCAGGAACTGCGCTCCAGCCGTTCCGATGCAGACGGCGATATTATTTCGGACTCGCCGAGCCAGCATGTCCTGATCGGTATGAAAACCAACCTGGCGTCCCTGACCCGCTTCGACCACCCGATTTACCTGGGCTTCATCGCAGGCGTTGAGAAGTATGGTAAGGAAATGCTGGCATTCTCCTCGGAAACCTCCGAAACCGGGCAGTATCTGCAATACGGCAAGGAACCCCTTTTCCTGAACATTGGTGGTGCCACCCCACTCTGGCGAGGCATTTCGGGCGGTTTCTCGGTGCGCGTCACCCTGGAGGCAGCCGCTCAACTGGATGCCGTTTCAACACTCGGCGGTGAGACCAGCCGCGAGCGACTGGCGGTTAATGCCGAGCCGTCGCTGAAGTCCATCCTTGGCACCACCATCAAGTGGGGCGATACCCTCTGTCCGGACAGTGACTGTTTCCTCGATGGCTGGGAAAGTGCGGTTACCTATCGCACCAAGTCATCCGCTTCGACGTCTGTGGACTCCAACATCATCGTTACCCAAACCATTCCCGACCCGGGCCTGAGCCTTGCGGTGGCCACCATCGATTCCTTCCAGCCGGAAACCTTTGCCATCGGCACCCAGTACAAGGGTGACGGCTGGCGCATCGGCGGCAGCATTGAGCAGCAGAACTGGTCAGAGCTGGAAGACGAGTTTGCCGGCGATACCATCAAGGACCAGGAGAACGTCAGCGCAGCCAATCGAATTCGTTTCGATGACATCCTGGTGCCCCGCATCGGCGCCGAATACCAGCTCAGCCGCCACTTTGCCGTTCGCGGAGGGCTGGCGTATGAGGAGTCTCCCCTCAAAACCACCCGCAACCCGGAGCTGAACTATCTGGACACCGACAAGATCGTGGCCGGGCTTGGCATCAGTGCCACCTACGAACGCACCCGCGTGCTGGCCTACCCGGTACGGTTGGATATCGGTTACCAATATCAGCAGTTGCAGGACCGGGATTTCACCATCGTCGACTATGACGGCAACGAACAGCAGGCAACCGCCGACGGTGACGTTCACGTTATCAGCGGCTCCATCACCCTGAAGTTCTGAGGAGAGGTTTGCCATGAAACACAACAACACATTGGCACTGATTCCCGCGATGCTCCTGGCCGCATGCGGCGGGGGTGATGAACAGACCATCGACGAGCCCACAACCCCGGGCTCAGTCGTCTACTCCTACCCGGCGGATGGCCAAAGCAACGTCAGCCCCAAGGCAGACATGGTACTGCGCTTTTCCCATGCGCTGTCTGACGACGATGTAGTCAGCAAAATACGCATCACTGATGGAAGCACCGACCTGAGCTTTACTGCCGAAAGCGTGGATGGCGGGCGCAGCCTGACACTGTCGCCACAGGTCGAACTCAGTCCGGGAGCCAATTACACCATTGAGTTTACCGAAGCGCTGCAGGCGGAAAGTGGCCGCACGATTCCTAACCCCAATGCCTTCGGCCCGGAGGGCGTGCAGTTTTCAACACGGGGTGCCTTCAGCGGCATCTCCGGGCTGGACAACCTGAGCCCGGAGTTCACCGTTGCGGAAATGATTCCCTCCGAGGGCAATGTATTCCAGCCCATGAACTTCTCCACATTCCGACTGCAAATGACCCAGACCGTGCACCCGGACTGGAAGGCACGGGGCGGTGTCATTGAAATCACTGACAGTAACGATACCGTTGTGCCGGCCACCGTTATTGTGAAAGGCCGGGACATCACTATCGACCCCTGCCTTGCAGACTCAAAAGAGCGCTGTGGCCGTGAGGAGGACATACTCACCTCGGGCGAGACCTACACCGTGTCAGTCCGCAATCTGCCGAGCCTCCATGGCGGTGCGCTGGGCGACTTCAGCGAAACCGTAACCCCACGCGACACCGGCCCGACGGTTGTGCTGTCTCAGCAAGTGGTGGATTCCGGCCTGAATGCCGGCGAGAGTGCTGAAAACACCCGCAAGTCTCGGCTAAACGGGCAAATCATCAACGGCATCACCCTGAACTCCGTCCTGCAGGGCAATGCTGGGCCGTCCCAGCAAACCGGCGATCTGTTTGCAGAGCTCGCTTACGCGCCGGCATTTGCGGCCGATGAGCCCCTGCCACTGCGAGTTCCGAAAGGCAGCGTGTTGACCAGCAGCACCCTGGACGTTCGAATAAACGGTGAGGTGCCGGTTATCGACCCGGCAACCGGCAGCATTCAGAAAACCGGCGACATTAAAGTCACCATGTTGTCGGACGCCACCGGCTACCTGATGCCAAACCCCTACACGGATAGCATGAACGCCCCTCGCCACGTCAAACTGTTCATGGACGTTGCGATGAACACGGAAGAGGCGCAGCCCAATGCTTCGTTATCCCAGGACCTGCTGGGGGTAGAGCTGACCGGCATAGCGATCGTGGAAGATGGCGTGTTAACCATAGACGCCATCGGTATGGTCGAACCCAACCTACTGGGCCAGGAATTCACCGACGCCACCATTGCCTTTCGTATTGAAGCGGCAACGGACTCCGAATCCGCCCTGGACGCTGCCGAACAACGGGACGAAGAACTGGCGGACAACACCGGCCCACAGTTAGTAAGCTGGATGCCAGGGCCGGACGATGCCTTCCCGGGTAATCGTGATCAGATGCAGCGCCCTGGCGACCCGATCGTGCTGAATTTCGACGAACCACTCGACGCCGATACCATCGCCGATGGCATTGTGCTGGACTCAGCGGGCACACCGCTGACGGTTGGCGACGACACACTGGACGCCAAACTGGACGGAACCGCCCTGGTACTGAACCCGGTCGGCGGCCTGGAGCATGGCGTCAACTACACCGTGCAGATCGGCAACGCGCTGACCGACCTTGCAGGCAATGGCGCCACACCTCAGAACCTCAGCTTCGCCCTGCCTGATACTGGGGGAGGTTCGGTTACCCAGAGATCACCCCTGGCACTGACAACGTATCCTGGCTATCCCTGCGTAACAACCGCCGTCAACCTGAGCCAGGGCACTCACGGGCGCTGCCGGGATGCATCCGACAGTGGTGCCGCCGGTGACCTACTGCCAATCACCAAGCTTCCCACGGACCGACCTATTGTAGTGGTGTTCTCCAAGTCTATGGACTTGGACACCATTAACGAAAACACCTTCATTGTCGAAAAAGTTACCAATGCGTCGACACCCATAGGTTCTGGCGAATCCGTCAGCGGACGCCTGGAGAAAAACAACCAGCGCATCCGCTTCTACCCTAACAGCCCATGGGACACCGCCGATGGCAGCTTTTACCGCTACACCATGAGATCCGCCAACGGATCAGGCAATTGCGGCAACGCCATCTGCTCGGAACAAGGCTTTCCTCTGCAGACCGACCTGCTGGTGGACTCCACCGACGCCGGCGGCCCCAACCTGACCATTTACTTCAGTGGCATGGAGGCCCAGCAGACTGTCTATACCCCTCTGCGTAACCTGCCGATCCGTGATGCCAATTCCAACTTCATCGTAGATTGCCCAACACTGGGCGGAGAAAGCTGCCTGGAGCCTTTCAATCATGAAGGCAGCAATGCGGATGGGTTCCTACCCTCTGCCAATGCCGCAAAGCTCTTGGTCGACGACCAGACGGCAGATGGCGGGTTTCTGGGTGATCTCAGCGCGCGCGTGGGCTGTAGCTCGGATGGACCCGACTGCCCACGCAACAAGTTCATCTACCAGACCTACGCTCTGAACACCGAAGTCACGGGACCGGCGGTGGACCCGGAAACCGGCCAGGACGGTGTTGGCGTACTGTTATACCCAACACTGCTGGCTACCACTTCAGCGGACGTTTACATCGATCTTCCGTTTTACTTGGGCGGAGAGCAGGCCTCTACAACCGGGCCCCAAATCCTGCGCATGCGATATGCTAAAGATGACCCTGGCTGCACCAGCAATTGTGCCCGTAACAGCTTGATCCCCGGGATCATTATCGAGACAGATGACGGTCCGGTTTTTAAGACAGAAGCCGATCTATTCCTGGACGCACCGAACCTGGTCGCACCGCTGAACGCCGAGCACAACCTCTACAGCTATCCGTTCACACTGGATCTGGAAGGAAGGGTGAAGTTCTTCAACGACGGCAGGATGCAGATCGAACAAAGAACTGACAACGTTCCGCAAATCAACGTTGAAGCGGTTGCCCTTGGTTTCGCGACCGTCAACATCCCGCTGATCATTCCGCAGCAGGGCGTTTACCTGAACTTCCTCTCCAACCCCATCAAGGAAATTCCAGCAGAGTACTAACTTCAGGCTCCGCTACTTATGGCCAGCCCCCCGGGCTGGCTTTTTTGTGGCCTAAAGAGCCGGAAAGCGGTTTTCCCCTACCAAGCATTTCCTGCTAATCTGGTTTTCTATTGAAACTAACTCCAAAATTGGACTGACAAGCGGGCAGGGTATTCCGAAACCGTGCGGAGCCATGGATGGCGGAGCCCGAGCGTAAAGGGACGTATTCACAGCGTGTTTCGGAATACCCCTGCCCGCTTGCCAAAGCACATAATCAATAAAAAGACCGGAGAGACCCGATGGACAATGGCACCCACTACCGTAACTGCCACCTGTGTGAAGCCATGTGCGGCGTTGCTATTGAGGTCAGGGATGGCCATGTCACCTCCATCAAGGGCGACGAAGACGACCCGTTGAGCCATGGCCACATCTGCCCCAAGGCCGTCGCCCTACAGGACCTCCACGAAGACCCGGAGCGCCTGCGCAAACCGGTACGGCGCACCTCTGACGGCTGGCAGGAAATGGAGTGGGACGAAGCTTTTGACCTGGTGGCCAGCCGACTGCACCGGGTACGCAAAGAGCACGGCCGCAATAGCATTGGCGCCTACCTCGGCAACCCCAACGTACACAACCACGGCTCGCTGGTGGCCACCATGCCATTCCTTCGGGCCCTGGGTACCCAGAACCGCTTCTCCGCCACCTCCAACGACCAATTGCCCCATATGCTGGCCAGCCTGGAAATGTTCGGGCACCAGATTCTCTTTCCGATACCAGACATCGACCGCACCGACCTGTTTATCTGCATCGGCGCGAACCCCATAGCCTCCAACGGCAGTTTGATGACCGTGCCGGACTTCCGCGGTCGCCTCAAGGCACTCAAGGGTCGCGGCGGCAAGATGGTGGTCGTGGACCCACGCCGCACCGAAACCGGCAAACTCGCCGACGAATTCCATTTCATCCGCCCGGGCACCGACGCCCTGTTGCTGATGGCCATGGTGCACACCCTGTTCGAAGAGAACCTGGTCAATCTTGGCCACGCGGAACAGTGGACGAAAGATGTGGATCTGGTACGACTGGCGGCATTGGGATTTACACCTGAAGCTGCCAGCGATACTACCGGCATGCCGGCGGCCGATATCCGCAACCTTGCGCGGCAACTGGCCACAACACCGAGGGCTGCACTGTACACCCGCATGGGCACCAGTACCCAGGCCTTTGGCGGAGTTGCAACCTGGCTTGCCTACGTGCTCAATATCCTGACCGGGAAGCTGGACAGCACTGGCGGCATGATGTTCACACAACCCGCGATTGATCTGATCGCACTCGGTGGTATGTCCGGCCAGAACGGTCACTTCGGCAAGCGGTTCAGCCGGGTGAAAAAGCTGCCTGAGTTTGCAGGCGAATACCCTTCAAGCACCATTGCCGATGAGATTCTTACACCGGGTGAAGGCCAGATACGGGCATTCGTGACGGTGGCGGGCAACCCGGTGCTTTCGAGCCCCAACGGCGGCCGGCTCGACGAGGCCTTCGCCAGCCTCGACTTCATGGTATCGGTGGATTACTACCTCAATGAAACCACCCGCCATGCGGACGTCATACTGCCACCCACCGCTGGCCTGGAACGCAGCCACTACGACCTGATCTTCAGCATGTTTGCGGTTCGCAATACCGCCAAGTATAGCCCCGCCCTGTTCGATGCCGGCCAAGACACCCGCCACGACTGGCAGATACTGCTGGAACTGGCGCACCGTCTGGAGAAAAAGCGTAAAGGTGGTCGCCTGCCCCTGCGTTCCGAAATGGGTTGGCGCGCGTTCAAGCAGATTGGGCCCGACCCGATTCTTGATCTCATGTTGCGGGCCGGGCCCTACGGAACAAACATCGGGCCTGCACGCGGCCTGGTCCAGCCGGCCATCGACCTGGTGATGGATATACTTCCAGAGCGCCATCCGTTGCGGGGTCTGGCAAAAATGAGCCCACTGAACCGCCACTGGCAGGATTTGCCCAAGGGGCTTTCCATCAGTGCCCTGAAGGAACTGCCCAACGGCGTGGATCTCGGGCCGCTTCGTCCCTGCATGCCCGGCAGGTTGTTTACCCGCGACGGCAAGGTAAATCTCGCCCCACGCCGGTATCTGCAGGATCTGGGGCGACTTCATGCCTTACTCACAGCACCGCCCTCCGACGGTCTGTTACTGATCGGCCGTCGGCACGTTCGCAGCAATAATTCCTGGATGCACAACAGCCAGCGGTTGGTGAAAGGCAAGGACCGCTGTACCCTGATGATCCATCCGAAAGATGCTGCTCGTTGTGGCCTTCAGGCTGGCGATTCCGCCGAGATTGGCTCTACCTCCGGGCAGATTGTATTGCCGGTGGAGATCACCGAGGATGTGATGGCAGGCGTGATTTCAGTACCCCATGGCTGGGGCCACCATCGGGAGGGTACCGGTCAGAGTGTGGCGGTTGCCCACGCTGGCGCCAGCATAAACGACGTGTTGAGTGATCAGGAAATTGATCCGCTTGTTGGCACCTCCGTACTCAATGGGCAGACTGTGTCCGTGAAAGTCTGGCGTGCGGACCGCCAACGCAAACAGGCCTGATATTTTCAAGGGAGACTTCTATGCCGCCATGGCTTCAATGGACACTGATTATTGCCGGCATGCTGGCCATCGCGCTGCTTGTGGCGTTTATCAGCCGCCAGTTCCGCGCCCTGCAGGACGACAGGAGGCGACAGGAGAAAGCCGAATCTTTCCGGAGGGAGCGCCGGGACAGTATGATTGAAAGTATCCGGGTATTGGCGATGGCGGTGGAAGAGGACCAAATCGAATACTCAGAAGCCTGCCTGCGAATCAAGGGCTTGCTGGATCACGTGGCGCCGGAGTTGCTGGAACAGTCGCCTTTCCGGGTTTTCCAGGAAGTGCATGATCAGATCCAGCATATGCCGACCCACCGCGCCCGCCAGGAAACAGATACCCGCTTTGTAGACAAAATGGATCGCGAGCGTCTGGCGGTCGAGGAGGAGCATGCCGATGCCATCCGGCGCGCCGCAACCGCCATTCGACACCACCCATTCCAGGCTTGACGCTCACCCCGTACCGACATGATGCCCAGTATTTTGTAACAATTTGTAACTAGTTTTCGTCGCTGAGAATTTGATTAGCTTTACAAATCAATCCCTTCAGCAGTCGCGAAATTATGACGCCCCACTCATTCACCAAACACCAACGTAGCCAGCTTTTATTTCCCTTCGTATTGGCTAAATTTAAAAAAGCGCGTTGCCACTACCGACCCTGCAACGGCGCTCTTTGTTTTCTCCTGAACACGTTGGTTTGATTCTGCAACAAGCGGGTGAGCTTGCCGGCCTTCGGGCCGGCTTTTTTGCGGGCTTTGAGAGGTGGTCGGGCGGTGACGGATCCCTACTGATTCATCATCCCCGCCATCGCCATGATGCTATCCTTGTTTTCGACCAGTTCATCGAACTGCGCTTCCACCTTATCCCTGTTCAGCCCGAGAGATTCGTAGAATGCGTCCGACACCTCTTCACCCGCACCCAAGGCAACATCGCGCTTGGTCAGCAGTTGCCGGCCCAGCCAGAGCAGTTTGCTGTACACCGAGTGAGGGCCGTCATAACCAGGGTTTTTCTGGTTGCGGATTGCCAGGCAGACCTCGTCGGGCATACCCCAGTTCTGCATCAGTTCCGCCGCAATCTGCTCACGGGTCACGCCCAGCAGAAAATGCTCAATCATTGAGGAATCGAGATGGGGATTAGCTTCAAGCGACCGGCATACCAGCTTGAAATGGGGAGGGAAGACCTGTGCCAGCACCAGATAACCAAAGTTATGCAACAATCCCCCCAGGTACGCAAGACCGAAGATCGGACGTTCGCCACGAGGCATCATGCTGGCCAGGATCCCCGCCGACTGGGCTTGCCATATTGCCTGTTGCCAGTAATCCACATAGCCTTCAGGATGATCCTGGGGCTGTTTCAGGGCACGCCCCAGGGACAGCCCCATGGCGAGGTTCATCACCAGGTCGAACCCCAGAATCCGTGAGACAGCGTCGTGCACAGAACGCACCTGCCCCGCCGCAGCATAAAAGGACGAGGACGCCCAACTGACAACCTGAGCAGCCAGGCTAGGGTCACTTTCCACAACGTCCACCAGATCCCCCATTACAGCGTTGGGATTCACCCGCAGGTGAATAATGCGCTGGGCAGTTTCGGGCAGAGGGGGCAACTCCAGCGTATCTTCCAGGCGCTGCTGAATGCGCAGCGAGGTAAACCGACGAATAGCGGAATGTAGCTGATCCCGGTCCTTCTCCGGACTGTTGAGATTCACGGCAATGGTATCCCGCGCCACCGAAAACGAATGGCGGTCGGCCGCGACGGTGATTCCCCGGAACTCGTCGCCGGGCATGACCATACAAAGATTCTGCTCACCCAGGACCAATGCCACGGACGCCAACTCATCAACTCGAACGTCCACAATCGTGGGCCAGCCGGTTAGAGACGGCAAGGCGGGCAGCTCAGTCAGGCCAGAGCGCTCACGAACCAGGACCTGCTCCCGTCGCTTCATCACCCGCAAATCCCGCCCCAACTGTTTGTTCAGGGCATTGATATCCAGCAGGTCCCCCTCGCGGCATATGGCCTGGAGATTCCCCTCGTCATCCGTAAGCAATACCATTCGTAACAGTTCGCCGCCACGGGCCTGGCTCACATCCCTAAGGGAAACGCCGGCAGCAGACTCACCCAACGCCTGCCTGACTACGACAGGTAGCTCCATAAGTTTCTCCCAAAATGTATACGGTGCCCCGTTGGACACATTGGTTTCACTCAGTATAGGGCACAAACGGCGGCCCAACTTTGACAGCAAGCGGGTTTTCACAAGATTTCATAGACCGGCGCAGTGCTTTTATACGTCGCCGTAGCGAATTCGCTCCCCCAACCAACGGCGAATCAAACCGTTCACCAATGCCGGCTGCTTCATCAGCGACGGCGCCATTTCACGGATTGGCTCTATCCAACCCTTGTCTCGTTCAAAATCTGCCAGCCGGAACTGCATCATACCGGTCTGGCGGGTGCCTAACACTTCTCCCGGCCCGCGTATTTCCAGATCTTTCTCGGCAATCACGAAACCGTCCTGACTGTCGCGCAAGGCCTGCAAACGCGCCTTGCCATTCAGCGATAGCGGTGGATGGTACATCAACACACAAAAACTGGCCTCTTCGCCCCGGCCAACCCTGCCACGCAGCTGATGCAACTGCGCCAGGCCCAGGCGCTCCGGATTTTCGATGATGATCAGCGAGGCATTGGGTACGTCCACGCCCACCTCAATCACGGTGGTTGCCACCAGCAGGTCGAGTTCACCGTTCTTGAATTGTTCCATCACCGCCGCTTTTTCAGCCGCCTTGAGGCGACCATGAACAAGCCCCACATTCAGATCCGGCAGACGTTCCGCCAACTCCTGCGCAGTCACTTCCGCTGCCTGGCACTGCAGCGCTTCGGATTCCTCAATCAGCGTGCACACCCAGTATGCCTGCCGGCCTTCTTTGCAGGCTCTTCGCACCCGATCGGTCACATGGTCACGCCGGCCGTCGGGAATGGCGATGGTTTCGATAGGCTTGCGGCCGGGGGGCAATTCATCGATCACCGAAGTGTCCAGATCCGCATAGGCGCTCATGGCCAGCGTACGCGGAATCGGAGTCGCTGTCATAATCAACTGGTGTGGCGCCATGGTGCCACCGACGCCCTTTTCCCGCAGGGCCAGCCGCTGATGCACGCCAAAACGATGCTGTTCGTCAACAATCACCAGTGCCAGGCGACTGAACGCGACATCTTCCTGGAACAGGGCATGGGTACCTATCACCACGGTGGCTTCGCCACTGCCAACGGCCTCCAGAGCCTCCTTTCGTGCCTTGCCCTTAATTTTTCCCGACAGCCACGCCAACTGGATCCCAAGCGGCTCCAGCCAGCTGCGAAAATTCTGGTAATGCTGTTCTGCCAGTATTTCAGTGGGCGCCATCAGTGCCACCTGGGCGCCGGCACCAATGGCCTGCAGTGCTGCCAGCGCCGCCACCACGGTTTTACCGGACCCCACGTCCCCCTGCACCAACCGCAACATGGGTACCGGCTGGCTGAGGTCCTGACGGATCTCCGTCATAACCTGTCGCTGCGCTCCGGTGAGGCTGAACGGAAGCAGATCAAGGAAGCGTTCGGGCAGATCACCGGTTGGTAGTAGCGGCAGCGCTTCCCGGGCCTGAACTTGCTGCCGCACCTGCAAGAGGCTCAGTTGGTGGGCCAGCAGCTCTTCCATGACCAGCCTCTGTTGAGCCGGGTGTCGCCCTTCCATCAACAGATGAACTGGCGCATTGGCCGGCGGCGAATGCACCAGTTCCACCGCCTCAGTGATGCCGGGCAACTGGTAGCTTGCCAACAAATCAGCGGGCAGCCACTCGCGGATCGGGTAGCGCTTTAGGTAGCCCAGGGCCTGTTGGCACAGGCTACGAACCCGCGGCTGCTGAATGCCCTCTGTCAGGGGGTAAACGGGCGTTAGCGTGGCCTCACCCTGCGCAGGCATCGGCGGCGGGTTTACCTGATATTCGGGGTGGTAGAATTCGTAACCGGCCCGCCCCGGCCGAACCTCGCCAAAACAACGCACCCGCGCGCCTTCCGTAAGCTGGTTCTTCTGGGCGGCGTTAAAATGGAAAAAACGCATGACCAGAAAGCCACTGCGATCCTTCAGAGTCACCTGCAGGCTGCGGCGCCGGCCCATCACGAGGTCAGTTTTCATTACCTCGCCTTCCACCACGCCGACGTCGCCGATACGGAGGTTACCCATGGGAATAATGCGGGTGCGGTCCTCATACCGGTGGGGAAGATGGAACAGCAGGTCCTGCAGCGAACGGATGCCCAGTTTCGACAACCTGTCGGCCAGGGCATTACCAACGCCCTTCAGGGTGGTGACGGCAATGTCGTCCAGTGACATCATAGCCTGGCTCAGGCGGTTGCAGCCGCGGCCGGCGTTTCAATCTTCGCTTTCTCGATCACCCGGCACTGGCTGGCCGCCAGTGACAGCACATCAATCGCCTTTGGTCGTGGGAAAGTGACCCGCCAGGCCAACGCCACCGTGCGATAGGGCACCGGTGCCGCGAAAGGCCTGACAGCAAGTATGTTCTCGTCATACTGCATCGCTGTAGCGGCGGACAGCGGTAACACCGTAATACCGAGGCCGGAGGCTACCATGTGGCGAATAGTTTCCAGTGAACTGCCTTCGGTCACCAGAGAAGGCGCCGCAGCACTGGGATTACGGGTGACCGCATCCACCAGCGGCGGGCAGGACTCCAGCACCTGGTCACGGAAACAGTGGCCGGGACCGAGCAGCAGCAACTGCTCCTGCGCCAGTTCTTCCGCTGTCAGGCTCTCGCGTTTGGTCAGCGGGTGACCTCCCGGCAGCAGCACCACAAAAGGCTCGTCGTAGAGCGGCAGAGTGACGACCTCTGGCTCTTCAAACGGCAGTGCAATGATGATGGCGTCGAGTTCTGACTGGCGCAGTTTCTGGCGCAGTGTGGCCGTGTAGTTTTCTTCGATGTAGAGCGGCATCTCAGACGCGGCGCGGCGAAGCTCCGGTAGCAGGTGCGGGAACAGATAGGGGCCGATGGTGTAGATGGCGCCTACCTTAAGGGGTGCATTGAGCTGGTTCTTGCCGTCCTGTGCCATGTCACGGATAACACCCACCTGGTCCAGAACCCGCTGGGCCTGGTCGATGATACGCTTGCCCGTTTCGGTGACGCGGATACTGTTCTTGCTGCGCTCGAACAGGGGTATGCCGAGCTCGTCTTCCAATTTCTTGACGGCCACACTCAAGGTCGGCTGACTGACATGACAGCGCTCGGCGGCGCGGCCAAAATGCCTTTCCCGGGCAAGGGTAACAACGTATCTTAACTCGGTCAGAGTCATGGCGGGCTCCGGTCAGAATTCGTCCAGGTCAAGGATCGTGCAAACGTTTCGTTAATTTATTAGCCAAAGCATAAGGATTGATATTGTCTATGGCAATCACTGAGCACCAACAAACGCCAACAATACTGGTCGCCGGCTGTGGCAAGCTCGGCGGCGCCATTGCCTCACAGCTTACCAGAACGGCGAAGGTATACGGCCTGCGGCGCAATCCGGACAGAGTTCCGGAGGGTGTCCATGCGCTGGGGGCGGACCTGATGGTGCCGGAACAGCTGCGCCCGGTACTGCCGGATAATCTCGACGTTGTGGTTTATTGCCTGACGCCAGCGAGCTACGATAACGAGGGCTATCACAATGCCTATGTAAAGGGTCTGCAGAACCTGATCGACGCCCTGGACGGGCACCGACTCACGCGGCTGGTGTTTATCGGTAGTAGCAGTGTCTATGCCCAGGACGATGATTCCTGGGTGGATGAGGCCAGCCCAACCGAACCCGCCCGATACAGTGGCCAGGCAATACTCGAGGGCGAAAGGATCGCCCTGGAGAGCGGCAGTCCGGCAACCGTAATCCGTTTCAGTGGCATTTATGGCCCATCGCGGGCACGCTTCCTCGACGCGGTGATGAATGGCGGCATGGCCCCGACCTCTCCCGGCCCCTACAGCAACCGTATCCACGAAGCGGATGCGGCCGCGGCCACCTGCCATATCGTGGAGCGGGCACTCGCAAGCCAGCCACTTGAGGACCGCTACCTGGCCAGCGATTGCGAGCCCGTGCGGCTGGATGAAGTGGTGGCATGGGTACGGGAACAACTGCCCTGCGACAAGCCTGGCCCCGACGCCCGTAAAGGTGGCCGGGCAGGCAGTAAGCGCTGTAACAACCGGCGGCTGCTGGACTCCGGATTCCATTTCCGTTATCCGGACTTCCGGGTGGGCTACCGGGAGATGATTGCCGAAAAAAAACGGTAGGCCTGGCAACCACCCTACATCGAGTAGGAGGGGGAGTTACCTCCCCCGTCCTCTCACACCACCGGGCATACGGTTCCGTACCACGGCGGTTCATGATTGGCTCTGAAGCCGAACCA
>PBRG01000074.1 GCA_002726615.1 Marinobacter sp.
ACCAGCCGCCAGTCATCCAGCCATACCTGTAACGGGTCGGCCCTGGCCCCGGCATGTCCCAAATCACCGCGAGCGAGCTTTTCTTCAAACCAGTGTTCACCCTCAAATGACACGGCGGCGTGTGCCATCCACGCCGCGTCCAGGGGCCAGGCACTGGCCTCTGGTGGTTTTGCATTGGCGGGTCGCGGCTTCAGAGCCTGACGGAACTGGGTCCACTGCAGCCCTAGCGGTCTGCCGTTCTGGGTTTCCAGGTTGGCGGTCAGGTACCACCATTCAATACGGTGCTGCGGATGGGGTCCCCAGTCCTCGGGGAAGGCCAGGGTGTCTCCTGGCTCCGGCTGCTGGAATCGCGACTGCTCCACCTCAGCTGTCTGCTGCGCAAGCCCGGCGAAGCCGGTGTCGTTTACCGAATCCGTACAGCCCGCAAGGGCGATAGCCAATGCTCCGGCAAAAACGCCGGCTTGGATCTTCATGGCTCCACCTGTTTTATACTTTCCGTGTGGCCAAGCTGCCGCCGCATCAGATAGGCGATTATCAGCCCCGTCGCCACGGCCACCAGGCCCAGTTCAAACCAGAACAGGGGGTACAGGTCCATCGGCAATGACCACCCAAAAGCCAGGGGGTTGATGCGACTGACCAGCACCCAGGTCAGCCAGACGCCCAGCGGCAGCGCAGCGATGGTCACCGTGAGGGTCAGCGCCACCGACAGGCGCCGGAGCTGACGCCCGACCATCGACGCAGGCAGTCCCCAAACGCCCAGCAGTTGAAAGTATTTCACCCGGGTGGTGAAAAAGACCCATCCCATAATCAACAGGGCAATCGCCGCCAACAACAGGGTCAACAGGCTGATGGCGCGGGTAAGCAGGAACGTCTGACTGAACACTTTCGACGCCAAAGCGCGGATGCTGTCGTTGTCCCTGATGGTCAGTTCCGACATCTGCCAGGTGTCCGACAGCCGCCTGCGGATATCGGTCATCGCCACGCAGCCGGGCGTCACCGAAAAGCTTTGGAAGTGGGGCTTGAAAGCCGCCGGCAGCGCAGAACCGGCCATCAAAATTTCCCCCGCAGGCCGCCCGTAGTCGGCGTAGATAGCCACCACTTCTGCATTACGATTGGTATCCGCTAATCTGATGTCGAGCGTGTCGCCCACCTCAAGCCGGTAGCGCCGGGCCAACTGCTCATTGATCATTACGCCATCGGTCTCAAGCTTTTGCCAGGGCTCCTGAACACTCTCCAACAGAGACCATTTTGTCACCAGATCACTGATTGGCATCAGGGCAAACAGGTCCACCGCAATAGGCTCATCGCCAAGGCCGTGGTGGCTGCCGGGATCCACCATTGCAATGTTTGCCCGGCCACGAATCACCCGATGCCACGGCCCGATGCCGTCCAGGCCCTGCAATTGCGCAGCCGCCACATCGGCGTCGGCGTTCGCAGGTACCTCCACATAGAACTCCGCTGCCAGGCGCTGGGCCAGCCATGTTTCGAAGGTGCCCTCAAAGGTCGTCACCAACGCCTGCACCGCCAGCACCGTGGCCATGGCAAATTGCAGCGCCACCACCGGCAACGCCAGGTGCCGGAACATCACTGCCAGTTCCCGTTGCCGCCAACGGGCAAGTGGGTCTTCTCTTCGTGAGCCTGTGCGATTGGAAAGCCGTTGGGCAAGCAACGCCAACCATCCAGGTGTCAGCCAACCGGCGCCCGCAAACACCATCGCCGTCGCGGCGAAAACCCAGGCCAGGCCGGGGGCGAGCGCAACACCCACCATTCCGGCCAGAAAAACCGTAAAGGCAATTATTCGTCCTCGACCCTGGCCAGCCATCGCCTGCCAACGCGCTGGTACCACCCAGTCCACCAGACAGACCGCCAGCACCAGAAAGAGCATGATGCCGGCCGCCCTCCAGGGCAGTGAACCAGCGTCGCCGGCATAGATGGCCACATCAAACAGACTGCCGAGGGCCTGCCCGAAACCGCTACCCAGCATCCCGGCAAGCCCTGTCCCCAGCCATAACCCCGGCACAACGCAAATACCGGTCAACACCAACAACTCCAGTGCCAGCCACTGCGTTATCCGTTGACGGGGCACTCCGTACCGGTGCAGTAGGGAAAAACTGCCGTGCCGCTGAGCAATCCCCAATCGATGTACGCTGCGCACCAGAAGGCCCGTAATCAGAAGCACCAGCAGGCTCAGGGCATCCAGATTGAGCAGGAAACTGTCCGCCAGTTCACCGGTGGGAGGGCCCATGGAAAACTCACGCAGGGTATAGCCAGCAGGCAACTCCCTGCTCGCTGCCGCGGCCAGCAGGTAAAGCCGCCTGCCGTACCCGTCGCTGGGAAACTCTGCGGCCTTGCTGATATCGACGAAAGGTGCACCCTCCAATGTGCCGGTACCACCGCCAGGAGCGGCGTCACCGAAACACCCCATCGCCAGTGGGTCGATGCCAATCACCCGCCCCTCCGGCGGCGGTCGCTGCACCTCCAACCAGGGCGCCACGCACACGCCAGCCATACGCAGGGCAGCAAAGTCATCGACACCCACAGGTCGCCCATCTGAGCGAATCACTTGAGCGCGAGCCGCCACCGCATCCTCGCTCTGCAACAGGCTATTGCGGGCCTGGTCGGTCAGTACCGTCACCCCGGTCCAAAGCATGGTTGCCAACACAATCATCAACGCCAGAGCCGCCAGCTGAAAGGGATGGCGGCGGTAATGGCTGACGAAGGCGCGCGCAAGCATTATTGGTCAACCAGTAGTGCTGAGATCAAGCAAATGGTCACAGCGGAAAGCCAGTTCCCTATCGTGGGTAGCAAACAACAGCGCACAGCCGGTTTGCTGCTGCACCGTGAACAGGCAGTCTGCCACCTCATCAGCGGTGTGGCGATCAAGGCTGCCGGTGGGCTCGTCCGCCAGAATCAACGCCGGAGCCATGGCGAACACCATGGCCAACGCCGCTCGCTGGGCCTGGCCACCCGACACCTGATCCGGATAACGGTCGGCTTCCCCCCCCACACCAAGGCGTTCCAACCACCCACGCTCGCCGCCGGCAGGATGGCCGGCCAGGTGCGTGCGTAGGCGAACATTGTCCAGCAGAGAGAGGGCGGGCATCAGGTTAACGTCCTGGAACAGCACACCGATGGTGCGCCGGCGGAGTTCGGACCAACGCATGTCAGCGCCTGGGGCAGCGGCATCGTCAAACGACTCGCCCGCAACGGCGATGCGCCCTTCATCCGGTGCCTGCAGGCCACACAACAGATTCAATAAGGTACTCTTGCCGGAACCTGATCGTCCTACAACCGCCAGGGATTCCCCCGAACAAACCGACAAGGACAGATCCGCCAGCACGAGCACCCGCTGATCACCACTGATATAACCCTTGCTTAACCCTTCGACGGCCAATACCTGGCTTCCCATCATTCGCTCCGCTGACAATGTCTTAGATACTATACCGCCCAAATGTCCTTATGGATCCGGACCGAGGCGTTGGTGAATTCCAGCTTACGGATATAAAATCTACGACTTTAGTCTTAATAACCCTCACTTTTTGCTGAAAATCTGATCTAATTCGCCCCACTTTACTTGTGCTTACATTACCTACACATTCTTAACACCCGGATACATTGAGTTACCGGGTCACCACAGATCTCGCCTCATGGATAGCTACAAAGAACCCCTGAAAGCCCTGGCACGCCCCTATCGAAAGGCGGTATTAAAGGCGTTGCTGGTTCTCACCATGCTGGGGGGTATTCTGTTTGCCATACTGAACCTGCTTACTGGCAGTTATCCATTGGCCATTGTCGAAATCGCAATGGGTGCTTACGCCATTCTGGTTTTCAGGGCGGTACGCGACACACGGCATCTTGAGCGTTGGATCATTGCTTACGCCATCCCGTTTTTCACCGCCATGATGTTCGCCATGGCCGTCCCCAGAGCCTCGGCCACCGTACACGCCTGGGTGCTGCTGATTCCGATCGTCTCTCACCTTCTGATGGGCCGTCGACTCGGTCTGGCTATATCCGTGTTCTACATGGGCATCGCCGGCATTATTTTCCTGCTCAGATATCACAATGAGCCGGCCATGATGCAAGCGCTGCCAGTCGCCAATATCGCCATCATCTCCCTGTGCATCCTGGTGTTCTCCCACGTCTACGAAGTGACCCGGGAACAGTCACAGCGCCAGCTACTCAAGATCGCCCAGACCGACACCCTCACCAAGCTTGCCAACCGGGCCAGACTGAGTGACATCTTCGAGCGGGAGCAGCAACGCGCCCGCCGCTACAACACGCCAATGACCATGCTTGCGCTGGATCTGGATCATTTCAAAGCGGTCAATGACCGCTATGGTCATGAGACCGGCGATCTCGCCCTGAAACACGTCGCCCGTATATTCCGGGAATGCCTGCGTGCAACAGACCTGCCGGCACGCTTGGGAGGGGAGGAGTTCGGCATACTGCTTACCAATACCAATGGCCGGCAAGGCCTTGAGGTCGCTGAAAAAATCCGTATCGCGGTCGCTTCGACCCCGTTGACCGTCAACAACGACGTTATCCGCCTGACCCTCAGTGGAGGCGTAGCGGAATTCGGGCCGGACGGCGATACCCTGCGCCAGTTGGTGAGGGAAGCCGACAAGCGCCTGTACGAAGCAAAGAATCGGGGCCGCAACCTGATCATCCCGGCGGGAGCAACGGCCAGCCTTCTGGAACCGCTGGAGTCAGACACGTAGCGCGCATGAGACAGAATGCCGCATCCGACTGAAGACATTCCCGCAGTAGCGCCGTCGAAAACCCGCTAGAATGCATGCCATGGAATGGCTGACTCACTCACAAACCGGTTTTCAACAGGCGGCGCGCTACCTTCTCACCATGCGCCTGGCCATTGTGGTCATTCAACTGGTCGCCGTTGCCATCGCCGACACCATGGTCACCCTGGCCCACCGGCCAGAAGCCCTGTTGATATGCCTGCTCTATACCGTACTGGCAACCCTTGGCTGGCTCTGGTTTACCCGCCGGCCTCCCCGTTTGACGGTTACGGTCAGCCTTGGACTCGCCCTTGATCTCTTCCTGATCAGCGCCTGGCTGTTCCTCACCGGTGGCTATACCAATCCGCTTGTCTCGCTGCTGCTGCTTCCCATCGCCGTTGCGATCATCCTGGTCCCCCTGCGCGAAAGCATTGCTTTAACGGCCATTGGTTTTGGCTTCTACACCGCCATGGTGCTGTGGCACACGCCGCTGACCCATGAACACCACAACGCCAACCTGACCCAGCTGCACTTGATAGGCATGTGGGTCACCTTTGCCATCACCGCCACCATGCTGTTGCTGGTGGTTGGCTCGCTGGCCCGACGGTTGCGCCAAAAGCAGGGACAACTGGCCGAATTCCGTGAGAACCGGCTCAGGGATGAGCAGGTGATAGCCCTCGGCCTGTCCGCCGCGGCGGTGGCGCATCGGCTGGGCACACCGCTGAACACCATGGCACTGCTGGTGGATGAAATGAAGTCCGCGCACACGGACCCTTCGCTTGAGGACGATCTCGGGTTGCTGGAAAAGCAACTCGGCCTTTGCAGCAACCACCTGCACCAGCTGTCCACCGCCGCCATGCAGGCCAAGGCCGCGCAGCAGGAAATCCTTCCGCTGCACTTCTGGATGATGCGTCTGCGGGAGTCAGCCACGCTGTTGTGGCCGGCGTCGCCCATCCACTGGCAGGCACCGTTCCCCGATCAGCCCGTCGCCGTGGATGCAACCCTGGACCAGGCCATACTGAACCTTCTGGCCAACGCCCTGACGGCCAGCCCATCGTGGGTTGCGGTCAGCGCGGGGGACAACGACGAAGGACGGGTCGCAATCGTGGTCGAGGACCATGGCAAGGGTCTGGACCTCTCGCTGCAGAACACCGCCGGCGAAGGCGTTGTGGACTCCGAACATGGCCTGGGCGTGGGACTATTTCTCTCCAACGCCACCATCCAGCGCCACGGCGGCACCCTCAAAGCCAGAGCCGACCGCACGGGCACCACCATGATCATCGACCTGCCACAAGCACATGCCCATACCCCGGACGGTAAGGAGGCGGAATGAACGGCCAGCCGACCTGGTTGCTGATCGACGATGACGAAGCCTTCGTGCAGGTGCTACAGCGTTCCCTGAAGCGCCAGAACATCGAGGCCAGGTGTGCCCTCAACCGTCTGGAGGCCATAGCCGCACTGGAATCACAGGCCTTTCACCGCTGCGTGCTCGACCTCAACCTGGCCGGTGAAAGCGGCCTGCAATTGCTGCCCGAGCTACTGGCCCTTCAACCCGAACTGGAGGTGCTGGTACTGACCGGTTACGGCAGCATCGCCACCGCCGTGGAAGCCATGCGCCGGGGCGCCGTTAATTACCTGTGCAAACCGGTCACACTGAGCCAACTGACGGCCGGTTTCAGCCCACTGGACGGCCCACCGGCAACCCGTGAAGAACCCCCATCGGTGGAGGAAATGGAGTGGGAACACATCCAGCGGGTGCTGAACGAGCACGACGGCAATGTGTCCTCAACAGCCCGGGCGCTGAACATGCATCGGCGAACCCTGCAGCGAAAGCTTCAGAAGCATTCCCGCTGGCGCAACCAGTGACACTCTGAACACGCGGCCATTGGCCGTTCAGCGATAACGCCGTTGATCCAGTGTCAGTAGCCGATCCGGGTGGAACACCATCAGGCCGGTTACGAAGGCACCGTTCACGAACCCCTCCGGGATCATAAACAGGGGAAGATAGCGCAGATACTCGTGGATCAGCTCTGCGAAGGTATACACTCCGGCAGACCACAGCATCAGGCACATCACCACACCCGCCACGGCCACCGAAATACCCGCCCCGAAAAAACCGCAGAAGAAAATGTAGGCGAAGAAATTGCGGAAATCGCGTTTGCGCTCCCAGCGCATAATGCCGTGGCTGACCAGCGCGGGCACCATCACAGTCACCAAACCATTGGCCGCAAAAGCAACCAACGGCTCTCGGCCGGTAATGACCGTGATCACCAGGGCGAGCAAACCCGACAAGATCGCCAGCCGCCATCCCATCATCAGGGTGATCAACGTCATACCGAACACATGGATGGAAAGCCCCGGGGATATGCCAGCCCGCAATTGCCAGACAAATCCCAATACCACCGCCGCTCCGAAGAACGAGTGCTGAAGGGCCTGGTCGCGGCGGAACTCAGCCCAATCGATTCCCCGCACCGCGACCACCAGAATGACCAGAAATATAAGGCCTGTCACAATCAATTGGCTGGCAGAGAGCAGGTTCTCCGTCATTCCCATGGTGTGGAGCTCCTGTGCGAGTTCAAACATCATGCCCGCCCTTTATCAACGGCGGGCATGTAGCTCTGAAAAATGGAGTTAGACGGGTGCATTCCTCTTATACGTGGGTATTCATATCAACGCCCAGCTTTGCGGCGTGCCGGAGCGCAGCGTAGGCGCGTCCGACAACAGCCATTGGTTAAGCTGCTTCGAACTCCAGGCGGTGAATACCATCCAGATTGACTGTGCCGCGAGCCACCCATAGGTCGTACATATCTTGCATCGCCAACCAGCTCTCAGGTGTACGCCCGAGAACCTTGGAGAGCCGCAGAGACATTTCAGGGCTAATACCACTGTCCCCTTTGAGCAGCCGAGACAAAGTGGAAGGTGAAACACCCAAACTGGAAGCAAGCTGACGAGAGCTGATACCGAAAGGTTCCAGGTACACCTCCCGAATGAATTCGCCAGGATGCGGCGGATTATGCATATTCACTAGTGATAATCCTCATAATCAAGAATATAAGCGTTGCCGTCCTGAAATTCGAACGTCATGCGCCAATTTCCGCTAACCCAAATCGACCACCGCCCTTTGTCTTTACCCTTAAGCGGATGAAGCCGAAAACCGGGGGAAGTCCAATCATAGGCTAGTGTTCCGTGCGGTTAATTCGATGACTTATTATCGATTAAACTCAGCTTTGCCCTCGCGACCGATGTCATAATGGATTCGGCGCTTTTGTGCCATCGGAATGGCTTGGCCAGTGTCTCATTATGAACCTTGATGTACTTCTTAATAGCTGACTTCAGTTCGCTGACGCTGGTGAAAATACCCCGATAAAGCGCTCGTCGTTCCAGTTGGCCAAACCAGCCCTCGACCGCATTCAGCCAGGACGCGCTCGTGGGCGTGAAATGCAGCTTGAACCGAGGGTGCTTGGCCAGCCAGGCTTTGACCTCCGGGGTTTTATGGGTAGAGCTGTTATCCAGAATCAAGTGCAGATCCAGAGCCTTCGGAGTCTCCCGGTCGATCTGTCGCAAGAAGTCCAAAAACTCCTTGGCGCGGTGGCGCTGGGTGATGCGGCCAATCACCTTGCCCGTCAAAATATTGAAGGCAGCGTACAGGCTGGTCGTGCCATGGCGCTTGTAATCGTGTGTGTGACGCTCAACTTGCCCAGGCCTGAGCTGTAATTTTGGTTGCGTCCGGTCGAGAGCCTGAATCTGGGTCTTTTCATCAACTGACAGAATCAGTGCATTGTCCGGCGGATTCATATAAAGGCCTACAACGTCACACACTTTTTCAGCAAAATTGGGATCGTTACTGATTTTGAACGTTCTGAGCCGGTGCGGCTTCAAATCAGCCGCTTTCCATATCTGACGCACTTGCCAGCACGTCACCCCGGCATGCTTGGCCATGAGACTGATGCTCCAGTGTGTGGCCTCTTTAGGGACCTTGTGGACCGAGTCCTCTAAAATCTTCTTGACGGTTTTGTTGTCCAGTTTTCGGGGCTGACCTGGGCGCGGTGCATCACAAAGCCCCTCAAGACCTTGTTCAAGGTAGCGCTTGCGCCATTTGAATACGGTTTGAGTGCTGACCTGGAGCGAGTCCGAGATCCATTGGGGTGTCTCGCCTTCATTCAGCAATAAAAGAATTCTGGCACGTTGAGCCAGATGCTGACTCAGAGTATTGGTTCGGCACCAGCCTTCGAGCTCCAGTTGATCGTGTACCGTCAGGTTAAAGGGCGCTGCAGGTTTGGGCACAGTGGAAACCTATTCTTGTTGATCGATAGGCTTACATTGTAACCGATATCAGTCAGCGAATTAACCGCACGGAACACTAGGGTTAAGCACTTGGCGTCGACAGCTTCATGGGACTTCCAAGTTCGAAGTTGCGAAGAGGATTCTCACGACGACCTACCGGATTCAGGATGCGATTGACTGGACTCGTAATCCAATGATTCAACTCAAGAAAGAAGAGGTTGAGGCGGGCCGGCAGCTTGAAGAAGAGCAGAGAATCTATGCTGAACGGCTCGGAAAAGTAAATGAGCATCGAGCCGAGCTACGCACGCTAGCACTCGAGGCTAGGGCTATCTGGGGTGAAAGCGTGTCACCGCCGGAGTAATACTGACCCACTAGCGCCGACTTAAAATTGACCCACCTGGGGCAAAATGGCCGCCTAATACCATGATCAGGGCGGCGGCCGATGTTGACTCAGGAGACACTTGTGGAAATTCATGTATTGCATCGTCAGGGCCAGAGTATTCGCGCCATCGCCCAGAAGCTGGGTGTGTCCCGCAACACCGTGCGACGCTACTTGCGGGATCTGAGCGCGGTGCCCAGCTATCCAGACCGAGCGCAGAAAGCGACTAAGCTGGATCCTTATAAAGACTATCTGCTGGCGCGGATCGAAGCAGCGAAGCCGCACTGGATACCCGCGACGGTGCTATTGAGCGAGCTTCAGGGCCGCGGTTATGCCGGCGGGATCACCCAGCTCAAGCACTACGTTGCCGACTTCAAAACCGTCGAATCTGATCCGGTGGTCCGCTTCGAGACGCCGCCTGGCAAACAGATGCAAGTCGATTTCACGACCATTTCCCGCCACCGTCGCAAGATCAAAGCCTTTGTGGCCACGCTGGGCTTCAGTCGCGCCACCTATGTTCGGTTCTCCGAGCACGAACGTCAGGAGGACTGGTTACGTGGTATCGAAGAGGCGTGCCAGTACTTCGGCGGAGTCACTCAGGAGATCCTATTCGACAACGCCAAGACCATCATGATCGAGCGCGATGCCTACGGTGAAGGCCGTCATCGCTGGAATGCACAGCTACTGGCCACGGCTCAGGATTACGGCTTTGTTGCGCGCGCCTGCCGGCCCTACCGAGCCCGCACCAAGGGCAAGGTTGAGCGCTTCAATGGCTACTTGAAGCACAGCTTCATCACGCCCCTGGCGGCTACCCTGCACCAGGCTGGCCTGCGGCTGGACGTCGCGACGGCCAATGCGCACATAGGTCCCTGGCTGGAGCGCGTGGCGCATCAGCGCATCCACGGCACCACCGGTGTCAAACCCCAGGTACTGCTGGATCAGGAACGCTTTGAACTCATGCCACTGCCATCACGGCCACAACCGGCGGTACAGCAAATACCGGTCTCAACCCGTCCTGTTCCGAGAGAGAGCTTTCAGCACCCTCTCAGCGTGTACGACCGGCTGCTGGAGACTCGTCTATGAACTTGCAACATCAGCGTATCCAGCACGCTTGCGCAAGCCTCAAGCTCGATACTTTGGCCAGCGAATGGACGGCTATCGCCGACCATTCGGCCTCGCAGGAGGCCACACTGGCTGACTTCCTGGAGCAGCTATTAAACCTGGAGCTGAACGCCCGGTCACAACGATCCCGAGAGACCTTGCTGAAGTTCGCCGGCTTCCCGGGGCGCAAGCTCTTTGAGGATTATGACTTCAAGTTCGCCAGCGGAGCCCCGCGCAAACAATTGAATGAGCTGACGAGTATGGCCTTCATAGAGCGAGCGGAGAATTTGGTACTTCTGGGCCCCAGTGGCGTTGGTAAAAGCCACCTGGCCATCAGCCTGGGTCACAAGGCCGTTGCCCAAGGCATCAAAACGCGCTTCATTGCGGCCGCTGACATGATGCTGCAACTGGCCACTGCGCGGAAACAGGAGCGTCTGGATCAGTACCTGAAACGTAGCATTCTCGCGCCTCGGCTGCTGATCATTGACGAAATCGGCTATCTTCCGTTTGGCCGTGAGGAAGCCAACTTGTTCTTCAATGTCATCGCCAAACGCTACGAGCAAGGCAGTGTCATCGTCACCAGTAACCTGCCGTTCTCGCAGTGGGCCAGCGCCTTTGCCGACGACACTACGTTAACGGCTGCGCTGTTAGACCGGCTGTTACATCACGCACACATCGTCCAAATCCGAGGAGAAAGCTATCGACTGAAGGACAAGAAAATGGCGGGTATCGCACCGATCTCAGCCAGCAGCCAGGATCTATTAACCAACACTTAAACGCCAAGGGTGGGTCAGTTTTCAACCGGCGATATTGCCAATAAGTGGGTCACTTTTAAACCGGCGTTGACA
>PBRG01000075.1 GCA_002726615.1 Marinobacter sp.
TCGCCATTGATGCAAAGCGCGTGAGCGCAGAGGGCGAGGAGCCGCGCTGGGAGATTTTTACCCACGGTGGGCGCAAGCCGACAGGCCTGGATGCCGTTGAGTGGGCTCGCAACATGACCGCCATGGGTGCTGGTGAATTGCTACTGACCAGCATGGACCGGGACGGCACCAAGATCGGGTTTGACCTGGGGCTGACCCGTGCAATCAGCGACGCTGTATCGGTGCCCGTGATCGCCTCAGGCGGCGTTGGCGAACTTCAGCATCTGGCCGATGGTGTCACGGAAGGGCGTGCGGATGCTGTGCTGGCGGCGTCTATCTTTCACTTCGGGCAGCATACAATTCCAGAGGCCAAGGCGTTTATGAAGGCCCAGGGGATTGTTGTTCGGGATTGAGGCTGGGCCTCATTTCTGCTTTGCCAACGCTGGCCGAATCGCGCGTTTTTCCCCCTCTGCGAACATTGGCCGGTTGCCATTCCTCATTGCCCATACGCCGCTGACGGTCGCCACGGCTATGCCCTGTTCGTCCAGCTCTGGCAGGCGCTTTTCAAGATAATCAACGGTCACCTTATGGGGGTGGCCAATGCCAACAGCGCTGCCGTTTTCTTTTGCCCGCTTGATAAGAAGCTCGAACTGCTGATCCACGTATTCCTCGGTTTGCTCGTGATCCAGGAAGACGTCACGGGTGAGGGTGGGTATGCGGTAAGCGGCTGCGACTTCGCCCGCAATGGAGGAAGCGATGGTGCGGCTGTCCACGAAGTAGACCGGGTAGTGATCGAGTTCAGACATCACCCAGTCCATCGGCTGAAGTTGTTGAGTAAGCAGGCTGCCCATATGGTTGTTCACGCCCTGCACATGGGGAATGGACTGAAGCGCTCGCCGCAGGGTAGTGGCTATACTGTTCTGGTCCATATCCGGGTTCAGGCCGCCGGGCCCAAGGCCAATGTTGCGGGTATTGGCCATTGGCGCATGCAGCATGATTTCCTTGTGCCTTTGGTGCGCTAACTCCGCCAGTCTGGTGGTATATCTGCGGTAGGGCAGGAAAGCCAGGGTGATGGGCTGATCCAGGGCGATCAGCCGCTCGCCTTCCACCAGATTGTGCCCCATGTCATCAATAATGATGGCGATCGTGGGGGGAAGCTGCCGTTCGTGCTCCCCGGCGATGACCGGGAACGCGATCAGAGTGGCGGCAATCAGTGTTGCTAGAACTTTCAATCCGCGCGTTCCTGTGCCGGCTTGTTTCGCTTGTTAAGAATGCCCAGGCCCTTCAGCAGGTTCAGTGCGGAGCGTAGCTGGAAATCCTTGTCCGCCGGCGACGTACTTTGTGCGCCCTCCTGCTTTTGCGTTTCCTCCTGCTGTCCCTCATCCTGCCCTTCAAGGTGGCCGCTGAGGTCCGCCTCGGTGAAGAACGGCTGGCTGTCGAGTTCGGTCAGTTGCGCCGGCTTCACTTCAATATCCGGTTTGATGCCTTTGGCCTGGATGGAGCGCCCATCCGGGGTGTAATAGCGGGCGGTGGTCATCTTGATGGCGTGGGTTTCATCCAGGGGGATGACGGTTTGCACGCTGCCTTTGCCGAACGACTGGGTGCCCATGACCACGGCACGCTGGTGATCCTGCAGTGCGCCCGCAAGAATCTCGGATGCAGACGCTGAGCCGCCGTTAATCAGAACCACAATGGGCGTATCCGGCATCACATCCCCGGGTTTGGCGTTGAAGCGCAGGCGCGAGCTCTGGATGCGGCCTTCCGTGTAAACGATCAAGCCGCTGTCCAGCAGGGCATCGGCTGCTTCGACCGCAGCCTGAAGAATGCCACCGGGATTGTTGCGAAGATCGATCACCAGGCCGTCCAGGTCACTGCCGTGTTCCTTTTCCAGGGCTTCCAGTGCCTTGGTGAACTGGCTGCCGGTATCCGCCTGGAACTGGGTTATGCGAACGTAGCCATAGCCGTTCTCGATGATGCGGGATTTGATGCTGGTGACCTTGATGATGTCACGTTCCACATCGATTTCGATCGGTGTGGATTCTCCCTCGCGTATGATCGTCAGTGTAAGGACGGTTCCGGGCTTACCGCGCATCAGTTTGACGGCTTCTTCCAGCGACATGCCTTTCACCGGCTGATCGCCCAGTTTGATAATCAGATCGCCGGCCTGCACACCGGCCTTCTGGGCGGGAGTATCGTCGATGGGCGAGATGACTTTCACGAAGCCATCTTCCATGCCCACTTCGATACCCAGACCGCCAAACTCGCCAGAGGTGCTTTCTTCAAGCTGTTCGTAGTCTTTTGGGGCCAGGTAAGTGGAATGAGGGTCGAGATCCGACAGCATGCCTTTTATCGCGCTTTCGAGGAGTTGGCGGTCGTCCACCTCCTCCACATAAGCGTCTTTGATGCGACCGAATACTTCGGCAAATTTGCGAAGGTCGTCCAGTGGCAGTTGTTCTTCCGGATCGGGTAGCTGTATTTCCACCTGTTCACCGTGCTGGATGCCCTCCAGCAGGCGTCGGGTGTCTTCATCGGCTTCCTGGGCATGAACAAGGCCGGGCAGTACGGTTAAGCAGGTGGCAAGGGCGAGTGCGCGTGTGCTGGCGTGGTGTAGACTTCTTACCCGTCTCATTCACATGTCCTGTGTTAATCCGATGACTGGTTGTTCCCAAGTATTGCCGGACAGTATGGCGTTACCCGGCTGATTTGTCAGCCTTTGAGGTAGCATGAGCCGGTTCAGCGGTTGCCGAGCCAGCGCCGGGGATTGTCCGGTTTGCCGTTGTGGCGGACCTCGAAATACACCGCGGGGTCATTGGTCCCGCCGGTTCGACCAGCCTGGGCAATTGCCTCGCCCGCTTCAACCCAGTCTCCGGGGCTGGTGAACAGGCTGCTGCTGTGGCCGTAGAGCGTCATGTAGCCGTCGCCGTGGTCGAGGATGGTGATCAGGCCAAACCCGCGCAGCCAGTTGGCGAACACCACGCGGCCATAGTGAACGGCTCTTACGTCGCCTTCCTCGGCCGTGTTGATCAACAGCCCGTTGTGCTTGAGCTTGCCGCTGGCATAACTGTCACCGAAGCTACTGACAACCTTGCCATCCGCCGGCCAGGGCAGTTTGTTCTTGAGTGATCCGAACGGGTCTGACTCATTGGGAGTGGGGATGTTAGCGATGGCCTCTTCGACCTCCCGCAGCAGTTTTTCCAGGCGCTTTCGGTCCTCTTCCAGTTCCTCGCGTTCGGTCAGTCGGTTGCTGATGTCGGTCTTGAGGGAAGCCAGGGTTTGTTCCCGTTCCTTTTTGCGACTGCTCAGCTTTTGTTGGCGGTCGGCTACATCCTCTTCCAACTTTGCCAGCCGCAGTCGCCCGGCTTTAACCTGGTCCTGCGTTTCTTTCAATTGGCGGAGATTGGCGGCGAACGCCTCCAGGCGGTCAATGGTGTCCCGGCTGAGGTATTCGTAGTAGGTCATCGTGCGGGCGATCTTGTCCGGGTCAATCTCGTTGAGCAGGACTTTGACGGCAGGCGCGTCACCTTCCATCCAGGCGGCGCGGATCTGTTTTTTCAGGCTGTCGCGCTGGCTTTCCAGCACGCGGGTGAGTTCGGCCTCTTCCTCGCCAAGTTCGGTCAGGCGCTGTTGCTGTTCCCTTGCTTGCTGGCGGAGTTCACGACGTTCGCGGGTGAGCCGGCCTATGTCCCGTTCGAGCCCGGAGAGCTGTTGCTCCAGCGAGGAGCGGTCTTCCTCAGCGTCGGCAAGCCACTCATCAATATCGGCAATCTCTTCCTTGAGATCTTCTATCTGGCCAGGTGTGACCTGTTGCTCCGCCAGTGCTGGCGTGACGACTGCAAACATCGCCACTGCCAGCCAAAGACGCAGAATCAACCGATCTCCACCAGGCTGTGCCCGGTCATTTCAGCCGGTTGTTTCAGGCTCATCAGGCTCAGCAGGGTGGGCGCCACGTCGCTGAGGCTGCCGTCGTCCCTGAGGTTGACCTTGCGTGGGCCTACGTAGATAAGCGGCACGGGGCCGATCGTGTGGGCCGTGTGTACCTGACCGGAATTGGGGTCGGTCATCTGTTCGCAGTTACCGTGGTCAGCAGTGATCAATGCTTCACCACCCACTTCCTGCAGAGCCTCGGTAATACGCGCTACGCACTGGTCGATGCATTCTGCAGCCTTGATGGCGGCGTCCAGCTTGCCGGTATGGCCCACCATGTCGCCATTGGCGTAGTTGCAGACCACCAGATCGTATTTTCCGCTTTTGATGGCTTCGACCAGCTTGTCAGTGACCTCGGGTGCACTCATTTCCGGTTGCAGGTCGTAAGTCGCTACTTTGGGCGAAGGAACCAGGATTCGGTCCTCACCTTCAAACGGTGTTTCGAGACCGCCGTTAAAGAAGAAGGTAACGTGTGCGTATTTCTCGGTTTCGGAAATCCGCAGCTGGGTTTTGCCGAGGTTGGCCACATACTCGCCCAGACCATTGGTCAACTGTTCCGGAGGGTAAGCGCACGAGGTATGAATATCGGCTGCGTACTCGGTCAGCATGACGAAGTCAGCCAGTTCCGGATGCTTACGACGTTCAAAGCCGTCGAAGTCCTTTTCCACGAAGCAGCGTGTCATCTCGCGGGCGCGGTCGGCACGGAAGTTCATGAATATAACGGTGTCGCCGTCACGGATGGTGCCCTCGTTTTCGCCGCTGGCCATGATACGGGTGGCCTTTACAAACTCGTCGTTTTCGCCGCGCTCGTAGGCTTGTTCCAGCGCGGACACCGGATCAGCTGAGGTGAACTCTGCTTCGCCCAGGGTCATAACGTTGTAGGCTTCTTCCACGCGATCCCAACGATTGTCGCGGTCCATGGCATAGTAGCGGCCGACAATGGAGGCCACCCGGCCCACCCCGAGGTTCTTCAGTTTGGTGGCAGCCTTTTCCAATGAGGCTTTTGCACTGCGGGGGGGCATGTCGCGGCCATCGAGGAACGCGTGGATATAGACTTCCTTCGCACCGCGCTTGGCTGCCATTTCAGCGGCCGCCAGTACGTGGTCTTCATGGCTGTGAACGCCGCCGGGGGAAAGCAGGCCCATCAGGTGAACAGCACGGTTGTTGCTGACGGCTTTATCAATGGCGGCGCAGAGTACGGCATTTTCCGTAAAACTACCTTCTTCTACATCTTTGTCGATGCGTGTCAGGCTCTGATAAACCACCCGACCAGCGCCCAGGTTCATGTGGCCAACCTCGGAGTTGCCCATCTGTCCCTGGGGCAGGCCGACAAACATACCGGATGTGTTGATGAGTGTTTTTGGCTGATTTTTCCATAGCTTATCCCAGAACGGGGTGTTGGCGTTGCTGATGGCGTTGTCTTCAGCCGGGTCACGGTGGCCCCAGCCATCAAGAATGATCAGTGCGGTAGGCTTACGCGTGGCAGTCATCATTTAATCCGATGGTAGTTTGGTAAATTTACTAAAACGAACATTGATTCTAAACATTTTCACACCCTCCGGCCAGTGGCGTCACCTTCGGCCTGGTCACCTTCTGTCCTTGGGGAAGGGTGTGTATAATCCCGCCACAAACTATTCAGCAAGGTGTTTTCATGGAAAGGGTGTTCGAGTTCGCGGTTAACCATTACATTCTGGTATCTCTGTTTGTCGCTTTCCTGCTGGCCATATTGGTGCTCGAGTCTCGCCGTGGTGGCAAGAAAATCTCTGCGCAGGGAGCCGTGAATCTGATTAACCGCGACGAAGCTGTCGTCGTCGATATCCGTGATCGCAAGGATTTTAACGAGGGCCGGATAACCGGTTCAATCAATATTCCCCTTAATAGTATCAAAAGTCGTGCGTCGGAACTGAAGAAGTTCAAGGACAAGCAGATTATTGTAGCTGACAAGATGGGGCAGCATTCCGCCATGGCGGTCAAGCAGTTGAATGCGGAAGGCTACGCTAATGTGGTTCGCCTCAATGGTGGCGTTGCGGACTGGAAAGGCAGCAATCTGCCGCTGGTTAAGAAGTAACGGTACTGCCAGGCCTTGAACTGAACGGTAAACTGTCGCACTGTTTCACAACAGCCGGCGGAGCCAGGCATTAGACTGTTCCGGCAGCACTGACATAACAACGGGCCCTGGTTGCCCCTTACCGAGAACGAAAGGATTGAACATGGCTGAAAATGAGCAGGCCGCAGCAGGCAACGAAAACCAGAACCAACCCCAGTTTGCGCTCCAGCGTATCTATGTGAAGGATCTGTCGTTCGAGTCGCCGAATTCCCCGACGGTGTTTCAGGATCAGTGGAAACCTCAGGTCAACCTGGATCTGAACACGTCCCACAACAAGATCAGCGATAACCAGTACGAAGTGGTCCTGTCCCTGACAGTGACCGCGAAAGTCGATGAAAAAGTGGCTTACATTGTCGAGATTCAACAGGCAGGCGTTTTCCTGGTGAAAGGTATTGAAGGCCCGCAGCTTGGCCAGATGCTGGGTGCCTATTGCCCCAACATCCTGTTCCCCTATGCACGGGAAGCCATTGACGGCGTCGTTGGCCGGGGCAGCTTCCCCGCGCTGATGCTGGCACCGGTTAACTTTGATGCCATCTATGCACAGGCATTGAAGCGCAAGCAGGAAGAGGCGTCAGGGGAAGCGAAGGAAGAGCAGACTCACTGATACGCCCCCGGCGCAAGCGCCAACAAAACCCCGCCAACGCTTCAGGTTCGCGGGGTTTTTTATTGGACGGTTTCCGGCCCCATGCCATCACTGATTATCCGGTCGATTTCACCGGACGCCTTCATCGACTCCAGTGCATAGGACAGGCAGGGGATGTCGCCTTTGCGGGATTCATGCACCCAGTGATAGATTGGGGCTTCCAGCAGTGGCTCGCCAATGTCCAGTTTTGGGTTCTTGCGCCTGGCCGCCAGAGCATCCCACTCCAGGGTCAGTGCCACGTCGATACGGTCTCGTTCGAGCAGATCGATCAATTGAAAGGTGTCACTGGTGGTTATCTGTGTCACATTCTCGGGCAGGACTGCCGCGACCATTCGATAGCCATTGAGGAAGCCAATCCGTTTTCCCTTCAAAGACGCCTTCGAGTCACTGGTTTCGCCGTTGAGAGCCATCGAAACCAGGCGTGCGTCCAGGATCGGCGTAGCCAGGGGTAGCAAGGGTGCATTGTCGTTGACGGCCATGGGGATTCGGGCAAGTTCGCCGTCTGACAGGCCTTTCTCTGCCATAAGCACGGCCCGCGCAGCCGGGACATCCAGATATCTTATGTCCAGCCCGCAGCTGTCATAGAGCTTTCTGATGATCTGTTTGCCAAGGACCACAGACACTTCTGAAGTTGTCGAGGGCGTGGTGATAACCCGGGTAGCCTGCGTTCCGTTATTGGGCCAGGCGTTGCTGGTGGTCAGCATGAGCAAAACGGCAAGAACGGGCCATCCGCTGGGGCGAGGGTTACTGCGACCCTTCAAATCCAAACTGCCTCCACGCTTCATAAACCACCAGTGCTACCGTGTTGGATAGGTTAAGGCTACGACTTTCCGGTCGCATGGGCACTCTCAGGCGATGGTGCTCCGGCATCGCCTCTCGGACGTCCTGTGGCAGCCCGCGGGTTTCGGGGCCGAACATCAGATAGTCACCATTCTGGTATTCGACATCATGATAGCCGCGGCTACCTTTGGTGGTCAGCCCGAAAAGCCTTGAAGGTTGTTCACTCTCCAAAAAGGCCTGGTAGTCGGAGTGCACCGTTACCGTTGCGTATTCGCTGTAGTCCAGGCCCGCCCTGCGCATCTGCTTGTCCTCCAGGGTAAAACCCAGGGGTTCAATCAGATGCAGCCGGCAGCCGGTGTTGGCGCAGAGCCGGATGATATTGCCGGTATTCGGCGGTATCTCCGGCTCGAACAGCACCACGTTCAACATCCTGTGATCAACGTTCCACGGCGAGGGCAACACCCATGCCGCCACCAATGCACAGGGTGGCAAGGCCCTTCTTCGCATCCCGGCGAGCCATCTCGTGCAGCAGGCTGACCAGGATTCGGCAACCGGAAGCCCCGATTGGATGGCCCAGCGCGATGGCGCCACCGTTCACATTGACCTTCGCGGTATCCCAGCCCAGATCCCGATTAACGGAAATGGCCTGGGCGGCGAAGGCTTCGTTCGCTTCCACCAGATCCAGGTCGTCCACCGACCAACCGGCCAGTTTCAGGCACCGCTGGCTTGCCGGGATCGGGCCGGTGCCCATAATGGCCGGGTCGACTCCGGCATTGGCGTGAGCCCTGATGGTGGCCAGCGGCTCAAGCCCGAGTTCTTTGGCCTTGTCGGCGCTGCATACGATGACGGCCGCTGCGCCATCGTTAAGGGAAGACGCATTGCCGGCGGTGACGGTTCCATCTTTTTTGAACGCACCACGAAGCTTGCCCAGGCTGTCCGCAGTCACGCCAGCCCGCGGGTTTTCGTCCGTGTTGACGATCAGCGGATCGCCCTTGCGCTGAGGAACGGTGATGGGAACAATCTGGCTCTCGAAGTAGCCCGCGTCGATCGCGGCGGCTGCCTTCTGCTGGGACGCGGCAGCAAACTCGTCCTGTTCTTCACGGCTGATGCCATACTTTTCCACGATGTTTTCCGCGGTGACGCCCATGTGGTAGTCATTGAAAGCGTCCCAAAGGCCATCGGAAATCATGGTGTCCACCATGTTCCAGTTACCCATGCGCTGACCGTTGCGGCTGTTGGGCAGCACGTGGGGAGCCTGGCTCATGCTTTCCTGGCCACCGGCAATCATCAGCTCGGCATCACCGCAGCGAATGGCCTGGACCGCCATATGCACCGCCTTCAGTCCAGAGCCACATACCTTGTTGATCGTCATTGCCGGTACCGATGCGGGGATGCCGGCGTTGATGGACGCCTGGCGTGCCGGATTCTGGCCGCAACCGGCCGTTAGAACCTGGCCAAGGACCACTTCGTTGACCTGATCGGCAGCAACGCCGGTCTCTGCAAGCAGGGCTTTGATAACGGCGCTGCCCAACTGATCGGCACTCAGGCTGGACAGCCCGCCGCCGAAGCTGCCGACGGCGGTACGTTTGGCGGCTACGATAACGACATCACGCATGGACTTTCTCCGGTTTGCACTCAGATTTTAAAAGCTGACTGCATTGTATCGGAAAGCGCGAGTGGGCCAAAGCAGGCAACTGCGATGGTCTCACATATTGAGGCTGCGTCCGCCATCCACCGCGAGGATCTGGCCGGTGATAAACGGAGCGTCGCACAGCAGGAAGGCGATGGCGCCAGCAATGTCCTCCGGCTTGCCGGTGCGGGCCAGGGGAGTCCTGTCCAGGATGCTCTGCTGGTAGCTTTCATCGATCGTCGCATCACCCTCTGGCCAGAGAATGGCGCCCGGCGACACGCCGTTGACGCGGACTTCCGGTGCCAGGTCCTTTGCCCAGGACAGGGTCAGTGAGGCGAGTCCGGACTTGCTGGAGCAGTAAAGCGGATGGTCGGCCAGCGGCCGTTGGCTGTAGATATCGATCAGATTCACGATGGCGCCCTGTGACTGTTTCAAGGCCGGGAGGCAGGCCTGGCCGAGAAAGAAAGGCGCCCGCAGGTTGGTGTTCATGATCGCGTCCCAGTCACCCGCGCTGGCGTCTTGTGTAGGGGTGGGATAGAACACCGAGGCGTTGTTCACCAAGCCATCAAGCCGGCCCCAGGTAGAAATTGCCTGGTGAGCCAGTGATTCCGTCTGATCCGGGGCGGCAAGATCGGCCTGGATAGCAACCGCCGATTCCTGCCTGATGCTGTTGAGCTCGTCACGAAGGGCGTTCGCGTTCGCCTCCCGCGAACGGTAATGAATGACCAGGTTCCAGCCGCGTTGGTGGAGGTGTCTGGCGGTATGGGCGCCAAGTCGATGCGCTGCGCCGGTAATGAGCGCTACAGGTGTTGATGATGCCATCGCGTGTCTTACTCTTTGTTGAGGAATGCGAGGATACGCCGTAACCGCTCTTTGTGGATTGCTTCACCGAGTTCTTTTCCACGAAACCCCTGATCCATCAGGGTTTTCGCCTGTACCCCGGTGGCGGCATGTTGCGCGGATTCCAGCCAATCCACCTTGTGCAGCTCTGGCTCCGGCAGCGCGCATTTCAGGGCAACCAGTAGTCCGGAAAATCGGTCGGCCCGACGCCACACGTCTGCGCCACCCAGGATCTCCAACAACTGGTCAGCGTCGTGAGACGTCATAGTGCGGATCGTTGGTATCAGTTCGGTGGTGAGGCGAGTGAGATCCTGGCAGTCGTTGGGGGCTTTCAGTGCCCTGGCTCGATTACGGGCTTCGGCCGGCGCCAGGGGGGAAAGCAGCGCCGCAAAGCGGACACTGGTGTCATCGCTGCTTTGGTGGGCACGGCGCAAGGCGCCGATGGCGTCAGAAAACGCCTCGAGTGGCTCCAGTTCCGGTATAAGGACAGCCAGTGCGCCGCATTCACGCA
>PBRG01000076.1 GCA_002726615.1 Marinobacter sp.
CGGTGCCTACACCACGACGTACAGTGCAATAGAATTTAACGGTTTCCCCCCGTTAAAGGACTATTACATCTAAGCCAGCAGTAAGGACGTGGGGTGGGGGTATATTTTCCGCCAGAAATGGGTGTATGAGCGAAGCGAGTTCCATTTCCAAGGAAAAAATACCCCCACCCCGCGGCCCGGCACAACATAGATCAATGGCACCAGACAGAGGGTCAACTTTCGGGTCGGCCCTTTTGTCGTTTCAGGTCCAGGGTAAAAGTCAGGGGAAGAACCAGAACGCAATAGGCGATGATAAAGATAATGGCGTATCGGGCGTCGTTGCCCCAGTCGGCCAGTAACCCACCGATCATGGGCACAGAAAACGCCACTGTGTAACCAACCAGGAAGTTTCCTGCCGAGAGTCGCCCCGTTTCTCTTGATTCCACCAGTACAGGAGGTAAAGCCACCAGCAGGATCAGCAGAATACCGGCCGTGAAGCTCATAAACGTTGCGCTGGCTATTGACCACCAGCCAGTAAAGACGACCGTTCCCATTGTGCCCAGGATGCTGCAGGTTGCCATCACCATGATGGGGCCTTTGAGGCCTACCCAATACCTCGCCATTTTCAACATGACCAGGGAGGCGATTACCTGGGCGAAGTTGTACCAGAACAGCGCATCCGCCAGCATGTCGAAGTTGCCCTGTTGCTCCAGAATATTGCCCATGTAGGCGTTGAGGCCGAAGAACAGAGAGCCTGAAAGCCCCAGTAGCAGGCCAATCCGGAGTGTCAGCGGGTTTTTCCAGTCAGGCAGCCAGGCGGGCTTTTTAACCGGCCGGGCCATTTCCCGTCGTGGCAGGAACAGGGCGGCGGCGACCAGCAAGGCGGGCAGTGACCAGGCCAGCAGGGTGGCGCGCCAGCTGTCGTCCATCAGTGGCATCAGCACCGGTAGGGTGATGCCGGCGCCGATGAATTCGCCCATCAGCATGCCGTTCATGTAGATGGCGGAGCCGATGGCCAGATGTTTGGGTTCCAGCCAGCGCGGCAACAGCGCCGGCAGGGAGGGCTGCATCATGGCTACACCCAGGCCCATGACGGCGCTTGCCAGCATGAGTGTAACCGTGTCCGGTGACAGCCCGCGACCGGCGGAACCGATCACCATGATCACCATGGCCAGTGCCAGGGTATTGCGTGGGCCCAGTCGTGCGATGGCCAGGGAGCCAGGCATGGAACCCACGGCCAGCATCAGTATAGGGAGAGTAGTGAGCGCGCCAGTCAGGGCCTGAGACAGGCTGAGCTCGTCGCTGATGAAGGGTGCCAGGGGTGGCGCAACCAGTACCGGTATGCGCAGGTAAACACCGGCCAGCCAAAGCAACACCGCCACCGGGAGCAGTTTGGCTGCCGGTGGCGGTGTTGTCGTGCCTGAAACGTCAGCCACGGGGGCCGGGCTTAGTTGTCGCCGGTGTCCGGGAGGTAAGCGCCGTCTTCGTCGTGAACTTCACGGCCGGTGACGGGTGGGTTGAAGGCACAGATCAGTCGCATGTCTTCGGTACCACCACGCAGGGTGTGCGGGTCGTTCTTGTCCAGAGCGTACAGTGTTCCATCGGAAATCTCGTGGGTTTCACCGGTGGCCTTGTCGTAGATGCTGCCGTTGCCGGCGACACAATAAACGGCTTCGAGGTGGTGCTTGTACCACAGATTCAGCTCGGCGCCCGCAGGGATGATGGTTTCGTGGAATGAAAAGCCCATGCCGTCTTTTTTCAGCAGCATACGGCGGCTGGTCCAGCCCGGCCCTGATACTTCGCGCTCGGAACCGATAATGTCCTGAACTCGTACAATTTTCATACTTATCCCTCGCTGTGTGATGGAGCAGCCTTCTAGTATAAACATCCCCCTCAGGTTCGGTTCAACCGCCAATCGTCGTAGGCGTCCAGCGACTGCTCGATGGCGGCAACAAAGGCCGTTCTCATTTTGTCATCCAGGCCGCGTTTTTTCCGACAACGTTCAAAGGCCTGATGGATGGTCTGGCGTTGCCTGCGGTCGAGTTGCTCAAGCCAATGGTCATCGGCAGGTTCTAGATCAAGCAGTTCCCGGCCAGCATGGTTCCGGTGGCTGATATGCCACCAGTGATTGACGGCCCTTCCTAATACAACATAGCCGAATTGGCTGTCTTGTACAGGCCCGAAGGTGGCGGTCCTGAGCCCGTTTTTCAATACACCGGTGTTGAGCACCGGCAATGACAGGCGATCGCCGTAAAAATAGCTGCCTGCGGCGCCGATCAGCCCGCCTACCAGGGCTCCGGCGCCCAGTGAATGGCCCAGGGTCAGCGCATCCACCCCGGCACCGCTCACCGCGCCCGCCCCGAAACCTGCGGTGGCCAGGTAGCGACGGTTTACCCCCCAGGCTTTGTGGCTGTCTTCACTGAACAGGTCGTGTTCACTGTGCCACTCCAGTTCCGCTTCCTGTCGTCGCACCCGGTGATGCTCGTAGACCTTCTCAATGGCAATTCGAAGGTGCTGCTCCTGTTTTCTCTGGTTGTCATACCAGCTTTTGCGCAACTGTGTGGCCAGGTCGTGATCGGAGATTTCGCTGGTCTGGAGCGTGGTCAGTGTCCGTTTTTCGCGGAAGGACATCATCTCTTCCAGACTGCGGGCGATGAGTGTAGCTGCTTGGGTGCGGCGTTGCCGTCTCTGCGCCGAGAGAAACGCCGTCGCGTTTTCCAGGGGTCGTTCCCAGTCAGGCTCAAGTTGTCCAAAGGCCCGCAGCAGGCTGAGGTGTTGCTCGAAGGGCGCGCGAACGGCATCAAAGGTCCGGACAACCTGGAAAAACTGGCCGAGCGCCCTGGCCCAGGTGTCGCTGAAGTCGTCCTCACCAATGCTGTTAATCAAGGCGAGGCTTGGCCGGCCGGTCCAGCGCAGGATGGTCATCTCTGCTTCATGCTGGGTGCTGTAGGGTACGGAACCGTCAACCACGTAGATGATGCCGGCGCCTTCAATGAGCGGTTGCAAGAGCTCGCATTCATCGACAAAGCCTTCATCCTGGCGGTGCTGGACCACAAAAGCAGCGACTGTTTCCGCGCGGTCCGAGGCCGATACACTGTGAGCTTCCAGCCATTCCAGTACGCGCCGGGGGCGCTGGAACCCCGGTGTATCCACCAGTGTGTACAGGGTCTTGCCGTCGACAGCCAACGGATAGGCCTGATGCTTGCGGGTGGTTCCAGGCTCCAGTGCGATGGCAATGGCATCGTTCTGGGAAAGGGTGGCCACAACGCTGGATTTGCCCTTGTTGGGGTGACCGACCACGGCAAACACGGGGGCTTTCATGATTCGTCCTCGTCCTGCAGTGCGCGGTGCATCAGGATATCTGGCGGTGTCGTCATCGGCGTGCTGACCACCATCCTCTCATCCCCCGTGCGCTCAGCAAACCGCAGCCACTGCCTGAGTTGATGGTCGGGTGGTGACTGGTCCGGTTGAGTCGCCATTGGTACCAGCGCAATTGTGGTGTGCCTTGGCCATGCATCGCGGGCCTGTTGTAGAAAATCCGCAAGCTCGCCGGTGGGTGGTTCCCAGCTGCGGGTGACGATGATCGCCGCTGGAGTGAGGGCACTGGTCAGTTGTTGGTTTGCCAGTTTGATGATGTGATGGTCGTGCTCGAGTGAGGCGCTACCGCCGGCGGCGAGGAGCTCCTGGTCTCCTGCAATGATGGCCCGCGGCAGTGTGGGCCTGCCAGCTTCCGCCCAGCGAATAATAGCCTGAGCCCTGGGGAGAGGCTGCAATTTTGCAGACGTTGTCGTATCCGGCTGGTCGGCGGCGTCATTGTGACGATTGCCCGTATCCACGGTGGGGGTTTCCATGCGGTACTGGAGGGCGATCCAGCCATGATGGGCCTGGAGTGCCTTACGGGCACGCAGTTGGGTATGAACGATCGTCAGCATCAGCAGAGCAAGCCGGGGAAGGACGACATAGGTTATCCAGGTCATGGTCACGAACGGCCACCAACTCCCCCAGAGGGCCGGATCGGTATTGGTGGACGACTCGCTGCGGAAGAACCGGGTGGCCTCCACCAGTTCGCGGTCCGGCATGGCCGCTGGCCACAGGTGCTGCCAGGGCGTGGCGATGGCGGCCAGCAGGCGGTAATAGCTGTCGTTCCCGGTGTTCAGGGTGGTGCTCCAGCCAAAGGCGAGATCCTGGATCACCACCAATACCAGCAGTGTTATCAGTCCGGCGACACCAAACACCAGTCCGCCGGTATGGGCGGCACGGGCCATTAAAAGCGGTTGTAGGGTTTGCAGGGCGTCGGAGGGGCGTGCGGCCGAAAACTTCCTCAGCAGCCAACGCCAGGGCTGCCAGCCGGCGAAGGCCTGGATAGTGGTCGTCACAGCAAGGATGCACTGGAGCAGCACAAAGGCCAGGATCACCGTAAGATTGATTCGCTGGCCACCGTCGTAGAACAGCAACCCCAGCATGGCCAGCGTTCCGGCAACGAGCCCTGCCAGGGCAAAACCTGTGGTCACCCTTCGCCAGAGTTTTAGCGGGTCATTGGTCGATGCACGGCTGGACAGGCGCCTGACATGTTCAAGCCACCGATCCGGGTCCGGGCCGACACCCTGGTCGTGGCAGTCCAGGGCAAAACGGCGATCCCGCCGGTGCAGGAACACCGGGTTCTGGTCGCGGTCGCGCTGAACCTGATTGTCGAACTCCAGTAATCGTCGAATGGCGCTGTCTGGCATTGAGTATCCTGATCAACTGGGCGGTGAGAGCCGCCGCGGAATGCTAGGATAAGGGTCTAGGATAATAAGGGTATCCCATAAACCGGTGTCGGACCTACCATGACCAACCACCTCATGAACCTTCGTCACGTCCCTGACGATGAAGCGGACGAGATACGCGAGCTGTTCGAGACGCACAATGTACCCTACTACGAGACGCCTCCCAGTCGCTGGGGTATCAGCATGGGTGGATTCTGGGTCCACGACAACGAGGAGGCCCAGCGTGCCAGGGCATTGCTGCAAACCTACCAGCAGGAGCGCCTGCAGCGTCAGCGAGACGCTTATGAGGAAGATCTGGCGGCAGGCCGGGTCGGCGGATTCTGGCACCGGCTTCGTCGGAGGCCGGTGACGACCCTGGCGGCGTGCCTGGCCATCGTTGTTATCCTGGCCTTAACGATTGCTCCGTTTGTGACGCTTTAATCAGTCCGGCTGCTTGTCTGTGTGGCGGATCAGGAAGTCTGTGGCTTTCTCAACCGCATTGCCAGCGGTCAGGAAACTGGTGATGTGGCCTCGCAGGTACATCAGGTAAAGCTCACTCTCAACGTGATGCGCCGCAAGGCGAGTTCGGAAATCCCGTGCCTGATCTGCAGGCACCAGCATGTCCTGGGCACCGTGGAACAGGAAAAACGGAGGCGTGCCGGCGGTAATGTGGGTGATCGGCGAGGCGGCCTCGTAAACAGCTGGAATGTCCTGTTGATCACCGCCCAGGAACTGACGGATCAGCTTTCCGGATCCGAAGGTTCGCAGGTCGGCCGGCAAACCACCGGCAACAACAGCTTCCGGCCGGGTGTCTGCGCCTCCGTATGGTTGGTTCAACGGATGTTGGCTCTCGGCAATCACGGCCATCAAACTGACCAGATGGGCACCGGAAGAAAAGCCAAACGCACTGACTGCAGTGCGTTTCAGGTTGTAGGCCTCCGCCATGGTGTGAAGCCAGTTCATGGCGATCTGAAGATCGTAGAGTTGCGCCGGGAAGGTGTGTTCAGGCGCAAACCGATAGTCAATGTTCATCACGGCAAAGCCCCGGCCGGCCAGGTGCTCTGCGATCCATGTCATGTCTTCCCGCGAACGCCGTTCCCAACCACCACCATGCACCAGGAGTACCGCAGGTGCTGGGGCGGGTCTGTCTGGCAGATAAAGATCCGCCTGGAGTTCCTGCGGCCAGTTGTCCGGGGAATAGGTGATGCCGGTTGTGGTGCGAAAGCTGGTATCGGGTACCGGCACCGTTTCTGCCGGCGCGTTCAGGTGTGAGGCGCAGGCGGATAGCAAGGTGCTGGCGGCCAATGCCAGAAGGCGGTTAACGTGCATGGACTCTCCGTTCATCCAGTCGGAAACGAAGACTTATACGTCTCGAATATGACCGCGGATGCATTGTGTGGTGCTCAGCGCTGTCCTGATAACGGGACACTGTCCTGGGTTCAGGACAATGTCGCGAGACGGCCTGCACAGGGCATTTCTGACGACCCCCCCCTCCGACCACTGTCCGGAAATCCGGAAATAGTGCTTGAGAATTAGAGCGGTTCCCGGAAAAAGCAATGAAAATCAAAGCCCTGCTGTATTGGCACAGGATACGCATGGTCCCGGTCATGGTACCCGGCTTCGTTCGTGTACGCCGGGTTCTCATGTCTAACAAAAACAACAGGGAACAACGTATGAAAACGCTACTCCAGTACACGCTGATTGGCGCGGTGACTCTGACGGGTACCGCTTGCAATGACAGCAGCAAGAAACCCTTCAATCAACTCCCGGGATTCATCCAGGGCGATGTCCATTCCACCCAGTATGACGGTGTCACCAATGATCTCCTGACTGGTGGCCTGGGTGCCATCGGCCTGGCCAGTGCAACGGCACCGGCCTTCGATGATCCGGTTAATCCCACGCCTGAAGAACTCCGGACGCTAGCCATCTACAACAACTATCGGGCTCTTGTGGACACCGTGCCCGGAGGCGGTTACGGCGAATTTTTCGGTCCCCAGGTCGATAGCAGTGGTGAGGGGCTGATTCCGGGTAATGAATACCTGGCCTACATGACGGTTGATGGCGGCGATGTACCGGTGACCGTGATGGTACAGGTGCCGGCCAGTTTCGATCCCAAGCAGGCCTGTATGGTAACGGCGCCCTCGTCTGGCTCCCGCGGCATTTACGGCGCGATCGGTACCGCCGGCGAATGGGGCCTGAAGAAAGGCTGCGCCGTGGTATACACGGACAAGGGCACGGGAACCGGTTCCCACAACCTGGCCACCAACGCGGCCCAGCGTATCGACGGTACACTTACCCAGGCCGACGAGCCGGTGCAGTTCCGGGCGGATCTGGATGCCCAGGCGCGGGCCGACTTTGACGCCGCCTGGCCGGACCGTTTCGCCTACAAGCACGCGCACTCCAAGGCCAATCCGGAGGCTGACTGGGGCCGGCATGTACTGCAGTCGATTGAGTTCGGCTTCTACGTGCTGAACGAGGAATTCGGGCAGGAAGCCGTTAATGGCCGCAAAGTGATCAAGGTGAAGCCGCAGGATACCCTGGTGATTGCGTCCAGCGTTTCCAACGGCGGTGGGGCCTCGGTCCGTGCCGCCGAACTTGACGATAAGGGGCTGATCGACGGAGTGGCGGTGTCTGAGCCCAACGTCAATCCGCAGGTGGATACCAGCTTTACCATCCGTCAGGGCAGTGGCCCCGAACTGGCCGAACA